>JBBSCM010000381.1:0-3688 GCA_038250295.1 Anaerolineales bacterium | reverse complement strand
GAGTATGCGGATTTGATGTTGAAGGGATTGTTGAAGTAGCGCTGTTGGTTTCGATACGCCCCTCAAAGAACATTCGGGGCTACTCAACCACCAGTGCAATTTTACAAAGGAGAGCAAATGTATTCATTCGAACCCAATGAAGAACAGCAGATGCTGATCGATGCGATAGGGAGGTACGCGGAAAATGACCTGCGTCGCGCGGCACATGAAAACGAAGAGGGTCATGAATTGCCAAAGAAGCTTGTCAGCAAAGGTTGGGAGCTAGGCCTGCTGCAGGCATCCACACCTGAAGCATATGGCGGCTTCGGTGAACGTAACACAGTCACGGGTGTGCTTGCGCTCGAAGAGATGTCCTATGGCGATCTCGCAGGCGCACTTGCCGTCATGACGCCCTCTCTATTTGCCACGCCTATTTTGCTTGGTGGCAGCGAAGAACAGAAGCAGGAATATCTTCCGAAAATTATTGGCGGCGATTGGAGTCCTTATACTGCCGCGCTCATCGAATTTAATTTTGACTTTGATCCTCATGCCCTCAAGACCACCGCCAAAGTAAATAGCGATTCGTATATTTTGAACGGCGAAAAAGTTTTTGTTCCATTTGCAAAAGAGGCCGAAGCCATGATCGTCTATGCCAACCTGAATGGCGTGACACAAGGCTTTATCGTTGCCAGGAATTCTGCTGGATTGCAAATTTCAGAAGAACGTGAAAAATTGATGGGATTGAATGCGTTGCCGATGTATCGAGTCAAATTGGAAAACGTCATCGCCAGCCGTCTGGGCGGCGCTTCGGGACATGACTTTGACCTGATCCTGTCTGCGATGCGCATTGCCTCCGCTGCGGCGGCCGTCGGTGTGGCGAAGTCCTCTTTTGAATACGCAAAGAATTACGCAAAGGAACGCGATGCCTTTGGCGTGAAGATCGCACAGAAACAAGCCATTGCCTTCATGCTTGCCGAAATGCGGACTGATATCGAAGCCATGCGCCTTCTCACATGGGAAGCCGCCTGGAAGCTGGATAACCACAAAGAAGATGCATGTGTCGATGCCTATCTTGCCTTCACCGGCGCAGCAGACATGGCCATGATGGTCACGGATCGTGGCGTACAGATCTACGGCGGACATGGATATATACGCGAGAACCCTGTTGAGTTGCTCATGCGCAATGGCCGCGGATTCCCAATGCTGCTGGGGTTGATGATTGTGTGATTACCAATTACCAATTACGTAAGTAGTAAGTAGTAATTGGTAATTGATCGGAGAAAACAATGACGATTGAATTTGAAACACCTAAACCAATATTAAACCAGCAGGCCATGCTTAAAACTGTTGCTGAAAATATGATGCGGCCTGTGTCCCGTGAGTTTGATGAGAACGAACATTCCATCCCGTGGGATTATGTTGAATTTATGCACACAGCCATGAAAGCTGCCGGCGGTGGTGGATTGACTGTAAACGAAGAAACCTCACCTCTAACCGCTCTCCCAGAAGGAGAGGGGAACAAGAAGCGTCCGCCGATTGGATATCAAAAACTGGCGGCGCAAATTGAGATGTTGTCCTGGGGTGACGTAGGCATGTACCTCATCACGCCCGGCGGCGGACTCGGCGCAGCAGCGGTAGCGGCGGCTGGTTCACCCGAACAAAAAGAAAAATTCCTTGAAAGATTTAACGGCGGGAAGCCCACGTATGCCGCCATGTGCATGACCGAGGCTGGGGCAGGTTCGGATACATCTGCGATTCGCACGCGCGCAATTTTGGACGAAGCTACGCAGGAATGGGTCATCAACGGCGAGAAGATTTTTGTCACAGGCGGGGATAAGTCTTTTACCGAATATGAAAAACTTGGCAAAGGTTTTATCGTGGTCTGGGCCAGCATTGACCCGTCTGCGGGGCGTTCGGGAATGCGCGCGTTTGTCATCGAAAGCGGTACGCCCGGCGTGAAGATCAACAAACTTGAGCACAAGATGGGAATTCGTGTCAGTGACACCGCTGCGATCTCGCTTGTGGATGTCCGCGTCCCATATGACAATGTATTGGGCAGCCCAACCGTTGAGAGGAACACGGCAGGTTTCAAGGGAGCGATGGCTACCTTCGATGCGACTCGGCCGCTCGTGGCGGCATCAGGCATCGGCGTGGCAAGAGCCGCGCTTGAATTCCTCAAAGAAAAATTGGAAGAGAACGGAGTCAAAATCCGCTATGGACTCCCGCGTCAGAAATTATCCAACATCGAACGTGAAGTGATCGACATGGAAATCATGGTCAAATCTGCGTGGCTGATGGTGTTGAAGGCGGTCTGGATGGCGGATAACAAAAAACCGAACGCACTCGAGTCTTCGATGTGTAAAGTAAAAGCAGGCGATGTCACTACGAAAGTCACGCAGAAGGTCGTGGAGCTTTTAGGTCCTCTTGGTTATAGCCGCGAATTTCTTGCCGAGAAATGGTTCCGCGATGCGAAGATCACTGATATTTATGAAGGCACGGGCCAGATCAATCGCATGGTGGTGGCAAGGCATATTTTGGGTTATAGCGGAAAAGAATTAAGATAATTGGTAAATAGTAATTGGTAATTGGTGAATGGAGGTTGTGATGTCTTCTGCTACGTTTGAAGATTTACAGATATTGAAAGCGGCTGAGGCAATTGCGGATTCGATTTGGAAACGAGCTGCGCAATGGGATTCGTTTGCGAAGGATGTTGTTGGGAAACAGATTGCACGCTCTGCTGATTCGATCGGCGCAAATATTGCCGAATCGTTTGGAAGATATAACTTTGGAGAGAAACTTCAATTTCTGTATTATTCACGCGGAAGTTTGTTCGAGACCAAATACTGGCTTAATAGAGTAAAGGCGCGAGACTTGATGGGTGCGAATGAAGTTCAGGAATATGTTAATGGACTGACTGCATTAGCCCGCCAGTTGAATACATTTGCCAGTGGATTGAAAACTGTCCGCAAAGAAATGTCAACCAAAAAATCAACTGTTGTTCGAGAATCCGCGACGGAATATAACACCACTATTCCCGAAGAATTTTATGAGCCTCTTTTCTCTGAAGAAGACCTGGAATTTCTCAACTCATAATTACTACTTACCAATTACTACTTACCACGCACCAATTACCAAAAAGGAGTGAGTATGAAATATCAAATCAACAAAGCCGTCGTCATCGGTTCAGGCACGATGGGCGCGGCGATTGCTGCGCATTTGGCGAATGTCGGCGTGCCGGTGACTTTGCTAGATATCGTCCCGAACGATTCGTCCGATAAAAATAAAATTGTCAAAGAAGGTTGGGATCGCTGTATCAAAGCCAAGCCCGCCAATTTGATGGCTGATGAATTGAAGACCCTTGTCACGTTGGGAAATCTTGAAGATGATTTTGGCGCGATTGCCGAAGCGGATTGGATTTGCGAGGCCATCGTCGAAAACCTTAAGATTAAACAGGATCTGATGGCGCGCATTGATGAAGTGCGCAAACCGAATGCGATCGTTTCCACGAACACTTCGGGCATTCCAGTCCATGCGATTGCGGAAGGTCGTTCGAAGGAATTCAAGAAACATTTCCTCGGTACGCATTTTTTCAATCCACCGCGTTATTTGAAATTGCTTGAAGTGATTCAAACTGCGGATACCTCCAGGGATGTCGTTGAGTTCATGACGCATTTCGGTGAATTCAAATTGGGCAAAGGCGTTGTGCTTT
>JBBSCM010000380.1:0-3689 GCA_038250295.1 Anaerolineales bacterium | reverse complement strand
TGCCAAAATACTCAAGCGGCACTTCCGTATTTTCGAAGTACCCATCACATTTAATCCGCGCGACTATGCACAAGGCAAAAAAATAAAGTTACATGACGCTTTCGAAGCAGTATGGACCTTGGTCAAATATAGATTTGTCGAGTAATAATAAAAACAAAGACGGACTGAAACGTCCGTCTTTGTTTTTATACACAAAACCTGAGAAATATTTACGGCTTCTGAAACACCGCATACTCACTTACATAATCGCCCGCTTCGTAATCGGCGGCGCCGTCATTGAGGGGTGTCTTGAAAGTAACAGTTGTGCTCAAATGATGTTCACCGGCAGGCCAATTGCTCAGGGCTGTGTAATATATCCTGCATTGCTGTCCGCTGTTTTCAAGATCACCCTTCATAAACTTATCGACTGAAACTTCATCGCCATTCAACACAAATTTTAATTCGATATTCTCAAAGTTTTGGTTAAGGATATCAATCGTAGCGGCGCACCAATAATAAGCCCAGATGACCGGGTCATCTTCGGCAAGCGGGATTGTATATGTAAGGGTACCAGGCGCATAATCAGACGCATCATATCTTTCACGCGCCAAATCTTCAAGGAAACTTGTTCCCGATGAAAACGCGGATGCAGCGGCCTCTGAACTGGCAATTTCAGGCGGACCAGAAGGAATGATTCCAGTTCCTTGAGGAGCGCTTACAACTTCCACGGCGGCGGCTAATACCACATCTTCCCCATTAGCTATTTTTTGGAGTGTCTCAGCGGTCACAGGGACGCGCACATCGGGAACAACCCCCTTGCCCTCAAGATGGATATTACCGTCCGCATCCACTGCGCGGCCGATGGTCATTTGAACGCTAAGGCCTTCGGGCATCAGGAATTGTTCAACGCTTCCTCCGGCGCCGTCACTGGGATACTGTCCGACAATCGTGGCACGGTCGTTGACCGTCATGGCATAACTAAAGAATTCACAGGCACTGGCGCAAGCCGGCCCCACGAGCACCACAACTGGGCCACCATACTGACGCTCAGATGCGGGCGGGATCATAATAGCCTGATCGCCGGGGTCCATATAAAACTGGCCGCTGCCTTTGTTATAGCGGGCTGTATTCCCGACAATGGTTTCTTCGTCAAAGAAATAAGCGGCCATTTGGTCCGCCAGCCAGCCGCTTCCACCACCGTTGACGCGCATATCAATGATCACACCGGAAACCGAGTTGTCATTGAAATAATCAATGGCACGTTCCCAAACTTGAATCGAAAGCACGTCATTGTCAAGGAAACTGCTGATCTTTATGTAGCCATAACCGCTGGGCAACACAGTAAATTCAACGGGCAACGATGTTTCCGGCTGGCCCGCGTAAAACGAAGCCGAACTGAAACTTTGGTATTCATTAACAACATCCAAGCTGGCAGTTTGCTCATTGCCGTTGGGATTCTTAAATACGATCTCAACCTGACCTTTATCCATTGTGAAACGGGTGGCATAACGCAGCTGTTGTAAACGTTTGATGATCGGATTACTGAACGGTGATGACCATGGAAGCGTCTCATCGACCACATCAGAAGTAGGCTCGCCATCCAACGAGATGATCTCGGCGCCCCATTCCATCCCGGCAGTAGCCGCCGGGCCGCCATCCAAAATAAAATTGGCGATGATCTTGCCGTCATCGGTTTCGCGCATTGCAAAACCCAGGCCGCCTGCAACCTCGGTTTGAAAATCGTCATTAAGCAATGACTGGTCAAAGCCAACATGAGTATCCGGGATGGACCATAAAAAGTCGCGTAATGCAAGGGCATAGGCATGTTGGTCTTTATTCTTTTCAGCCTCAGTAAAGCGCGGACGGAACTCTGCGGCTTTGGCATCCCAATCAATCTTCTTTAATTCAGTGAAGGCATATTCATTCTTGAATTTCTCGGCCATTTTCTCGTAGGCTTCACTATAAGACAGCGCGGAATAATCATCGAGCGCGGCGCTTTCCGGCTCCAGCAGGTCAATAACGGGATTTTCGGAACGGTCAATGCCAAATGGAGACTGATCCAAATCGATCACCGACCAGCCTGCGGGGAGATCCAGGACCGAGTCGTCGTCAGTGAAAAGTTTTTTATCAGCGCCAAAATCCGAAGGGAATTGTTGTTTGTCATCCGGAGCATAGACCAAATACTTGCCGCCATATACTTCCAGATATGCATCACGATCATCAGTGACTTTGGTTGAAGCATAAGCTGACGACCAGCCTCCGCCAAATTGGTCGCGGCGTTCGAGATAAGGATCACCCCAGGTGTTGGTCCAATAAGCCACGGCAAATATCATGACTCCCTGTTCCTCAACACCGTCATGGTCAACATCGTTCAAGGTGCCGTTTGGCTCCGCCGGAAGCGACAAACTATAAGTAAAAGGAGACGTATAAAAATCCGATGTGATTTCACCAATCACCTGTGACTTAATGGGAATCTCAAACTTACGATCCCGTTTCACAAAGCCGGTCTGGTCTTCAAGAATGATCACCGGCTGGGCAACCCCATCCGTGAAGAAAGCGTTGGTATAGGTCACCTCGCCGGTAATAATTGTCGGCCCGCTTTTCTCTACTAGCTCTACAAGATCTGGTTGTTCTTTTGGCACACACGCAGAAGCCAAAAGCATGACCAACATAATCGTCGAAATCAGTTTTAAGAATCGTTTTCTCATCTCTGCCTCCAAAATTTTAAAGATTATAATGCAATCAAATATGGATATTAAACTTAATATACAGGCTGAATTTGATCGTGCGGAACAGGCCCGTTCCAAAAATAACGAAGGTCAGGCTCGCGTTTGCGCCCGCCGCGCCGCAGGTATTGCGATACGAGATTACCTGACCCGCCGAGGGACTCACTTCCCAAGCACAAGCGCGTATGACCTGCTAAATCTTCTTAAAGAGGACCCGCTTCTACCTCCCGACTCGAAGCTGATCGCTGACCATTTAACGTTACGCGTCACCGAAGAATTCAGACTCCCTGTTGACGCAGATCTAGTTGCCGAAGCGCGTTTGTTATGTGAGTGGTTATTAAAAAATTAAACCCTAAAGGTCTTAAAGACCTTTAGGGTTTATAGCTTACCAAACAACTTACATTACGTCTCTGCGCCCGGCAAAGTAATATAACGCACGCGCGATTGTAATTAGCAGGAGCATCCCGGATAACACACCGCCAAATACAAAGAACAGCCTGCGCCAATCAGTGAGACGCAAGGCGATCTCCTCACGGTCAGGCATGCGGATGCGCTCACGCAGGCGTTGGATAATGTCCTTCGGAGGCGTAACCAGCTTCAGTGTCCCGGCCAGATGCGCTTCGAGAACATCCAGTTCTTCATCAGGTGTCGAGGTCGTTTTCCGTTTTACCATTTTCGTCCTATTAATTACTCCACAGGGTATATGATCAACCCAACCGTACCCGGCCCAAGGTTCGCGGCAATGGAAATGGAAAGTTCGCTGATCAATGTTTCTTTATAATTGAAATGAGCCTTGGCATCATCCAACAAGGATTGACCGGATTTGGGATCCCGGGCATGGACCACTGCAAGATAAACCGGCTTATTGCCATATTCTTCTTTCGCTATTTCGATCACACGATCTAACGCAGCCTTGCGGGTGCGGACCCGCTCCGCCATATTGAGATCGCCGTTTCGCAAAATGGCGATCGGTTTTACGTTAAG
>JBBSCM010000379.1:0-3696 GCA_038250295.1 Anaerolineales bacterium | reverse complement strand
TATGGTGAGCGAAATTCCCTGTAATGCTTCAAGGCCTGTGGGGTAGGTAAAACGGAGATTATCAATTTGTATTTTCATAATTATCAGAACGTGTTACGTATTGCGTAAAACGGAACACGCTACACGCTACAACGTAAACCCATCCACCGCCTCATCCAATGTGACAGGTAATGTTTCCTTCTTCCACAACCCCTGTTTCTTTGCTTCTCTCGCCGTGGAGGTGTAACGTGAAACGCCAAATCCATTTTCAGCCAATAGATCAGATGTCAATACTTCACTCGGTTTCCCCTCGAGCAAAATTTGTCCGTCTTTCAAAGCAATGACTCGATCTGCGAATTGTGCAATCCATTCCATTTTGTGCTCCACCATCACAACGGTCATGCCGCTTTTTGCCATTTTATGTATCACGCCAAAGACTTCGCGCGTACCGATCGGATCCATTTGCGAGGTCGGTTCGTCGAGGACGAGCAGCTTGGGCTGCATGACCAGGATCGAGGTCAGAGCGACGCGTTGTTGTTGTCCACCAGAAAGGGAATAGGGTGAGCGATCCGCCAGATTGCTGATATCAGTCAACTTCATGGCTTCTTCAACGCGGGATTTCATCTCTTCACGTGGAACGCCGGTGTTCTCCAAACCAAAGGCGATCTCTTCAAAGACAGTGTATTTTGCGCCAGATATCTGATTGAATGGATTTTGAAATGCGAGGCCGACATTCAGGATCCATTCATCCAGCGTGGACTTGCTTGATTCCATGCCAGCCACTTCCACACTGCCGCTGATCTCACCTTTAAAAAAATGCGGCACGAAACCCGCCAGCGTGTAACACAGCGTGGATTTCCCTGCACCATTCGGCCCTATGACTGCGACGAACTCGCCCTCGTTCACCTGCAAATTGATATTTTGCAGGGCAGGTGTTTTGGTCAACGGATATTTATACGTGACGTTTCGAAGGTTTATTAAAGCCATATGTTTAACACGATGGAAATGATGATGAGAATCACGAGACCCCCGCGGATAAGTTTATCTACACTGCGATCAGGAATTTCATGCAGGGACGTTTTTACTTTTTTAGACGTGAAGCCGCGCGCTTCGATGGCGATGGCGCGTTCCTCCACTTCAACGAGCGATCCAAAAACCAATGGACCTACGAGCGGCAGGACAGAACCAGCGCGTTTCAAAAATGTACTTTCGGTATCCAATCCTCGCGATTGTTGAGCGGCAATAATGGTTTGAGCTTTCGCCTGCATTTGAGGCAGAATTTGTAATGTGGAAATAATGACATAAGCGAATTGCGCAGGCAGGCCGCGGCGTGTAAGGTCAGTCATTAATTCGTTTGGATGAGTGGTCAGTAAAAAGAGTGTAAACGCAGAGATCATCACAGTAATTCTCGTGGAAATTCGAAACGCGAACGAAAGACTTTCCTGGGTTATATCCAGGAGCCAGAATTTGAAAATAACGTTTTCGCCACCGGGTTGGAAGAAGGCCTGCATGAGGAAAATGAATCCAGCCGCGGGGATAATCAGGCGGATTGCGCTTGTAAAATATTCCCTGGTAACCCTGCCTGCAAAGCATAGCGGCACAATGACCAGTAGTAACAAAATATGAGATGTCCAGTACCACGGGCTAAAAATTGGAATAAGAACAATACTTAAAGCCAAAATAATTTTGGTTAAAGGGTTGAGGTGGTGGAGAACGCTGTCACGTTTCACATAATAAGAGAGACGCTCGTGCATAAAGTTGCCGTTTATCTGCCTGGGTTGAAAAATAGGAGGAAGAAGATGGCTTGGATTATAAGCTAAAAAAAATCAGGCTTCGGGAAGAAGCCTGATTTTTACAAATCAAAAGGTTTATTAACCTGCCAGCATGTTACGGACCACGAAGCCCAACGCGACTACAACCACTACAACTACGAGCGCGATGATCAGTTGTGTGGTGTTGCTGCCCTCTTCCACGTCTGCATTCTCAGGCCGCGGGAAGCGGGCGACGAGACGTTTGGATAGACCTTGAACAATGGCAAAGGCAAGCATGGCTGTGGTGATCTTGTCCACAGGTTCAACCAGAAAGCCGGTGCTCAGGACAGCCGATAGAACACCTTGACCGGTTTGGAGCAGGTAGGCGGTGATAAAAGAAGATCCGCTGGCTGTAATACCGCCATAAAGGTAAACAGAAATCGGAGTGGATACGATGGCAGCCGTGAGCGCGATGAGGAAGCCTGACAAGATCACCTTCCACCAGCTCTTGAATAAGCCAGCATTGGCGCATAAACCTGCGACCAGACCGATGAAAAACGCCACAGGCCACCATGGAAGGGAATCCGGATTAAACAGACCCCAGATGGTGTTTGAGAGGGCGCCCGTCAGCGCGCCTGCCCATGGGCCGCAAATAATGGCCACAAGTACAGTGCCGATCGAATCAAGGAAAACAGGCAGCTTCAGCAAAACAACGATTTGCCCTATCGCGATATTGATGGCAATCGCCACAGGGATGAGAACCCATGTCATGGTAGTGAAATCTTTCTTGATCTTTTCGAGCATGTTATCCTCCGTATGAAATGATTGATGGCTTACTTTGCCATAATAACACTTTTCGACCATAAGAGTCACGAAATGGATTTTGCCAGTTTTTCCATCCGTTCCAAAAACAGCTCCATAAAAACGCGCGGCCTCACGCTGAGCGCCACCTTCATGTTCGGGGCTTTTTTTTCGTAGTTATAAAAATCTGCAAACGTGTTTCCCAACCCCACACCCGTTGAAATATCAACATCCACATACAGTTCTTCATAATCACAGATTTCAGGCATGAAGGTTAATGCCAGGGTCAGCGGGTCGTTGATCACACAGCCATCGATCCTTTGATATTCATCGTGGAATTCCATATAAAAGCGGGTCGCGTCTGCGATGAATTTTGTAATGGATGAATTGATCTTCAAAAGGCGATTCAGGTCTTCTGGCAAAAAAATGCACTGATAGGTCACGTCCAAAGGCGTAAGCGTGATCGGCATTCCCGAATGAAAAACAATATGCGCGGCGTGCGGGTCCACATACGTATTGAACTCCGCCAGCGCCGTGGTGTTGCCCTCATGCCGTATCGCGCCGCCCATGATAAACACCTCTTTGACGTTTTCCACAATGCGCGGCTCCTGTCGAATTGCCAATGCGATGTTTGTCAGTGGACCGATTGCCACCAATGTGATTTCACCCGGCGATGACATAATTTTCTGAATCAGAAAATCGCTTCCTTTCTGGACCTGCGGCCTGATCAGCGGCGCTGACAGTTTTGCATACCCGATTCCCTGTTCACCATGAGTCTCCGGTGCAAGCAGGGACGGTTGCACAAGCGGCAGCTCACAGCCTTTGTAAACAGGGATATGACTCGCCTTTGCCAATTCCAAAACAGACAGCGCATTCGTTGTCACCTGCGCAGTGGATGCATTCCCATGGATGGTGCTGATTCCATCGAGAACCACTTCGGGCGAGGCAAGCGCAAGCAGGATCGCGAGCGAGTCGTCGATACCGGGGTCGGTGTCTATAATTATGTGTTTGGGCATGTTGTTTCTTTGTACCGCGACATTTATGTTGCGCTTGCAGAGGACGACATTTATGTTGCGCTTGCAGGGGGCGACATTTATGTTGCGCTTGCAGGGGACGACATTTATGTTGCGCTTGCAGGGGGCGACATGAATGTCGCGCTTGCAGG
>JBBSCM010000378.1:0-3738 GCA_038250295.1 Anaerolineales bacterium | reverse complement strand
TTCTTCCTGGCAGGGACTTTCTCCACGCGTTTGAGCCACTCGGCTTCGGCGGTCAGGCTTTCGACAATGCATTGATTACTGAAGTCTGAACGTTCCTTGGCGGAGGCGTTTGCATTATGCAGCTTTAAAGCGCCTTCGGTGAATTTCTTTTCCAATGCGTCGCGGTCGGCGGCGTAGGCTTTGATCCGCTCGGGGTAGTTGAGCAGGGTGGCGCGGTGTAGTTTTTCGTGAGTCCAGTACAGGGAAGAATCTGCCTGGGATGTGGGAGCAGGCCCAAGGCCAAGAGAGGATGCGGCATCAATCCAGAAGGGTTTGAAAATGCTTGTGCAGGGGGCCGATGTGCCAGTGGCGAAAATGAGCGGGTTGTTTTTATCCAAATAAACGGCCAGGGAGGCGGTGCTCTGACTGATGCGAATGGGACCGAAGCCCGCGTGCATGCACACATCCACGGTGGCCAGTCCCGACTGCGGATCGAAGTTTTCATCGTCGTGATGGCGCAGGGTCTGCATCATCGATTCGATCGAGACCTTGCCCTTTTGCTCGCCAAGGATGTTGAAGGTGGTTGCGCGGCGGTTACGGCCCTTGCCGAAGCTTGTAAAAATGAAATCGGAATAATCTTTTGCGTAATTGAAACTTTGTTTGGATTTTGCGAATCCTTTTTGTACCGCGAGTTCCACCAGATCAGGCGAAGCGATATCCCATTGGTCCTTGATGGTCAGGCAGTTCGAAATGGAATACACATCCTTGACCTGCTTTGCCGCCCATTGTTTATCCACCGTTTCGAGCACCCAGGCATCGTCGGCATTGGCCATGATGAAACTGTTGTGATAATAAAGTTCTCCATCGTGTTCACAATTGCCGCCCTGGCCGAATTTTTCAAGCAGGTCAATGACAACCTGCACGGCCTCACGCGGAGTGGCGGCTCGTTCCAGCGCGGCCCGCAGCATGTCCATGCCGAGCAGGGCTGGTTTTTTATTTGCGGGGATCTTCGAGAAGATGGCTTCGTTGCCGATCACAAGCCCGTGCTCGTTCACGCCAATTTCCGCGCCCCACATCCAGAATGGTTTGGAGAGCAGGATCGCATTTGTTTTTTCGACTTGTGGGATTTCGATATACGTGCATTTGAGCGGACTCCCCGCTGTGTGACTCGCCGCAGGAAAGTAGGCAATGTGCTGGCCCTCATTCGGCGGGCGGTCTGAATTTTTTCCGAAGATGGCGATGTTGTTGGTGGTGGCGAGTCTTGTTGCGATCATTGTGTCACACATGGTTCACCTCACTTTTGAATCAAGCGGTGGTTGAGTAGCCCCGAATGCTTTTTCCTGGCACCGCCCGCCAGGGCAGATGTGAGGGGCGTATCGAAACCACATTTTTTAGAATTATAACTTCTTCCAGCGTGTGATCAGCATTTTGACCCGCACCCTCACGCGCGCGTCCGCATTGGCCTGCGACCACAGCGATTTTACCTTCAGATAAACCTCGTCCTCCATCTTTTCAAAATCCTCCCATTCCGCTTCCATGAATTCCTTCATCTCAGACGGCGTATCCCAATAATAGAAAAAGGCGAACTCATCTTCTTTTTCCTTGATGTACCAACCGCGGGATTCGACTTCCCTCATGGCATGGAACGCCGCTTCGTCATCTGCCAGACCCATCGGCATGTCGTTCAACCTACCCGCAACCTGCTGGCCAGTGGACGAGGAGACTTCCACCGACCAGTTTGACTCAACAGGGCGCAGGTCAATTAATATTCCATTGGGCTTCAACGTTCTTCGTATTTCATCCAGAGCATGCACCATGCTCTCATGCTGCATTCATCAGAGTGACCAGGCCAGGATGGCAATGTCAAAGGTTTCTTTTGAAAAGGGAATGTTGCTTGCGCTGGCGTTTGCAAAATGAACAGGTGTACCGCGAGATTTATCTCGCGCCGACTCATGCAAGTGCGTAATCATATCCGCTCGGGCCACGCGCAGGGCATCGTGGTCAGGGTCAAACCCAACGGTTAAGGATGACGCGCCCGCATACTTCCACGTGAGTCTGCCCTCGCCGCATCCAACTTCAAGTACATGTTTGTCTTTAACATCGACAAAACCATGTAATATCTTGCGCTCGAATCCTTCGGGATCTTTTTGCACGGTTATTTACTTTGATAGCTTCTTCATCGTTTTCACAGACTCTGTGACAAGTTCCTTCAACACTTTTTTATCCACATCGTCCAGCTTCTTGATATACAAACATCCCACGCTTGTTTTGAACTTGCCAAGTTTTTTCAGTAGCTCTTTGTGTAAGTCAAAACCACCCATAAGATATAAGGTTAAATTTTGTTTGCGAGGGGAGAAGCCCGTCAACATCCAATCGCCTTCGCGTCCGCTGGCGCCTTTGTAGTGAGAGCTTCCAAACCCGACGATGCTTGCGCCCCACATCTTTGGTTCTTCTTTTGTAACCTGCTTCATCATTTTCAGGATCTCAAGACAATCCTTGCGTGCCTGCTCGTCTGCGACGGAATTGAGAAATCCTTCCACGCTGGCTTCGTTGACTTTGGTCTTTACTTCAGTATTCTTTGCCATGTCAGCCTCCAATTCATATTTGATTGAAACAAATCAATAACCTTATCCAGACTGATGAGATCCAGCTCGATGAGTCTTTTTCGCTGATTCATTGATCAGTTCTTGTAAAACCTGCTTGTCAATATCTGCGATCTTTTTAATATACAAACATCCTTTGCCTATTGTGTATTTGCCTAGTTTTTTAAGCAATGGGTTTTCAGGGTCGGCGCCCAGCATTATGTAAAGCGTGATGTTCTGTTTGCGCGGCGAAAACCCTATCTTCATCATATCGCCTTCGCGCCCGCTTTCATACTTGTAATGATAGGAACCAAAGCCGATGATGGCTGGCCCCCACATTTTCGGTTCTTCTTTGGTGGCTTTCTTCATCATTTTGGCGATCTCAAAACAATCTTTGCGAACTTCTTCATCCTTGACCGTATTCAAGAAACCTTCGACACTTGATTCTGTTTTTTTCGTTTTTAGTTCAGCCATCATGGTCTCCTTTCATGAATAGAGACTAATTATAGCGCATTTGTTCTATTTATCCAGTCCCAAATTGACGGTCGCCCGCATCTCCCAGCCCGGGCACGATGTACGCGCGTTCATTCAAATGATCGTCGATTGCGGCGAGATGAATTGGGATGTCAGGATGTGCTGTCTGCATGGCTTGGATGCCTTCAGGCGCGCCGATGAGTCCAACAAACTTGATCTTCTTCACGCCCCATTTTTTAAGCACATCTGCAGTGGCAGTGGCAGAACCGCCTGTGGCAAGCATGGGGTCAAGAATGAGACAAACAGAAACAGTGGGTTCAAGCGGAAGCTTATTGTAGTATTCCACAGGGCGCAGTGTGCGCTCGTCACGATAGAGTCCGATGTGCCAGACCTCTGCAACGGGCATGAGTTCCCATATTCCTTCAACCAGACCAAGCCCTGCGCGCAAAATGGGAACAAGTCCGATCTTTTCTTTCAACTCCGACCCCGTCATTTTTTCGAGAGGAGTTTCCAATTCGCGCGGCGTAACAGCCAGATCTGCGGTGGCTTCGTACGCCAAAAGCGCGGCGATCTCGCGTACCAGTTCGCGGAATTTCTTGGGTTCTGTATTTTTATCACGCAGACGTGATAGTTTATGGGCAACCAGCGGGTGAGGGGATGGAAAAACGTTTGACATGAATGCCTCCAAAAAAGGGTTACTTTA
>JBBSCM010000377.1:0-3768 GCA_038250295.1 Anaerolineales bacterium | reverse complement strand
CAATTCAGCGTGATCTTCTATCTTTTCCTCTTGCTCCGTTAATTTGCGTGAACCACGCGCAGCAAGAGATACTCAGGTCTTATCGCGTGCCGGAAAATAGGTCACCGCGGCTGCGGAAAACATAAAGAATAAAGGCAAGCGCCATAGTTCATCTGCGCCTGTGAACATCAGCACCGCAAGCACGATCAGCGTCACGATCAATTCCTGGATGCTAAACTGGAGCCGCTTCTTTCTTTCCTTTGGGCTGATATTGGCAATGCATACTTCATAATTGCCATCTTCTTCCGGGGAAAGGGAATTGGAGTTATTGCTTGAAAAACGAACGTTTAATTCTGCCTGCATGTAATAAAATTTATCCTTTTTAGTATTTCGAATACGACAATGATACTTCCAGAGCGTGATTTCGTACAACAAAAAGACCTCCGAGGTCTTTGAGGCCTCGGAGGTCTGTCCATAACTAATCTGTCTTGCGCAAAATCACGCCATTCTGTGATGGGTCATATAGCAGCAACCCATCTTCTGTTTGGTTGGATGCAATTCCTGCATTATTTACTCTTGAAACTACATCATCCAACGCTTCTTGATTTGGCATGTTAATTGCAAAGTAATGAAGTCCAACCGCATCGGCTGGCGGGGGCGGCGCACCTTCACCCTGCCAGGTATTCAATCCCAGGTGGTGATGATATCCGCCGGCGGAAACAAATCCCATTTGGAATTGTTTCGCAATGCCCATCAAGTCAAAGCCGATCACGCCATGATAAAAATCCACGGCTTCCTGAATGTCACGCACATGCAAGTGGACGTGTCCCACGCGGGTTTCGGGTGGAATGGGTTGGTCGAGGCTGTCATCTTCCTGCAAGTGTTTAAGTAACGCTTCCACGTCCAATGGCTCGCGTCCGTCGCTCCAGGAACCGTCTGCGCGGCGAGTTTCATACTTGCCGTCCTTCATGCTCCATGAACCGTCTTCGGGTGATTCGCAATACAACTCGATGCCATTGCCTTCAGGGTCGTCGAGATAGGTGGTCTTGGTCATGATGTGATCGGTGGGATGATTACGATATTTCAACGCCGACAAACGCGCCACAGCCCGTGCCAACTCTCGACGATTGGGGAACAGCACAGCAAAATGATATAACCCGGTCACGCCGCGATATTTCTTTAAGTTGGATTCTTCGGTAAGGCGCAACAAGTCTGCGCCGCCAGCGCCGAGACCTGCTTTATTCCCTTCACGCCAGTGCAGTTGAAAACCAAGCACTTGTTGGTAGAAGACGATCTGATTCTCCAGGCTGGCAACTGTCAACGAGACATGACCCATTAAGGCAGCGGGATGAATCGAGAATTCTGTTTTATTTGCGGTTTGTGTGCTCATTTCTTCCTCTAAAGTTATATGCTGGTCCTGCCCTATTCGACCAGGAATTTTTATTTGTATCATCAAAGCATCTTCATCAATGACAACCTTGTCAGCCAGTTTCGTACCAAACAGCAGGCATATTCACAACAGGAAAAACGCCCCGCCTCGAAAAATTCGTGGACGAAGCGCTGCCGTTGGTGGCGGTTAATACGGAAACTATAACGATCTTTTGAAATTTACAAAAGCATTTTCTTCAGAGGGGTCAGATCCATAGGCCATGGCAAGATAATAAGCCATGTAATCACCGAAAATGATCAATGTCCACAAATTCGCAATGACCGATTCGCCGCGCGCGTCGATCACATCCGTATTCAAGGCTTCGAGCATGAAGGCTTGACGCATTAAGTCAGAACGCAGGCGGTTGCGCGGATGGTCACCCGGCATACGCATGAACAAGGTCATAGTATGAGCGTTCAAAGTTGAGTTGGGATTAACCGTTGCGCTCAATGCGTTGTGAGTCGCTTCTGGGATGATCTCAAAATTCGCGCCTGCCTTGGCAAGTTGATTGATCTGCGTCTTCCACCGTCTGGCAACGGGCGCAAGAGTCTCGGTCGCCACAAAAGTGACCCAGCGCCCCACCAATTGACCTGCGTAACGTTTGGCAGGATTCTTTGCAGCAATTACGTCCGCAAGAATATGCCGCTGTGACCTCTTCATCATGGCAATCGCTTCGGTAATGTCATTGGCAGGGTCGGGAATTAATTCGAGGCGGGAGAATAAGGCAAGTAATAATCCAAATGGATAAGCGATTGCGGCTGTATCCACAACGCCATGGCTGTCAAATTTCCATGAGGGGATATTTTTTTCGGAGGCGCGCTTGATCAGCTCTCCGCCGGTAGAGATGACGAGGATGCTGCAATCATTTTTTATAGCGGTATCAAACGACTCCAGAACTTCTTCTGTGTTGCCTGAATGAGAGCAACAGATGACAAGTGTTTTCTTGTCACTTGCGAACGCGGGCAGTCCATAACCGCGATGCAATGTGACAGGGATGCGAATGCTTGAGGAAACAGAAGCAATGACCAGTTCGGCAGCGATCGCTGAGTCACCCAGCCCGCAAATGACTATGTTTTGGATGTCCTTCAAATCGGGAAGCGGCTGTGCCAATCCCAATCCCCATGCGCTTTTCAATTGATCGGGCAGGCCGTCAATTTGGGCAAGCATGTTGTGTTTATCGATTTTTTTGAAGAGGTCGAGGTCGTCTAGATTCATAATTTTCCTGTAGAGGGTGCGTCGCACCTTACTTAATGAGGTGATGTGAATCGATGAGATTCCATTTATTAATCAGATGATCTCACCTGTCTGGTGCGACGCACTCCGGGCTAACTTGCGTCCTTAATGAATTTGGTCAAGTCTTTCTTCAACGATTTTAGCGAAGGCAGGTGGACATACATCATATGACCCGCCTCATAATATCCCATGCGGATATTCTTGCGCAGGGATTCGTCGAGGCCGAGATGATCGAAGGTGTATTCGGTCGCGAAATAGGGTGTGCCGAGATCATAATAGCCATTGGCGACAAATACCTTTAGATATTTATTGAAGGTCATCGAGCTTCGCAATGTCTCCGCGACATTGACATATTGATTTTGAAAATATCCGTAGGACCACTGCATCCAAACTTTATCGCTCAGAATTTCGTAAGACAGGTCAGTTTCAAATTTAAGTTCGGTGCGGATGTAATCATTGAACGCGGCAGTATACGGCCCATTGACCTGGGCAAACAGCGGATCATACTCAGGCATGGCGGTGACTCCGATGCGATCCATGCCCGTGTAGCGGCTGTCCAACCGCCCGACAGTTTTTCCACGCTCGCGCAGGAGCTCCTTGAAATAATGCTGGTCAAGGATTCGCAAGTTCGAGCGTTGAATAAATTCCTGTGAGATGCCTGTGTAGTGTGAAAGTTTTTGAACAATATTGGCGCGTTCCTCAGGCGCGAGGGATGCGCCTTTGAGCAACGCAGCGGCGTACTCACCCATCGCAAATTCCTCGGCTTCTTTGATCACAGTTTGCAAAGATGCTTTGAAATTTAATTTTCCGTGATACCAGGCGGTAGCCGCGTAGGCTGGGATAAAGAGAATGTACGGCAGGTCGTTATTTAAGTTGAAATCAATGGTGGTGAAATCGAGTACAGCAGAGATAAGCACGAGACCATTGAGCAGCATACCGTGACGATCCTGCAAATAGCCAGAGAGACCTGCGGCGCGTGTGGTCCCATAGGATTCACCTGCGAGGAATTTTGGCGAGAGCCAGCGGTGATAGCGGGTGGTGTACAAACGGATGAAATCACCAACGGATGCAATATCTTTTGTGAAGGTGTGCCATTCTGCGGATTTTTCACCTTCCACCGGGCGGCT
>JBBSCM010000376.1:0-3777 GCA_038250295.1 Anaerolineales bacterium | reverse complement strand
CAGAAGTATGGCGGTCTTAATCACCAGAATATGATGGGCGGTCAAGGCGGGATGATGGGCGTTAACGGCTGGAACACCACTGTGCCTGCGGATGTCTCCGCCGATATGACCATTACTCCTGAACAGGCAATTCAAAATGCGCAGAAGTATCTGGATGCCAACCTGGCAGGCGCCACTGCCGCCGCTGATCCGATCAAGTTCTATGGGTATTACACGCTTGATTTTGAAAAGGATGGCAAGGTCGTTGGCATGTTAAGTGTCAATGGCTACAGCGGAGAGATTTTCCTGCACACATGGCATGGCACCTTTATCGAAGAATCCGCGATGAAATAACAACCCGAAGAATATCTGTGAGGGGTTCGGTCTTACTTCGGACCGTTTTGATGAGTGACGAGGACTGGCATCAGGTATGGTCAATTTCCGCTACCGCCTGCCAATTTCTGGCCCTGTGGTGCGGAAGAGAAATCAGCCATAGCCATTTAATTAGCACAGAGGATATTATGAGAACTTTTGATTTGAATGAAGACATAGAATTCAACGAGACAAATGCCCACGCCGAATCGTTACACAGCAATGATGAAGGGCGGGCGCTGCGTTTCGCCTTCCTGCCGGGTCAACGCCTTGAACCGTTTAGCGCCCCTCATTCGCCAGTACATCTGATCATTATGCAAGGGCGGGGTATGTTTGCAGGCGCAGATGGCGCGGAACACGAATGTTCGGAGGGGATGATGATTGTCTTTGATGCAGGTGAGAAACACACGGTACGCGCCGTGGACGAAAAATTGATGTATATCGCAATTTACAAAGAAGCCCCTGTATCTCATGAAGGTGAACTGGAAGAACCCCAACAGCATGCCCATCAGCGAGATGGGAAACCGAGTAAACATTAGTTTGGATGATGAGATTCCTGACACATCCAAATGATGGTCCGTCGCTCCTTTCGCACTTTGGACAAGTTCCACAAAGGAGATATTTAAAACCTTTCAAAGAGCTACAAGAGAAAGAGAGGAATCCCAATTTATTCGATAAAAATTATTACCCAAAAGCGGTCAGATTGGATTTTGACCAAAAATGACGGATAAATATCTTGGATATCAGGTTGTTAGCATTTTTATTCAGAAACTATTTTAATGGAGAAAAAACATGTCGAATTTTGAAAAGAAAGTTGCTTTAGTTACAGGTGGTGGTTCAGGAATTGGTCGTGCTACTGCACTCGCATTTGCCGAACGAGGTGCTAGTGTGGTTGTAGCAGATGTTGACGATGAGGGTGCCAACAAAACCGTAAAAATGGTGGTAGAGAAGGGGCAAGCTGCCCATTTCGTGAAAACAGATGTCTCTCAACCCAATCAAGTAGAGGCTATGGTTGCAAAAACAATGGACACTTTTGGAAGATTAGATTTTGCTTGCAATAACGCGGGAATCGGCGGAGAACAAAATCTGACCGCTGACTATAGTATAGAAGGTTGGCAAAGTCTCCTAGGTGTGAATCTTTCGGGTGTATTTTACGGGATGAAGTACCAAATTCCGGCCATGCTCAAATCGGGTGGTGGGTCCATTGTTAATATGGCGTCCGTTCTTGGCAAGGTAGCATTTGCTAGCTCCCCCGCATACGTAGCGGCTAAACACGGAGTTATTGGATTAACCAAAACCGCGGCAATTGAATATGGGCAACAAGGCATTCGAGTAAATGCAGTTGGGCCAGGCTTCATCAAAACCCCGCTGATCTCTGAACTTGAAAAAGATCAAGCGACCTATGATATGCTCGTTTCGCTGCACCCGATTGGACGGCTTGGGGAATCTGAGGAAGTCGCCAATCTAGTAATATGGTTGAGTTCTGAAGAGGCGTCATTTGTAACAGGCGCATATATTCCAGTTGATGGCGGCTATCTAGCTAGATAGTTATGGTTGAGAAAATTTAATTAAGAATAGACCAGCCCATGGGATTTGACGCTCCAATATATAAAATAGACGAATTTTACCAACTCTTGAGAGTAGGAGTAGTATCTAATATTGGCGATTTTGTTGAGTGAAATGTTCGGGATGGAGTTTTTATAGGGTACGAAGTTTTAAGTGATGACATGAATTAATCTGAAGGTGAAATCGACGAATGCTGCAAAACCAGACCAAGAAGTTAATGAAGAAACGCTGTTTTATTTGGCGCGGAAGGGCGTATTGCCCGCTGATATATTAGAAACAGGCTTGCAAGAGATTGGTTATTTCCCCAAAAGAGGTTTATGATGAACAAACAGGAAGAAACAATTTTAATCACAGGCAGCAGCGGCAGGATTGGTTATCCCCTGGCAAAGCGTTTGGCAGAATCTTTTAACGTCGTCGGCTTTGACCGTCGTGCGCCATCGCATCCCCCGCCCAGCGCCGAATGTTTGTATGTGGATTTAACTATCGAAGAAAGCCTCCGCCGCGGGCTGGAAGCAATCCGTGAAATGCACGGCAACCGTATCGCATCAGTGATTCATTTAGCAGCCTATTACGATTTCTCCGGTGCGCCGAGTCCACTATATGATGAAATTACCGTGCGGGGCACAGAACGCCTGTTGCGAATGCTGCAGGACTTTGAGGTTGAGCAGTTTATTTTTTCCAGCACAGACCTGGTACACACGCCTTCCAAGCCGGGCAAACGTATCAACGAAAAATCAAAGTTGGAACCCAAGTGGGCCTATCCTGAGTCAAAAGTTGCCACCGAAAAAGTAATCCATGCCGAACGTGGCAAGATTCCTGCGGTTATTCTACGCATCGCGGGCGTGTACGATGACCTGTGCCACTCGATTCCATTGGGGCAACAGATACAACGCATTTACGAACGCGATATTACTGCCTATATTTTTCCTGGCGACGTCTCGGCTGGTCGTCAGGCATTCGTACACAACGAAGATGTGATCGACTCGATCCTGCTCGCCATTGCTCGTCGCCAGGAACTTCCGTCCGAAGTAACACTGCTTATCGGTGAGCCCGATTCTCCCAGTTATGATGATTTGCAACGCGCCTTCGGACGGTTGATCCACGATGCGGAATGGAAGACGCGGGCAATTCCGCCGCTGTTTGCAAAGCTCGGCGCGCAGGTGCAAGATACTCTGCCTCTCAATCGTCCCTCTTTCATTAAACCTTGGATGGTGGACCTCGCCGATGACAATATCGAACTGGATATCATACGCGCTCGAACCGTCCTGGGTTGGGAGCCGAAACACTCTGTAAGCAAAATACTTTCGAAAATGATCCCGGCGCTCAAAGCGGATCCCCTGACGTGGTACCGCGAGAACGAGCTCAAAGCGCCGCTATGGCTGCGCGAATTAGCTCCTGTCCCCAATCAGCCGAAAGAATTAGAACCGCATGAATTGATGCGCCTGGGTGAAAAAGTGCGAGGCATGATACACGCCACAACCGCGCCAATACAACCTATGAAAGGAGGACAACATGGCGAAGCATGATATGTCAAAAATGAACACTCCGAAAAAGAGTGCTGCTGGCGCGAAGAAAAAGCCTAAATCATCCAAACATGATATGTCAAAAATGGGACCTCCGAAAACGAAGACTACTGGTGCAAAGAAAAAGTCCAAACCACCCAAACATGATATGTCGAGTATGGAAGATTCAAAGCCCGATACTGCTGGTGTGATGGATATGTCTGAGATGTCTAAGCATGACATGTCGAAGATGGCGGGTTCTGAGCCAGCCAATGATGAAGTCCGCGCCAAAAAACTGCAACTTGAAGAAATGCGCGAGCTTCAAGCACAGTTAGGACAAGCATACGAACGCGAAGTT
>JBBSCM010000375.1:0-3796 GCA_038250295.1 Anaerolineales bacterium | reverse complement strand
TACAGCGATGACCCCGCGGAGACGGCGCGAAAGTGGCTGGGCATGGGCGCGCAATGGCTGCATGTTGTAAACCTCGATGGCGCGTTTGGCGAAAGTGATAACGCGAACCGTGCTGCGCTTGAGTCTATTTTGAAACTTGGCGCGCGCGTGCAATTTGGCGGCGGCATTCGTTCAATTGAGGCAATCGCGGATGTGTTGCGATTGGGTGTGAGCCGCGCTATTTTAGGAACGATTGCGGTTGAACAACCAGAAATTGTAAAAGAAGCGTTGAAGTTTTTCGGCGCTGAACAAATTGCGGTTGGGATTGACGCGCGTGATGGACTCGTCCGCACGCGGGGATGGAAGGACAACAGTGGAGTCTCGGCGCTTGACCTCGCGCTTCAAATGCGGACCGTTGGGCTGGATACTGTTATTTTTACAGATGTCAGTCGGGACGGTTTGGGCAGCGGGCTGAACATCCCATCCACCCGCGAGTTGGCTGAACGCAGCGGACTCGATGTTATCGCTTCGGGCGGCGTGCATACGATTGACGATGTCATCGCAGCTAAAGATGCTGGGCTTGCTGGATGTATCATTGGGCGGGCTTTGTATGAAGGGACGATTGAGTTGAACGAAGCGTTGAAGGCTTCGGTGGTTGAGTAGTCCCGCGTGTTTTTCGCGGGACGTATCGAAACCACCAGTGAATGGAATAGTCTTCATTAATTTGTGGTTTCGATATGGCGACGACGAACATGTCGCCTACTCAACCACCAGAGTTGGATATGAATGGAGCAATTATGTTAGCAAAACGGATTATTCCCTGCCTTGATATCAAAGATGGGCGCGTTGTAAAAGGTGTGAATTTTGTGAACCTGCGTGATGCGGGCGATCCCGTGGAGCAGGCGCGACTCTACGATGAGCAGGGCGCAGACGAGTTGGTGTTCCTCGATATTTCCGCAACGCACGAGGGACGCAAGACTACGCTGGAGTTAGTCAGCCGCGTGGCGGAGACAGTCTTCATGCCGTTGACCGTCGGCGGCGGAATCCGCGAGGTGGCAGATATGCGGAATTTGTTATTGGCTGGCGCGGATAAAGTTAGTGTCAACTCGGCAGCGGTGAAACGACCTGAGTTACTATCTGAAGGCGCGGCGCGGTTCGGAGCGCAGTGCATTGTGCTGGCGATTGATGCGCGCAAGAATGGCTCAAGTTGGGAAGTGTACGTGGCTGGCGGGCGGACGCCAACTGGCATTGATACCGTTGAGTGGGCGATGCGCGGCGTGGAATTGGGCGCAGGTGAAATCCTGCTCACCAGCATGGATGCCGACGGCACCCTATCTGGTTATGATATTGCATTGACTCGCATTATTTCAGACATGGTATCTGTGCCAGTCATCGCTTCAGGCGGGGCGGGAAGTCCGCTCCACTTTGCGGAGGTGCTCACTAAAGGCAATGCAGATGCCGCGCTGGCGGCGTCACTGTTTCATGATGGGAAGTTGAAAATTCCTGAGTTGAAAAAGGATTTACAGGGATGGGGTCTACCCATGAGGCTGTAAAAGAAAGAGGAAAGATGAAAGAGTTGTTGTCTGAAATCAAGTATGATGCCAACGGGCTTATCCCTGCGATTGTGCAGGATGCGGAGACAAATGAAGTTTTGATGCTGGCGTATATGAATACTGAGTCTTTGCGCCTTACCATCGAGATAAAAGAAACATGGTTCTGGTCACGCAGCCGCCAGGAGCTATGGCATAAGGGCGCGACATCTGGAAATATTCAAAGGGTCGTTGAAATCCGCGTGGATTGCGACGCGGATACACTTTTGATTCTCGTTCAACCTGCGGGGCCAGCCTGCCATACGGGAGAGCGAAGTTGTTTTTATAGAAGCATATAATTCGTCATTGCGAGGAGCGCTCTTGTTCTTTGCGACGAAGCAATCTCCGTCAATGGATTGGAGATTGCTTCGTCGCAATGACGGATATCCACATGGAGAATCAAAATGAGCATTCAATGGTTGTTCGACATAATAGAAGATCGCAAAATCAATCCAACCGAAAAATCTTACACAGCCAGTCTTTTCAAGGAAGGCCTGCCAAAGATCGCGCAGAAAGTTGGCGAGGAAGGAATTGAAGTTGTCGTAGCAGCGCTCGCGCAGGAGGATCAACGGCTTATCGAAGAAGTTGCTGATCTGACTTATCACACACTCGTCTTATTGGCAGCACGAGGATTAACTCCCGCCGATGTGTTGGCAGAGTTGGAGAAGCGCCATAAATGATGAAAATTATTTTATTGGATATTGACGGTGTACTCGTTCACCCCGGCGGATATCGCGCCGCACTGCGTGCAACCGTTAATCATTTTATTGATCCCTATTTTGAAATTGACGAAGAAACTTTGACTGATTTGGAACGCCGCGGCATTTCAAGCGAATGGGATATGGCCCCTCTGCTGCTTGCATCCTACTGGAACTCAATCCTGCTTCAACAACCCATGCCGGGTCTCCCCGAGGATGTCTCCGCCGCCGCGATTGTCATTGAGAAAATTAAAACAACTTTGCCAACTCAAATAAGCGTCCCTGATTTTGAATTGGTCGCGGGCCAATACCCTGCCGAAGCGGCATTTCATGCGGGATGCTTTTCCGCTATCTCATCTGCGTTGCGGAAAAAATTATTAACCCAGACAAGAAACATCAAGGCTTCACAAACCATGCGGATCTTTCAACACTACACGCTTGGAAGCGAAAACTTCACCAAAACCTACGATCTATCCGCGGAGCTTGAAACAGAATCTCTTCTCCATACACACGACAAGCCCAATATTAACGATGAGATTCGGGAGAAACTTCGTCAATATCACCTCGCCGCATTTACAGCCCGTCCGTCGAGGCCGCCATGTGAGGTGACAGAATCAACTGTCGGCTACGCCCCGGAAGCGGAACTTGCGCTTGAACTGGTCAAGATGACGGACATCCCATTGATCGCATTTGGAAAACTCGAATATCTCGCATCCAAATATCAATTGGACCCCGCAACATTGGTGAAGCCATCCCCTATTCAGGCATTAGCTGCCACCCTCGCCGCGTGGACCGGTGAAGAATGGTCGTCCCTGCAAGCCGCCAATCACTGGCGCGAAACTGGCGGGTTGAATAGTGTGTTTCGTCAATTGCCAAAATCTTTTGAATTAATGGTTGTGGAGGATACAATGGGCGGAATCCACTCTACAATAAAAGCTGGCAAAATTCTTGAGCAAAATGGAATGAACGTAACGGTCCATCCATTTGGACTCACTTCCGGTAATTCGGCAAAAGCCGCTGCTTTTCAACAGGCAGGGATTCCATTTTTTGAAGACTGGGATTCTTTGATCAATAAAATGGGATTATAAATCCCTAGGTTTGTTTTTATATGATTTTCTATTGAATGGCACCCCTTTGGGTACTCTTCTAAAACGATCCATTCAAATCATTGACATATCTCTTGTGAATGGCAAAATACCGCCCAATATGTCCCTAATATTTGCGTTGCCGCGTACACGTCGTCCGAAGCCTGCTTCTTTTTTGAGAAGGTCAGGATTTTTTGTTTGGATGATGGAATAGTAAACGCAAACGTGCGCTGACATACATATAAGTCAATCCAAAACAGCCCTCCTTCTCGGAGGGCTGTTTCTATTTTCATCTGGAGTGCGGGAGCTTGCTCCCGCAATTCCGAAGCAAGCTTCGGGACTCCAAAATAAAATCAAGGAGAACCGATGAATCGGAAATCAAAACCGCAAGTCAAAAAAGTTGTGCTCGCCTACTCAGGCGGACTCGACACATCCGTGATCGTGC
>JBBSCM010000374.1:0-3800 GCA_038250295.1 Anaerolineales bacterium | reverse complement strand
TTGGGCATTGGGCGCAACCCGCTGGCAAACCATCTGGCGTGTGACATTACCCGCCGCCCGCTCAGGTGTGCTGACCGCCGTCATGCTCGGCGTGGGACGTGCCATCGGCGAAACCATGACCGTGATGATGGTCACAGGCAACGCGCCAGTACTCGCTGTAAAACTTGGAAGCCTCTTCTCCCCTGTCCGCACAATGACGGCCACCATCGCCGCCGAGATGGGTGAAGTTGCAAATGGCAGCACGCATTATCATGTCTTATTTTTTATTGGCATAATGTTATTCATGATTTCATTAATAGTGAATATTATTGCATCATCTGTTGTCTTTCGCGCAAAGAAACGCGCGGAGAGAATATTGTCATGATGACCAAATTCCTCTCGCGTAACCGTCACACCGTCCAAAGACTTGGTTTCACTGCGATCACCCTTGTAGCGGTTGCTACTGTCGTGCCAATCGTTGGCACAATCCTCTTTATTCTCTTCAAAGGCGGCTCTGCCATCTCATGGGAATTTCTGTCAGGTTTTCCACATGACGGAATGCGCGCGGGTGGAATTCTGCCCGCCATTATTGGCACGCTCTATCTAACCATTGGCACAGCGATCTTTTCAGTACCGCTGGGAATCGCCGCGGCCATTTATCTTTCGGAATATGCCAAAGACAGCCAGTGGACTCGCCTCATCCGCCTTGCGATTATCAATCTCGCAGGTATCCCTTCTGTTGTCTATGGATTGTTTGGTTTAGGCTTGTTCGTTTTATTTCTAAAATTCGGCACATCGATTCTCGCCGCGTCGCTCACGCTCTCGATCATGACCTTGCCTGTCATCATCAGCACATCTGAAGAAGCATTACGCGCCGTGCCGCAAGCCTTCCGCACAGTAAGCATTTCCCTCGGCGCAACCCGCTGGCAGACCATCAGCCGAATTATTCTGAAAGAAGCATTACCAGGCATTCTCACAGGAGTCATTCTTGGCCTCGAACGCGCCGCAGGAGAGACCGCTCCTATTCTATTCACAGGCGCAGCATTCTTCCTTCCACGTTTGCCTCAATCTCCTTTTGATGCAACCATGGCATTGCCATATCATCTATTTGTTATTTCCACGCAAGTGCCTGAGATGCCGATCCAAATTCAAGATGGAACAGCGCGTGTATTGCTGGTCTTTGTATTAACCATGAATGTCATCGCAACTGTGATTCGTTCAAGGGCAAGAGCAAGAAGACAGTGGTAGTGTACATCTGGTGGTCGAGTAGCCCCGAATGCTTTTTGAGGGGCGTATCGAGACCACCTATTTCAAGGATAATTTCTCCAACCTGGTGGTCTCGATATGCTTTGCGAAGAGCACGCAAAGCTACTCGACCACCGAGTATTTATGAAAAATAAAATGAACAAAATCATCATCGAAAATCTCTCCCTCCAATATTCCGACGGCACCGAATCGCTGCGTGACGTCAGCATGGAAATCCGTCAGAACGCTGTGACAGTTTTATTCGGTCCAGCGGGAGGCGGGAAATCCACTTTGCTGCGCTGTCTTAATCGCCTCAACGATCTGACTGAGATAAAAGCCAGCACGGGACGAATCCTGATCGATGGCGAAAATATCCTCGACCCAAAAACAGATGTGATCGCATTGCGCCGCAAAGTGGGCATGGTCTTTGCGCGGCCTGTCACCCTGCCGATGAGCATCCGCGAAAATTTAACGTACGCACTTGAATTGGCAGGCGAAAAACGCAAATCAAAATTAGATGATGCCGTGGAACGCAGTTTGAAACTTGCCGCCATTTGGGATGAAGTGAAAACCCGCCTCGATGAACCCGCCATTGCTTTATCAGGCGGACAGCAGCAGCGCCTATGTCTCGCGCGCGTAATCGCCTTGCAGCCTCAAGTGATCCTGCTCGATGAACCCACCTCAGGCCTTGACCCGATCTCGACAGGCAAAGTGGAAGCCGCTTTGCTGGAGTTGAAAAAAGAATATACGGTTATTCTTGTGCCGCATTCCGTGCAGCAAGCCGCCCGCACCGCAGATTATGCTGCATTCTTTTTAACAGGTGAACTCATTGAATACGGGCAGGGAAAATCGCTCTTTACCAACCCCAAACAAAAAAAGACAGAAGATTACATTATGGGCAGATTTGGATAATTTGTTCGCCATTGCGAGGGCGCTCTTGTTCCGCGTGTTTTGGCGGCCCGACGAAGCAATGACGAATTCTGCTACCAAATTCTTTCCAAATTCTCGTTTTCCCCAACCTTGCGTCCCACCTTCGCCATATCGACCCACTCTCCATGAATCTTTACCCGCACCACATCGGCGGTGTAATCAGTGGTGGTTGAGTTGCTGTTGTTGAACAGATAAGACCCCACTGCGTAAATATCCACAGGCACTTCCAACTTTTCAAATTTACGGATCTTTTCTGGATTGAACCCCCCCGACACAACGATCTTTACGCTGTGACAAAATTCCTGCGCTGCATCTTTCCAAACGTCGGGCAGGGTCCAGCTTTCCCAGGCATGATCCAACCCCTGGCGGACGTTGAAAACAAGCCGCGGGTTCACTCCCAGATCCAAAGCGGGGTCACCCAACGGCTGCACAGAGACATCGCGCAGGCTTCCGCTTGTATCCAAACGCACGCCATACAATTTATATTTTTTTGCTTCTTCTTTATTTCCCGCATCCATCAACTCACGGTATTTCGTGAACAATGATTCCAGCACACGCAAAGTATCGCGGACGGAATCATTGTTAAAATCCACCAATGCAATTCGTGGAATCTGCGCGGGTAAAATGCGTGAGAACTCCATCATACCCTCGGCTGTGTCACCGAGGAAGGATGCGATCGCAGCGTGGGCAACTGTCCCGCCGCCCGCGCCGCCCCACCAATCTCCCTGCGCATCGGTCGAGACGAATGCGCCGAGTTCATGCGCATGGTCACGGTTAAAACGCTGCAATGCGATGTTATAGGCATATCCATCTGCGGCTTGCACTTCATGCACATCAAAACGCGCGGGGAAAAATAATACAGGTTTGCCGCTCGCCGCAACCAGGGTTTCGTAAACATTCGTAGCCACACGACTCGAACGGGTGAGAATCCCAAGCGATGGAGTTTCAAGGAGTGCAAAGTCACGGTATCGTCCGCGCACTTTGATGACAGGCTGAATTTTGGTCGGGTCGCCTTCGTATTTTACGATCGTCCCATCTTGCACCGCCCACACCTCGAGCTTGTCAGATGTATCGACAAATCTATCACCGTCAAAATATCCCGTGCAATGCCGGAGCATGGCCAGGGACTTATCCACGCCGACGACGGTGGTCTTGCCCATCCTGCGTGTGAACCACTGCATCTCCACTTCAATATCGCCTACATCAATATTTTCGGGAGAAGTGCCTTTCGGCAGGTTATGCAATTGGCCTGAATATTTATAACCTTCAAGGGACAAATTGATCAACATGCGGTTGATGTTCTCGAAATATTTATCCGAATACCAGCCTCGGCGCATACGTTCGATATCAAGTTTGAAGGTTTCATTTGTAAGACGGGTGTTATCAAAGATGGACATGGGATACCTTGTTAAATTAATTATAAAACCCTAAAGGTCTTAAAGACCTTTAGGGTTTACTCAATTTCGTCTGTGGATTTTACGATATTCATGCCTGCTTCGGCAAAGCGGACATACGCTTCATTCGCCGCTTCGGTATGGTCGGCCACCCCGGGCACGACCACAGCGGAGGAACAGTCTTCGAGCAGGTAAACTTTCTTTGCAAGCTCAGGGTCTGTGGCTTGAATATCTTCCAGCAGGTCGGATATC
>JBBSCM010000373.1:0-3803 GCA_038250295.1 Anaerolineales bacterium | reverse complement strand
GTTGATTGACGTTTAGTAGCGGGGGCAGGACTTGAACCTGCGACCTTCGGGTTATGAGCCCGACGAGCTGCCACTGCTCCACCCCGCATCGAATGGACGCAGATATTACCATAGGCAATACAGAAAAGTCAAGCAAAGTGGAAAGATTAATATTAAAGAATAATATATTAAAAAAAGAAAACCTTAAGGAAATAGTACCTATGATTAAAGACATTTGTTAAGAATGGTGTATAATACAAAAACCTTAACAAACACTAAACATAAAAAACTCTGTTAAGTTAATCGTATTCCACAAGACAGGCATTATCCACTACTCATTATGAAGACCACAACACTCCTGGTCATTGAAGTTCACCACTCAGAGATCCCTTCCTTTGCATCTGATTTGCAAAAGAAGGGATTTGATGTCCAAACTGCCCCGAACGGCAGTAAAGCGGTTGCGCGTCTTAAAGAAGTTGCCCCGAGTCTTGTTGTGATCAATGCCGCTTCCCTTCGCAGCACAGGCTTGCGCATCTGTCAGGCCATTCGCGAAAAAGATTCAAAGCTCCCCATTATCCTTATTCTTGAAAACGATAACGAAGTAAACAAAGATGCGGCCGATGCCGTGCTCGCGTTGCCTTTCACTGTTCAAAAACTTGTCAACCGCATCAAACCGCTTTTGCCGGGGGACGGAAAAAATGTTTTGCATGTCGGCCCGATCCGCCTGGATCTTGAAAAACGGCGTGTGCGCTGTCTTGGTAGAAGCACAAAGCTCACCCCCCGCCTCGTTACTCTATTACATTTATTGATGGACAAACATGGTGAAGTGGTGGAACGCGAACCCCTCTTTAAAAAAGCCTGGGAAACAAATTACACCGGCGATACGCGCACGCTGGATGTGCATATCTCATGGCTTCGCCGCGCCATTGAGCTTGACCCCGATAATCCCAAATTCCTGAAAACGATTCGCGGCGTTGGCTACCGCTTAGATATTTAGCTGAAACTGCTTACCTTGAACTGTCACCAATCGGATGCACGCATTGCGTCCGATTTTTATTTTTAATTCAAGAGGAAGTTCACCGCTTCTTGCGTGACGTTGAGCCTGGGCCGCACTCTTGAACATTTTCCCATCCCAAGCAGGGTCCACCTCCCAAAAATCCACATCGAGAGAAGTGACCAGTCTGACAGAATCAGCAGCGACTTGCACATTGATCTTCTTCACATCGAACGAGACATCATCTTTCACAGAAGCGTCCCGTTCGGTTGAGAAAACCATATTTGTTTCAGCCAGCCTGCTGCGCGCAGTCCGCACGGCACGAATAGATTCGTCACTGGTAATAAATTTACGTCCATTTCTTGCAGCCACAAGGGATGTTGTCCCTGAACCGCAAAAGAAATCTGCAACAAGATCACCTTCATTGGATGAAGCACGGATAATTCGTTCCAGCAACGCTTCTGGCTTCTGAGTTGGGTATCCTGTCCGCTCATTGTGCAAACGCGCTACTACTGGAAAATACCACCAATCTTCAGGAACTTTACCACGCTCAAGGTTTGGCATCTTCCCAAACCCAGCCTTCTTCGACGACTTGAATGTAGCAACTGTATTAGGATGATATGGTTCGCGGACATTATCTGCGTTGAATGTATAGTCTTTATTTTTCGCGTAAGACAAGATCGTATCATGCTTGCGATTGAACGCAGTCTTGATCGGAGAAGGACCGTGATATGTCCAAATGATCTCATTAATAAAAACGCCGTCCTCGCCGAAGATTTCATCCAATATCAAGCGGGCGTAGGCATCTGCGTGCCAATCGAGGTGGAGATATAACGTTCCATTTGGGGAGAGCAGGCGATACATCAACGTCAGGCGTTCATACAGAAATTGCAGATATGAATCCAGATCAGGCCAGGCATCGTGATAGCCTTCCGCTAATTTCCATTTTTCAGGCTTGCGGGAATCCTCGCCGCGGCCGACGCGGGCGGAAAATTTTCGGTTCGTGAAAAAAGGAGGGTCAGCATAGATAAGGTCAATGCGGCTTTCGTATTCCGGCAGCAATGCCGCCATAACAGAAAAATTTTCCCCGAGAATAATACGACCATCGGAATGCGCCTTGGGATAGCCGCGTCCATAAGGGTAGAGAATTGAATCTTGTATAAGAGAAGCAGGCTCGGGCGCGGCGAGATGCTTTCCCTTCCAGTTAAGGTTGGGCATAGCGAAGCGTATCCTGTGGATGAGGAGTTGTCAATTGTTTGGGATGAGGAATCGGCATAGCGAAGCGTATCCTTTAGGGTGGGGGCAGGAAATCAAAAAAGATTTAATAATGGATCTCAACCATTGTGCCGATGCCGCCATGATTGGAAGTTGATTGATTTGAGTGATTAGGTTTTGCCCAACGGAAGATCCAGTTCGCTTCGTTACTGCGCATGTTGATACAGCCGTGGCTCATGGGCTGCCCAAAGTTTTCATGCCAGTATGTGCCGTGAAATGCATGACCCACCGTGGTAAAGAAACAAGACCAGGGCACGCCGGGCAGCACGTAATTATCCACATCGGCGAGGATGTTGCCGGTTGAAGTTTCGCCAAAATAGCTATATCCCATATGCTTGGCTGGGACCTTATCCAGAATGGTGAATTTTCCATTTGGCGTTGTCGTGGCAATTTTGTCAACACCGCTGGGGCCGCCAGGAATACCGGACGAAATATTAGTTTGAAATACTGCCTTCCCATATTCATAAGCGATCAATGTTTGGGTGGTGAGGTTAACTTCGATCAGCTTTTGCTCATACGGCACATCGGGTGTGATCGGCTCCATATAGCTGGGCGGCAAGACACGAAGATGAATGGCGGGTACATAAAACGCCACATTGGAATCAAGCTCATCGAAGATGCGATACCATGCGCCGCTGTAATCGGCCATCTTGGGGCCCTCCTCGATTGCCTCGATCCAATGAACTGACCCGTAATACAAAGGCGGCGCAAGAGGCTCCCATCCATAGATTTTCGAGTAACGGTAGGGCGTGGTAAATGGGACAGCCACTTCGGTAAGAAACCTGGTGCTTTCGGGAATCGCGCTGAGGGGATTTTGATAAATGGTTTTTACACGCTGTAAACGTCCACGGTGAATATAACCGCCCCATGTACGATACCAAATGGGATTATGTTTTGGCTCTTCCACTCTTATTTCTTCATACACATGCACAAGCTCATCGCGATAGCGGGTCAATTCGATACGGCTTTCGTCGGTGGGTCCCTTGCGAACGGGCATTTCAGCAGTGGCGATTCGCACCACAAAACTATCGTCGAAACTGGTCAGCCCCGGTAGAAATGGTGAAAAGGCCAATCCGCCCAAAGTTAACCCGCCAAGTTTTAAGAAGTCTCGCCTGGAAAAATTTGATTTCATGAGGAAAATTGTACACCATAATGTTTAAGATTTAATGAGAATGTGGCCCTCGTCCTCCCGAAGAATATCGGGACGATGTGAGCGGAGCCGCATGCTTTCTGTGGCGCAGTCGAAGGACAAGTTGATATGAAACCGCCCTTCGACTGCATTCCTCGCTATTGCTCGTCATTCCGCTCAGGAAGGCCATAAAAACAAAACCGCCTTCCTCGCACGGAAGGCAGTTCATATATTCAATTTTTACCGCACAAGCGGCACTCTGTGGTTAAGCTGATATTGTTTCAGCGATCATATCTTTGAGCAAGATCTCAAGGGCCATCGAGTGGCCGCATCGTTTGTGTGTAATGAAAAACTCGCAATCGCAATTAAAAACACCATTATCATAACTAACATGGTGTTCACTATTATCGCCATGAAAATTAAGGT
>JBBSCM010000372.1:0-3806 GCA_038250295.1 Anaerolineales bacterium | reverse complement strand
CTTTCTGGAATGTTCACGCTTTGACTGTGATGCCTTCCGGCAGATATTGTTGAATGTATGATAAGAGGGAGTAGATGGTGAGCGAGCAGCCGATCCATTCAAGTGATTCTTCAAGGCTTGTAAACATGGCGTATTCAAAATTGCGAAGTCCAATGGTTTCGGCGTAATGGCCGCTGATCATTTCGCCGCCGATGATGCCGCCCACGTAGATTGCAATTGAGATAAAAAACAGGATCTTGTATTTATTTTCAAGGTTCAGAAAAAATCGGAGGTACGCGAGCAGAAACAGAATGACCACGGCAATGCCGGGTATGACCCAGGCGAAATAGAACAGACCGCTGTACCCTTCAAAATTTATGATGGAGCGCATGGGCTTGATCAAACGTTCGTGCAGGGCAGCGGCTTCATCCATGGATAAATATAGGAAAATAAGAGACAGCCCGGCCCAGTGGATTCTGAATTTGTCTTTTATTGAAAACTTCCATACTGCAATTCCCGCCAGCAATAATGCAGGGATGAAAAGTATGATCGTGTTGAAATAACTCGGGATATTAGCTTCCAAGTCTACATAAAAACCCTTCATCAGCAGGTCGAGCGTGAATTCGCCCCATGCACCGTGAATATCAATTGTGCCGGGGAGGTACTTCAGGTATTGGCCGCGGATACTGAGGGCGATGAGAATTGCGCTAATTACAAGCAGAATAATTAAAACTATTTTCGGATTGAGTTTGATGGTTGGATTTGACATTGTAGTGAACCTTTCGGTAGGATTATAACGTTTGAACAGGAGCAGCCTCAAGTTCGTTTTGAGCGGGCACGATCACGGTGCGTACGTCGCTGCTGAATTTTTCCAGATCATCCAGGACTTGATTGATTTCTTCTGCATCCAGTGGAATGGTTTTTGTCACAATGCGGGATGTATCCAGAATTTTCCTGCGCGCCATTTCCACAAGGAGGGGAAGCTCCTGCAAATGATGATCGTTCGAACCGATCAATTCAACTTCATTGCCAAGCAGTTCATTATACGTGTCAATTTCAAGCGGCTTATTTGAAAGCCCAACGATGACCACGCGCCCCATCACGCCCGCAGATCGTATCGCCTGCTGCATGGTTTGCGGCAGACCGATCATTTCGATGGCGACATCCACTCCTCTTCCATTTGTAAGTTTTTTGATTTCTTCAACTGCATTCAACTTCCTTCCATTGATCGGGATCGCGCCGTATTGTTTCGCAAGATCTAATTTTTCATCGTTGATGTCCACTGCGTAAACTTCAATGGCGCCGAATGCTTTTGCGAGTTGGATGGCAGACTGACCGAGTCCGCCCGCGCCGAAAATTGCCACTGTTTCCCCAGCCTTGACCCTGCTCTTTCGCAGTGCGTGGAAAGCCGTGGCTGAGGCGCACATCAATGTGGCGCCTTGTTCAAATGGGATTTCATCTGGAAGATGAATTGCATTGCGCGCAGGCACGACAATATATTCCGCATATCCGCCGTTTGTGTAATGGCCGAGCATTAAAACTTTTTCACAAAACTGATCGTTGCCAGTGGAGCAGTGATAACAATCCCCACAGGATATGTTGTAATGCAGGCAAACCCTGGCGCCGATTTTCACATTCGTCACCTGTGAACCCGTTTTTTCGACAAGCCCCGCAACTTCATGTCCAAGAGTGAGCGGAATGGGCCGCACGGGTGAAATTCCTGCGCGATAATGCGCATCTGAATGACAGATCCCTGCGGCCATCACTCTTACCAAAATATCACGATCACCAAATTCAGGGGTGGGAATATCCTGCATTTCCAAAGGTTTGTTTACGCCAACAAAGCGGACAGCTTTCATGCTTCTCCAATATTCAGGTATTTATTGAATGATTATACAAGGTAAAAATGAAAATCTCCCACGTGATCGGGAGATTTTCATTTTGAAATCTTATTGGGTATTTTATATCTGAACACCAATATCGAATGCGGCTTTGTAGCCTGATCCATCCGCTGTGACGTTGAGTGTCAATAGGCTGCCGCCGCTGTTGTAGATATTGTCTCCTGTGTTTCGAGGGTCGCGTTCGCCTCTCCGGGCGTAGGGTTCCTGCAAATAGACCTGGTCTGTGAATGTGTCATCGAAAAATAACTGGGATGTGAATTCGTAACTGTCGATTCTTATTTTGAAGTGGATGTGAACGGCCCGGCCCGCATACCAGCCCGGGTAGATGGTGATAAATTGAGCGAGGCCATTTGCGTTCGTGACCTGATATCCGCGCAGAAATTTTTTGCCCACTGTATTTTGCACATCCGAATAGACACCATCCGCATCGCAATGCCAGATATCCACCTGTGCGCCTGAAAGCGGTGTGCATCCGTTGGAGCCTACTTGCGAAACGTTGAATATCAGGTTGAGTGCCGCTCCCTCTGAAACAGCGCCATCCGAAGGGTCCGAGCGGACATCGGAGCGGTTGAGCATTTCGTCCACAAAATATGGGCCTTCGGTTAGTTCGGGAAGCACAATGCAGGCAGGGAGTGCTGTGTTGACTGCGGCAGTTTCCGTTAAAACTTGTGTGGCAGGGGGAACAGTAGTGGGCGCTAAAACCTCTGTTGCGAGTTCGGGCGCACATGCAGCCAATACAGCCGCCGCGCTTCCAATTCCCAAAAGTTTCAATGCATCTCTGCGGTTGAGGATCTGGCCTACCTGTTTATCATCGTTATCCATATTGATCTCCTTATCTAAAGTTAAAAGGCAATATCGCATAACTTGCCATAAAAAATTCTCAAGCGTTGAAAAAGGACAGCCTATCCCGTTTCTGGTGAGGTGATTGCCAGGCAACAAGACCTTTTCGCCGCTGATTTCGCGGATTTTTTCAGGTCACTTCGCGTGAATTAGCGAAATTCGCGGCTGAGGTTTTGGGTAACGGGCAATAGGCATGAGTCGAATAGAAAGTTATGCGGAACTGCGTTAAAAGTTAATTGAGTATATAGGTACGATGGTATGTATTGGTGAAGGAATTGTGTGGAAAATGAAAAGGGTGTGTTTCAAATGAGTTGACAAAAAGAACGTCCCGAAGGTTTTGTCGAGAAAATTTGGTCGTTTGTGCCAACCTTCGGACGGTTTCAACTGAAATGAAACACACCCAAATGAAAAGATATTATGCTGTCGTCCAAAGGGCAGAAGTAATTGCGTTAAACTTTTCTTGCTCTATCGCCAACTCTTATCATGCCGGTCTGTATTACCTTTGCGTTGACTCCTCGTAAATGCAGTTCTTTTCCCAATGGTGAATTGACAAATTTCATGGCTTCCAACCCAAAACGCTCGGTAAATTTCTTGCAGCCTGAGTGGGGTAGTGGAGAAATTTCCAGCATTGCCTCTCCAATGGATAATTTTGTGCCAGCGGGCAGGTTTTCTTCACTTAAGTCGAGGTCAATAAAAAGCTGGTCCCCCGCCAGTTGCCAGCGCTCTTTCTGCTGCGCCAGTAAAGCAATGACACGCGAGTTCATAATATCAATTTGCATTTCAGGGTGGGCAGATCTGTCGGGCGTGTTGGCGCTCCCTCGGGCCATCCAATTGTCGCCTTCGAGACCAGCCATCAGGTCAAGCCTGCCTTCGGATAAAACCTCCCTTTCTCCGATTTGCGGCCTTCGTACGATCATTTCCAAATTGCCATTGTCTTTTGGCGATTGACGAATATCTTCAAGCCCGGCTTCGAGTTCTTCAGTGGTTAAATGTTTTACGTCCATTGTTAAATTTCCTTTTTTAGTTTACTTCGTAACTCACCTTACGCGATTCGGTTTCATCCTACATGGGTACCGCGACATTTAT
>JBBSCM010000371.1:0-3813 GCA_038250295.1 Anaerolineales bacterium | reverse complement strand
GTCTTCACAGGTATCGGGTGCGGAACCTGGTCACCGATCTTCTTCACCCAAATATCATACTCAGGCGAAGCGGGATCAGGTCCGCGCTCAAGCATCAACGCGGGCAGCACTTCGAGGTTGGTATACAGAGTCTGTCCATGCAAAGCCTTCGCCAACGCCGCAGGCAGTCTGTCAGACTTCTCATCCGCAAAACGGTCATCCGTCGCGCCGAGCTGCATATCGGTCACCAAGCCATAGAAATGATAGTCACCGCTTTCGATGACCACAAACGCCCCCTCCTGCACCGTCAACGGGTCCACCGTAAGACGCACACGAAAGGACTCCTTGAGTCCGCCGCCAACTATGTAGCCGATAATTTTATTTTCCATGATGACTCCTTTTTACCACAAGGAAAAACCATTAACCACAAAGGGGACGAAGGGTCACAAAGGAGAGCAAGAAGAAGTTCTTAACCTTTGTGTACCTTTGTGACACTTCGTGGTGAATGCTCTTTCACACAACAATACGCTTAATTCCATCTTTCAAATGAACCACATTGAAATTGATCAAAAATCCCAAACGAATTCCAGTCAGTTTCAAATATGTAATCAACTGAGCATCGAAAACAGGGTGCATCGTGTCCACAGACTTAAATTCCACAATCACACAATCTTCCACGATCATATCTGGCTTGAGACCTGCGTCCATTTTGATTCCGCGATAGGTCACAGGCAAACCAACCTGAGTCGGCGCATGCAAACCACTTTCAGTCAATTCATATTTTGTGCAAGTCTCATAAACCGACTCCAACAACCCAGGTCCAAGCGCAGTATGGACTTTGAATGCGGCATCCAAAACAGCCTTCCCAATTCGCTCCACATTAAGCGGGACGGGCAAATAAATTTTCTTTTGCATAATTTCCTCCATTTTTTTACCACAAAGGAAACAAAGGGTCACAAAGGTTAAACCCTTTGGTCTTCCTTTGTGTACCTTCGTGACACTTTGTGGTTAATGCCTTTTTACGAAATATCCGCCAGCGCGCCCAAGGCACTCATCAAGGTTGGATAATCATCGCGCAGCAAAGTGATCAACTCTTGAATGGCATTCTCGCGCCAAGTCGAATCTTTATGGGCTTTGCTTGCCTGCAACATATGCGCGGTAATAACTTCACCAACGGGAATATCCTGTGAACGCAAAATGTGCCTGAAATACCCAAACCGCCCCGCGGATGTAAACCTGACCAGATCCGTGTCATCACATAAATAAATTATATCCAAACTCAACGGCGGACGTGGCGGCAAAAGGTGACTCACCTTCCCATCCTGCTCGTATCCCACGGCCAGCACAGACATCTCCACGGGCACGATACGGTTCTCACGGTTATCTCGCATGATATCGTCGCTGACATTATTTGCCGTCACCAGTTGACGCACCAGCCCATCATCGTCAATATGAATATCGTGGATAATGCCATAGACCTGATAGCTCTCGCTCAATGGCGCGCGTACCAATGCGCCGAAGGCTGGCACCGTCCACTGGGATACGCGGCAGCCCGCCACAAAGCCTGTCGTCCCTGCACGAAGTAATCGTCCGATTTCGATTTGTTGAGTCATAATCCATTCCTCCCGTCATTGCGAGGAGGGTGATCTTCCCGACGAAGCAATCCCTAACACGAGGAGAGAGATTGCTTCGCTACGGTCTCGATACGCTCTTCGCAACGAACGCTCAGAGCTACTCGACCACCGCTCGCAATGACGAATTAACGTCTCGTTCTTCCCTTCAAACCTTTCGCAGAACTCTTGTGCGAACCCTGATCCATCTCTTCATCCTGCTTGCGTAATTCCATGGCGAGCATATTTTCTATTTGTTGTTTCTCTTCGTTCTTCACAACGGCCGTCTCATGTGCGCGGTGTAATAAATACGGATACGGCTTACTGCCCATCATGCGGCACTGTTCAACCAAAACACCATGCAGCAAATCCAATTTGGGTTTATCGTCCGCCACCCACTTGGGGATTTCCACCCGCACAGGCCAGGGATGTCCCTCCGTGCCTACGTTAAGGTAGAAGAAGTGCAAAGCTAAAACGCCCGTGTATTTCTTTTCAGAATTGGATTGGATTCCAAACACCGCCGAGCGGTGACCTGGCGGCAATAACGGATTGTCGCGTTCTCCATACAGCCACCTGTCACTTACGCCGCGCAGTGGATGAAACTCTCGTAGTTTTTTAATCTGTTCATTGTCAGCAGAAGCGATCTCAAGCAGGCGCATGACCAAATCCGCGCTTGGTTTATCCACGTACCCTGCTGTGATGACTCCGCGCCCCTGCAAACGGGAAAGCACTCCCAGATATTTTTCAACTACAGCATCATACGAACTGACATCTTCGCCTTTTGCGCCCCATAGTTCAACAGGCCCATCTGTAAATGTAACCACGGAGCCAGTCATGTCTTTCGATAATTCATCCAACATGGCCCGTTCTTTTAAGTCACGCCGCAAAGCCACCAAGCCCTCAGACATGGGATAGCCGTTTGGAAGAAGTTCGTCACCGTAGAGCAACTCTGTATCCGTAAAAATACCAGATGCCTCTCCCGAATTCATCCGCATCTGGATCGCGCCGACATTGACTACGCAAAACTGAAGCGCGGCATGACGGTCCGGGTTGATCTGCGAACCGTCAGCGGCGATAAGAGTCACATCTGTAACAGGAGCAGGCGCGGGATGAGATGAAGCGAGCGGCTCATTAATCGGCAAAGCACAGCGGATATTGGCGTCGGCCAGTTTGGCGGTGTCCACTTTGGAGCGCAGTAAATCCAATTCAGAATCGTAAGCAGTCAGTAACTTGCGCGCATCGTCTCGGCGCTTATCCAGCGTTTTACGCCGTTCGCGCGCGCCCGCGCCGATCTCTTTAATCCGTGTGTAGATTTGCTGGTAGTCTATTGGCATCTTATTTTCCTCGTCGTGGCGAGGCGGGGATCTCGACACCGGCACTGTAACCAACGCAGTGCGGTGCAAGTGTACGGGCGAGAAAGCACTCGCCCTACTCGACCACCAGACTTAGCCATGACGAAATAGAACATTTGTGCAAGATTTTAGCTTCAAATGAACTAAAATACAAGTGTGCATTTCTAAAGACAGTTGAAATACGCGGGAACTTTTTTGGGGCAGGCTCGTCTATAAAGCACAATAAAAAACAAAGGAGATACAAAAATGCGTACCAAATTTTTAGTTTTCGCAGTATTAGTTTTCGCTCTCGTCTTGAGCGCGTGCGGCCCAGCCACGATCAATCAGGCCGCGCCTGAGAACGTCCGCACGCTGAACGTGAACGGTTTGGGACAGGTCTACCTGACCCCCGACATTGCCTATATTTATATTGGCGTTCACACCGAAGGCGCAACCGCTTCCGAGGCTGTCGATTCGAACAAGACACAGACCAACTCTGTGATCGACGCTCTCAAGAAAGCGGGCGTGGATGAGAAGGATATTCGCACCACCAACTTCAGCATCTGGCCCTCCCAGCAATACAGCCCCGATGGAGCGATTACGGGCACAGTCTATATGGTGGACAATTCCGTCTATGTGACCGTGCGCGATCTCGATGGGCTTGGCGATCTGCTAGACTCTGCCATTAGCGCAGGCGCGAACAGCGTCAACAGCATTCAGTTTGACGTAGCCGATAAGACCGAAGCCGTAAAGGAAGCCCGCGCCAAAGCCATGGAAGATGCCAAGTTACAGGCCCAGGAATTGGCTGATACCGCTGGAGTTTCACTCGGCAATATTCAGACCATCAACTTCTACGACAACAGCCCTTATCCGATGTCTGAAGGCAAGGGCGG
>JBBSCM010000370.1:0-3831 GCA_038250295.1 Anaerolineales bacterium | reverse complement strand
TTCATTGGGTTCGAATGAATACATTTGCTCTCCTTTGTAAAATTGCACTGGTGGTTGAGTAGCCCCGAATGTTCTTTGAGGGGCGTATCGAAACCAACAGCGCTACTTCAACAATCCCTTCAACATCAAATCCGCATACTCGTCCGAGATCTGTTCAATGGACTTATCACCATTGGGCTGATACCAGGTGAGTGTCCAGTTCATGACCCCCATCAAGGCGCGCACGGCCATACCCGTATCGGCACAATCAAAAACTTTTGAGCGCACACCTTCATTAAGCACACCCCGCCAGATTCCCTCGAACTTATCGCGGTGAGGGACATGGCGGGCGTGAGATTTTTTATCCAAAGAACGATGTTCAAATAACAAAACTGAGGTAAGGTCCGGGTTCTCTGCAAGCGCTTTCAAATATCCACGGATCATTTGGCGAAGTTTTTCATCAGCAGGCAGTGATTGGTTGGCAATTCCCCCGATGTAATCGATCAACATAACCAATGCGCGGTCCAGAAGTGCGAGCAAAATCTCCTGCTTGGAAGTGACGTGGTGATACAGGCTGGCTTTCTGCAAATTAACCGCATCTGCAATGGCAGACATGGACGCGCCATGAAAGCCCTTCTGGCGAAAGACCTGCGCGGCGGCATCGAGGATATCTTCTCTGGTCATCTAGCTCCTTCCCTACCGAACGGTAGGTAGGATAGTTTACTACCGAGATAATCGAGAGTCAAGAGAAAAATGCTATAATATAGACATGGCAACATCACTTCCCCCACAATCACCCCCGGCAACACCCCCTCTTTCACCTGAAGAGTTGGCCGCAAAACTCGAATCCGAACGCAAGCAAAAGACAATTATCGCTGGCAGCATTGCGGGAATTGTAGTTATTGTTATCGCGCTGGTTGTAGCGATCATTTTGCTCATGCAACCCACAGCCCCCACAGACAAGATCCGCGACGTCTTTATTATCGTCGTCGCACTTGAATCCCTGGTCATCGGCGCCGCTTTGATCGTGCTGATCGTGCAGTTGGCAAGCCTGATCAACCTGATCCAAAATGAAGTCCGGCCAATCCTTAATGCCACCAGCGAAACCGTCAACACCCTGCGCGGCACAGTGGAATTTCTGGGTGAAAATGTGGTCGAACCCGTTGTCAAACTCAACGGCTACCTGGCAGGCTTGAAACGTATGTTAGAATTAATGGGTATCAAGCCCAAATAAAACAAAAACCCACCATCTATCAAAAGGAGTAATACCATGTCTGACCGTGATGAATTTGGAGCATTTCTCGTAGGCTTTGTAGTAGGCGGACTCACCGGCGCCGTCGTCGCTTTGCTTTTCGCCCCTCAAACAGGCGAAGAGACCCGCGCGTTGATCAAGGATAAGTCCATCGAACTGCGTGACAAGGCACAGCTGACCGCTGAAGAAGCATATGCCCGCGCCGAACATACCGCAAAAGATGCCCTCGCCCGCGCCGAAGAACTCGCTCACGAGGCCCGCTCCCGTGCCGAAGAACTCACCCATGAAGCCCGTACCCGCGCCGGGCAACTCGTCGGTGAAGTTCGCGAACGCGGCAAGAGCGCAATGGATGCCGTCCGCAAGCCCAAGAAGGATGACAGCGAAGCCATAACTGCATAATCGCAAAAGAATGCAGCAAGGGTTTGACTTCACGGTCAAACCCTTGTTTTATTTATGAACCTGATTAAACGTTTCATGCGGGTCTTTTTTGACCTGCTCTATCACCCGTTTGCTTTTGCCTACGACCTTGTCTCTGCGACCGTTTCATTGGGTCATTGGCAGGACTGGGTGATGACGGTGCTCCCATTTATCGAGGGGAAACGCATCCTTGAGCTGGGACATGGTCCCGGTCACTTGCAGCGCGTCCTGCTTAATCTGAATATTGATTCAGTTGCGATGGACGAATCAGCCCAAATGGGGACTCTCGCCAAACGCCGCCTCGGCAGCGCGCACAAGCTCACGCGCGGGCTGGCTCAACATCTCCCCTTTCAAAATAACTCATTTGACACAGCCGTTGCAACCTTCCCCACTGATTACATCTTCCATGCGGATACGCTCTCCGAGATCAGCAGATGCCTTTCGGACGGAGGCAGGCTCATCGTCCTACCTGCGGCGTGGCCAAAGAATCCACTGCTCCAATGGTTATATCAGGTCACAGGCGAGAGTCCATCCGAACTAAACAATTCATTAATATCCAGGTTCAAACAACCTTTCAAGCGGGCGGGTTTTACAACGGATATTCAGACGATTGAAGTAAAATCAGGTGTTGTACTCATTATCATTGCCGTCAGGCAATGACGGATCATAATAAAGGAAAAATTTATGTTGAAAAAATTTCGTGAACCCGTGAACAGCCTTACCCATTGGAGCGGCGCGATCCTTGCGCTGGCAGGTTTGATCGCCTTGCTGATCGTCGGTTGGGGTACGCCTCTCAAAGTCATTTCATTGATTATTTATGGCGTGAGCCTGATCTTCTTATTTTCTGCCAGCGCCACCTATCACATGGTGCAGGTGAAAGACAAAGCGCTGGAGATCTTTCGCAAAGTGGATCACTCGGCCATCTATCTTCTAATCGCAGGCACATATACTCCGTTTTGCATCAATGCCTTCACGGGCTTCTGGCAATGGGGCATGTTGAGCATCATCTGGTCGCTGGCGATCATCGGCATCGTGGTGAAGATCTTTATCATCCGCGCGCCGCGCTGGTTGAATGCGGGCATTTATGTGGCCATGGGCTGGTTGTGCGTTGGCGCAAGCGGACAGTTACTGACGGCCCTGCCCGCCTGGGTGCTGACCTGGCTTATCATCGGTGGTGTGACCTATACACTCGGCGCGGTGGTCTACAGCACCAAGATGTTCAATTTTGCACCGGGCGTATTTGGTTTCCATGAAGTCTGGCATATTTTTGTATTACTGGCCGCTGCGGCGCATTTTGTGGCCGTGCTGGGTGTGGCGTTATAGCCGAGGAAAATCATGTTACGAGGAATGGACCTACAACAAATTTTTCTCTTTCCGGTCAAAGACGCGGAAGCGCGCAAGCATTTCTTGATCGGCTGTTTGGTTTCACTGGCGGGGTTTATTATTCCGATCCTGCCTTTTCTGGCGCTGTATGGATACGCAGCCCGCATCGCAAAACAGATCTTCAATAACGAAGAGCCGCGCATGATCGCGTGGGATGATTGGGAGGGCATGTTCAAGGGCGGCGCCCGCATGTTAGGGGTCAGAATGGTGTATTCGCTCCCGATCCTGATCCTGACGATTCCCATTTTCATCGCGGGAATTGGCCTGCCGATCTTTATCGAAAATGCAAACAGCGCAAATACGGATTCGATCATGGCCGTTTTTACACTGATCATGTTCGGAGCTTTTTGTTTATTCATCCCGCTTTCGTTCGCGCTGGCGATCATTATCCCTGCCGCAGAAATGTACGCAGTGGACAAGAACGAATTTGCGGCTGGCTTTCGCGTGAAAGAATGGTGGGCCGTCTTTCGAGCCAATACAAGTGGATTCATCGCCGCGTTTGGAATTTACTACGTCGCATCCATGATCCTGATGATCGCACTCCAGATCATTATGGCCACGCTCATTTTTGCCTGCCTTCTGCCAATTCTGATGCCCGCCTTAACCATGTATCTTGTACTTATTATGTACGTCACAATTGCGCAGGCATATAAAGTTGGCAGGGAAAAGCTTTTACAAAAAGAAGCAGCGCTTCAACAAGGATAAAAAAGTAGTTTAAGCCGCTGCTAAGTAAATCGCCATAAGTTATTGAACAAACTTGTTACGCGTGGGCGTCCAGCAGTGCAACTGCTGGACTAACC
>JBBSCM010000369.1:0-3838 GCA_038250295.1 Anaerolineales bacterium | reverse complement strand
CGCGGATTTGGTCATCTACTGGGAAGGTCATATCAGCCACGAATGGTGCAACCAGGTTGATGAAGTTCTCGCCATCCACCATGTAATAAAGTTTCGAGACTCGATATGGGAGAAGATTTTCTGAGTCTTTGAAAGTTGAGTCCGCGGCGCAGACGATGGCGGCGGAGGTGAATTGTCCAATGGCGATGTGATCGGGGTGGCCGTAATTTCCATCTGGGGGAAAGGTCACAATTACTTGCGGCTGAATCTTGCGGATATGTGTGACGATCTTATTAATGGCTTCAGCATGATCTGCTTGATCGACATCTCCATCAATGTAATCGAGGAAGTAGAGTCCGTTCATGCCGAGTTCCCTGACAGCGTTCTCCAATTCCTGTGTGCGGATTTGGCCGAGTCTCTCCGGACCTGGATCCTGGTCCTCGGGGCCAAACCAGCCTTTCTCTCCGCGTGAAGCGCAGACGAGGTGCGTCTCCACTCCTTCGGCAGAATACTTCGCCAGCGTTCCGCCCATGCCCATCGATTCGTCATCTGGATGTGCGAAGACACATAGTAGTTTTAATGGATACATTTTTAACCTCTCATAAAAAAACCGCCGAGAACGGCGGCATAAATTATCGTTGCGAAGCTTTTTGCAGGGTTTCAGGTGTCAGGTTATACGCCTTGGCCAGATCGGCAATGAACCTGCCGCCCTTTGGCTTGATCCGCCATAAGCCAAAATCTGCAAGTTTGAACAAAGGTTCAGATTCAGGAAAACGTTCAACGTATAGGTTTTTAATACGGTTATAGCCAGGTTCGCCGTTCTGCATGATTGCGGCAGTACAGCGAATGGATATGCGCGTGAGTGTTTGCGGATCATTGCGGCCATCATCGGTCTCTGTGATCAGCAGGCAGATGCGCTTATCTTTTTGCATATCCATGGTGTGTTGGGCAAGCCGGCTGACATGGACATAAAATTCAGAGAAGTCTTCCACCGTCACAAAGGCAACCATGGAAACATGCGGGGCTTCATCGCGCAACGTACCCAGCGAGGCTGTGCGCGTATGGCGGATAAGGCGGGCAAGGAGTTTTTCTGATTGAACATCCATAATTACTCGCTCCCAACTGAGGGGTTATCCAAACGGATGCCGTGACCGCGCACCGTGTCTATATATTGATGGCTCGGGTCAAGGGCCGCGATGCGGTCGCGCAGGCGGCGGATGAGCGCATCCAATGCCTGGTCTGACACGCCAGCCATTTGATCTTCGCCCCAGACAACAGAGACGAGGTCGCTTCGGCTGATGACCTTGCCATGATTTTCATATAACATCCATAACAACTTGAATTGCTGGGCAGATAACGGAGGCGTTACCTGTTGTTGGTTCACCCAAACCTGTCGTGATTTTTGATCCATCAATAACCGCCCGGGCCGCATATGTCCTTCGATAAGCGGCATGGTGGCGTCAGATGTAAGGAACAAGAACTGTTGGGCAAGTGCAATACCCAGCAAATCGCCGTCCTGCAGCATGACTGGCCCCGTCAACTCGGTTCCATTATGATTCGTGCCATTCTTACTGCCGAGGTCTTCAATGGTCACACCTTCCTGGGTTGGCGTAATACGCGCATGAAAACGTGAGACCTGCCTGTCGAGCACTGTGATCTCACAGGTAGGGTCGCGTCCGACCATGAGTGTATGGCTCAATGCCCACCGTTGGCCTTTTAGCGGTCCGTCTTGCGCAACGAGAATGGGATATTCTTCTTCGTGTTCCATAAATTGCCTCAAATACTGATTCGAACAAATTTTATGAGCAATGTCGCTGCGAGGCACTCTTGGCTTCCCTGGCACCGCCCGCCAGGGCAGGTGTGCCGAAGCAGTCTCCTAATAAAAAGAGATTGCTCACCTGCACTGCACCAAACGCAGTGCGGTGCAAGTGTCGTCGGTAAAAACAAAAGCCCTCCTCGCAATGACGAAATAAAGAATTACTCACTAAACAATAAAGACGTTTATAATATAGCAGAAAAGTGTCATTCTGTGCAACATCCATGCAGGAATTTTATGGTCTTAACATTTTTTATCCGAAAGTGATACACGCCGAAAATATCACTTGATTGAGACCCCGCCCAAAGCACAGAATACATTGACAAGCGCGCAAGACAAAGAGGAAAAGATTTGCCCCAGCCGTTAAAGAATGGGGAGATCCTGCGTGACCGCTATAAGATCCGCGAACATATCGGACAAGGCGGCACCGGCAGTATTTATCTTGCAGACGATATGCGTCTGGAAGGCCGGTTATGTGCGCTCAAGGAAGTTGAGCACAATCAGGCTCTCCCAACCCACGTTTTTGAGCAGGCACGCGAACAGTTCTTTCGCGAGGCTTCTGTTCTTGCGCGTCTTGATCATCCCAATTTACCCAAGGTCTCAGATTTCTTCTCCGATGGGCCGCGTGATTACCTGGTGATGGATTTTGTGCCGGGCAAAGACCTGCGCGAACGAATGCAGGAGGCGCGCCGCAGCCAAAGCTTCATCTCTGAATATGAAATCCTTCGTTGGGCCGTGCAAATTGCAGATGCCTTAAATTATCTTCATAGCCAGGACCCTTCCATTATTCATCGCGATATCAAACCCAGCAATTTAAAGATCACGCCAAGCGGGGTCATCAAACTGGTTGATTTTGGCCTTGTCAAGATCATGGCTCCCGATGAAGTAACGATCACGATCATTCAAGGACAGGGCACGGCGCTTTATACTCCCCTGGAACAATATGGCAGTGATGACTCACATACGGATGAGCGCGCCGACATTTTCTCTTTTGGCGCAACTCTCTATCACCTGATGACCAATGAACCTCCCGCCGAAGCCCGCAAACGCTTCCTGGATACCCGAAGCCTGAAACCGCCTCGAGAGATCAATCCTGATATTAGCATTCGTGTCGAAAGAGCCATTTTATGGGCAATGGCTTTGCATCCCGATGATCGGCCAAAAAACGTGATCGAATTCCGCGAAGCCCTGCTGGGGAAACAGGAAGTGCCTGAATACTCCAATACAGAGCGCTCAAATTTCGAGGTCCCTATTTTCTCTGTCCTTCCGAGGGAACTCATGGCGGGTTATGTTGCTTTGGGATTATTCCTGTTGGGGTTGGTCACAACGCTATTAAGATAATAACTCACCTTACGCAGTTTTGCCTGCTCATCTACTGTACCGCGACATTTATGTCGCCTTTCACTCAAGAGCGACATAAATGTCGCGGTACGTATAAGGTGAAATAATAAATTTCATACACTTGCGTTTAATCGGCTTGACATCCGCCTATGCATGTCTTAGCATATAGTCATGCGAATCGGAATGATGGTGGATTCTTACAAACCTTATGTCAGCGGTATCACCAACTACGTTGAGGTAAACAAACGCTATCTTGAATCAGCGGGGCACGATGTTTTCGTCTTCACATTTGGAGACGTGGACTATAAAGATGGAGAACCTCGAGTAATACGCAACCGCGGAGTTCAATTGGCAGATTCAGGTTTTTATCTGTCCATGCGTTACTCTCGCGCGGCCAAAAAACTCCTGCAAACCATGGATGTTGTTCATGTCCATCATCCATTCCTCAGCGGGCGCCTCGCGTTAAGATATTGCCGTCCGCTGCATATTCCAATTGTTTACACCAACCACACCCGTTACGATCTGTACGCACAGGCATACCTGCCCATGATGCCGGAAGAAGTAAGCGTGGGACTCCTGCAAGCCTACATGCCATCTTTCTGTAAAGCAGTGGATCTCGTCATCACGCCATCCGCAGGCATGGAAAAAGTATTACGCGAACTCAATGTGGAAGGTCACATAGAAGTTGTGTCCAACGGCGTG
>JBBSCM010000368.1:0-3847 GCA_038250295.1 Anaerolineales bacterium | reverse complement strand
ACGACCACGATCTTGCCGTCCGCGATGCGCGTCAAGGTGTCCCATGCCGATTGAAACGGCGCGGCATTTTGTACCATCTCATTGGTAATGTGATGAATTGCGGTTGCTTCTGCAGGGATCGGGCGCAGCGGTTTACATGCAACGTTATCCATCAGCACTTTGCCTGTTCCATCTGTCACGCCGATCTGAATCACTTCGGCGTTCTCATCAAGACCGGTGGTTTCGGTGTCCAAGATGATCCATTGATGGGCTGGAATGCTGAGCAAGTTCCGCGCCCAGGCAGATGCGATACAGTGAGCTTCTGTGATGAAATTATCCTGGATCATATCAATGCCTCGATAAATTCACTTTCGCTCTGCGCTTCAAGGACTGCTTCGCGCGCGATGGCGATCTGTGTCTTGATCGTTTCACAAATTGCGGTTTCAATCAGTTCCATGATCCCGACATTGCCGATGGCGTCAGCGATCTCGATAGCGAGATTTGTTTCATCCAGCGACGCGAGATTCGCCTTCAAGGCTGGTGATATTTCCTTTTCGATGTAATCCACAATGTCATCGACTGTGATGGTGTAGACATTGCCGAGAGAATCAAGGCAGTGCTGTGTGAGCGCATCTTTGATGCGTTGAAAATTAGGTGTCATCGTGACGTGCCTCCATTTATGAAATCAACACGGCGTAGGGCCGCTGAGAGAATTTGCCAGCCCACATTCAGGCTCGCCAACTCTCTCAGGAGTCATACAAAGAAGGGTGGGCAGGTTGGATGGGAAAAACAAACACCGCGCCTTGAACAGATTTTTATCTGTCAAAAGCGCGGCGCGGGTTCGCGTCAATTATTCTTTTTTATTTCGGTTTCAATATAAGACGTGATTATTTGAACAAATCGGCGTGCGAGCCGGTACGCATTAAAAAAAGGACTTCATCATCGGCTTTATAGATCAGCAGCCAATCTGGCGCAATGTGACATTCGCGCGTACCTGCGTAATTTCCTTTGAGCAGATGATCCTTATATTGTTGATCGAGCGGCTCGTTCTCCAGCAAAGCGGCGATCACAACGCTCAATTTTTTCATTTCATAACCGCGTCGTTCCACGCGCTTTACGTCTTTTTTAAATTGGGCGGTAATCTTCGACTTACGCATTTGGCAGCCCTAAATCTGCAAGCAGGTCCTCGAGGTTGTCAAAGGATTTCAAGTTCTTTCCTGCCAGCGCGTCTTGTATCACGCGTTCAGTTTCCTCGTTGGGAATATGCGGGCGGAAGGGTAGTCCCTTCTCCGCGCTGATCTGGTTGAAGTACATCGTCACGGCTTGGGAGGTGGTAATGCCGAGCTTTTCAAGCACCCTCAACGCGTTCTTCTTGACCTTCGGATCAATACGGACAGTGACAGTGGCGGTTTTAGACATGGTTCTCTCCTTTTTATGCTTGAATCCCGCATTTTCATGATAAAGAGTTAGTAATATGGGATGTATTGCAATTGTAACACAAAACCTCTGTGAAAGATTTGCGTCATCGTTCCAGATTCGTTTGCCTAAAAGCTAACTAAAAGGAGAGCCTTTTTGAAACTCTCCATGCTTTGTCATCTATGACATTACAAAGAAGGGAGGGCAGATTGCCCTCCCAATATTTACTAACGACGGCGGCTCTTCTTCGTGGGTGCAGCCACGAAACCACCGAACAGATCGAACTGCACCAGCGCAGCCCCAAAGTCGAACAGGGCTTGCTTGACCTCGATCTCCTTGCCAAGCGCCCCCAGTCCCTCCACTGACAGAATATCGTTCTGTCCCGCGAAGCGCAGCACGATGCCAGGATCGGCAAGCATGGCGCGCATGGCGGAAAGGGCTTTTCGCATTTCGTCCGCTGTACACCTGCACTGCGTTGCACGCAGTGCGGCGCAAGTGTCGCTTTTTTGAGCGATCAGTTCGCGGGCGGATTGTGGTGTTGGCACGAGTGGAGCGAGTGGAACTTGCGCATCTTTGTTCAAGGATGCATCCAGGCTTTTCACTTTCTCCTGCAGATCAAGAAATCTTTGTTCATGATCCCAGGGACGGTTCATCTCGGTCATTGCGGCGGCGATCTTTGCCTCAGCGACCCGCACGCGATCCTTTGCGTCTTCGAGCAGGTTCTCGATTGATTTCAGGCGGATGTCCATACTGCGCGATACGCCAATTTCTGTCTCGGCAGACACAAGCAATAGTTCGTTTCCGACACTGAAAAACAACTGCGGGATGGGTTGGTTGGAATCGTCAATATTCGAAGCGGTCACATTGACAGCAAAGCCTCGATACGAGCCGATCTCAATGAAGGTCTCAGTGCGTCCCCTGCCCGCCAAGCGCATCGCGGCGTGAGCGGCCAGCAGGCGTACTTTCCTGCCTGCGGCTTCGCGGTCAGTCTCAGCTTCCAGAATGTCCGCGTCAATGGACGGTTTCAACTGGATCAAAAACTTTTCCGTGGTGTTTGTGTCTCGCTGCTGAATGGCTTCCAGATAAACAGCAATGTTGTTTTCCGCCTCCGCCTTCTTAAGTTCAATGCCGCGCATACTTCCGCGCACACCGGACTGCGAGGACTGCCACGAGGCGCGAATCGCGCTCAATCGCGCAAGTTCCGCGTCCATGACGATCTTCTGCATGATCAGCGGATTGCCAGAGGCAAGCGCCTTGATCTCGGAGAAGGTCAGGACGGTGTTGTCCACATCATCCACCTCGCGGCTCGTGACTTGTCCGCGCGCGATCTGGGCAATGAAGCCTGCCTTGTTTTCCAGCAGCTGCCAGACATACGCATCGAAACTTCCTTCGGTGACATGCACAAATTGAAAGACCTGCGGGAACAGGTTGCCCTGCCGCAGTACCCGTCCAACCTGTTGTTCGATGTCGCCAGGACGCCAGGGCGGGGTGATGGTGTGCATGGCGATACAACGCTCCTGTACATTCATGCCCGTGCCCATCTTTTCGGTTGAACCGATCAGGATGCGGATCTCGCCTTTGTTGACCGCGGCGAATAATTGCGCGCGCGCTTCGGGTGTTTTGGCATCGTGGATAAATGCAACCTGCTCCGCTGGCACCCCGCGCAATGCGAGACGTTTGCGGATCTCGGTGTAGATGTTGGTGGTACACGCCAGCTCTTCAGCAGTTTCTTCGCCGATGAGAATGGCGTCCTCCGCCAATTCAATAGTCTTATTCATAAATGAAATACCTCCAAATGTAGTGAGAAGGGAGATGTAAAAAGTGGATAGTGCATAGTGGGGAGTTTTGCAATTTGCGCTATTCTCCCCACTACTCACTGTCAACTGCCAACTGATCACTTCCCCTTCGGCGTTGCCAGATCGCAAAAGATGATCTGCGTCCCCTTTACGGTGCTTGTTGCTTCATATATATCTGCCGCGACATCCGCCAACGCGTCAATCTTTGGCATGGCGGAATTGGGCGGAACAGGAATGACCAGGCTCAAATCCAGCGCGGCTTTGCGGCCATCGCCGGTGATGCAGAGCATGTTGTCCTCGTTAGGCTTCACCAGCCGCGCGCGAACTTTCTCGGCGCGTTCGACCAGCGAGGCGACATAATCCAAGAGCGCTTTGCCGCCATCGGTCAGGACCTTTACGGGCTTGCCCTCGAACAGGTCGGGACGCTCAATGCCGGAGTTATCGTCAACGCGTTTCGCGTCAACGACTTGAAACCAGATTTGCATCAACTCAGGCACGTTCACAAACTTGCGAAAGCGCGTGTTCATGCGAAAGCCTGAGCCGTCCGGGGTCATCTCCAAGCCCGCCTCTGCCAGAGCAAATTGATTTGCCCAGGCATCGAAATGGGATAAGCCGAGTTCCTGCAAAGTCTCCAACTGGAAATATCTCTGCATGGT
>JBBSCM010000367.1:0-3858 GCA_038250295.1 Anaerolineales bacterium | reverse complement strand
CAGCATTTCGCAATTGGTAAAAGGCTGTTGTTGTGCCTCCCGAGTAATCTCCGCCCCCAGTTGCGTTAACGGCAGGCGCTGTAAGGGTGACAGAAACATCGACTGACTGTCCTGGCGCAACACTGGAAGTAAATGGATGCGGAGAATCGATCCAGGCTGAGTTTTGAGGTCCTTCTTCCAATACCACTGAGTAGGCGGTTGTCCATACGCAGGTGCCACTGTTTTTCAGCCGCCAAATTTTGGTGAATGTTTGATTTGGCTCTACCACTGTTCCATCAGGGATGGTGACATCTGCGACAAAGGTCGCTGTGTCAACGCATTGAGCAGAGGGAATAGTATCCTGAGAAGCGGCCTGATGGACTTTGATCACTGCTGTAAGACTCAAAAAAGAGACGCCTCCAGCATTTCGCAATTGGTAAAAGGCTGTTGTTGTGCCTCCCGAGTAATCTCCGCCCCCAGTTGCGTTAACGGCAGGCGCTGTAAGGGTGACAGAAACATCGACTGACTGTCCTGGCGCAACACTGGAAGTAAATGGATGTGGAGAATCGATCCAGGCTGAGTTTTGAGGTCCTTCTTCCAATACCACTGAGTAGGCGGTTGTCCATACGCAGGTGCCACTGTTTTGCAACCGCCAGATTTTGGTGAATGCTTGATTTGGCTCTACCACTGTTCCATCGGGGATGGTGACATCTGCGACAAAAGTTGCTGTGTCAACGCATTGGGCAGGGGGAAGAGTACCCTGAGAAGCGGTCGGTTGTGCTTGAGTTGCGATTGGTGTTACAGTAATTTGAGGCGTAACAACTTGTGGGTTGTTTTGAGCAATTGCAGTCAAAGTAGCATTAACCATGTCTGTCGCGTTTTGGGTTGGCTGGGGTTGTGCTGCACACGCAATAATGCTAAAAAACAAAGGGATTAGATAGATTATTTTTTTCATTGGGTATCCTTGAGAGTAAAGACAAATGATGGCGGGAAAATGATAAGGCGTAGAAAGCTGCCTGGAATTACAGCAGACTCTTCATGTCAAATTAATCCTAATTCGCGTCCGCGCAACGCAGCTTGCGTTCGGTCTCGTGCGCCGATTTTTTGCAAAACATTGGTGACATAGTTTTTCACCGTACCTTCGGTGAGGCTGAGTTTATTTCCGATCTCGCGATTGCTCATGCCCTCGGCGAGCAGCCGTAAAACATCGAGTTCGCGTTCCGTTAATGGGTCAGGCAAACCATCATTGATCGGGCGTGCAGACGGAGTCAGCCGCGCAAATTCAGCGACCACTTTGCGCGCCACGGATGGGTCGATCAGCACGCCTCCATTTGCAACAGTCTGTACCGCATTCGCCAATTCGTGCCCCGATAAATCTTTTAGCAAATATCCCAACGCGCCGACACGCAATGCCTCAAACACATAGACGTCATCATTAAACGTGGTGAGAATAATGACACGCGCATCTGACCATTTTTCACGCAGGCGACGCGTGGCTTCCACGCCGTCCATGCCAGGCATGCGGATGTCCATTAAGACAATATCGGGCTGAAGTTCTGCATAGGCATCCAGCGCGGCTTGACCAGTACCCGCTTCGGCAACAACTTCAAAGCCGCCTTCGAGTTCAAGCAGAGTGCGCAGTCCCTCGCGCATGAGTTTTTGATCGTCCACGATCATCAAGCGGATTGGATTGGTCATTTGGTTTTTCGCTTTTCTGGCAGAGGCAGGATAAATGTCAATTGTGTGCCACCAGCTTTAGGCGGAGAAAAGACCCGCATCCTTCCACCGAGTTGGCTGGCTCGTTCTCCCAATCCAATTAATCCTACGCTTGATCCTTTTTCGGAAGATTGAAAAAGTCCCGCGCCATCATCCTTGATGGTTAGAGTGATCTGCGTATCGTCAACATCAAGATTGACCCATGCGTTTTGCGCGTTTGCATGGCGTTGAATATTGGTCAACCCTTCCTGTGCGGCGCGATAAAAAGCCAGCCGATAGGGTTCGGGCAATTCGGGCAGGCTTGACGCGACGGTGAAGTGAGTGGCGAGCCCTGTATTTTGCTGAAAGGATTGGGTTAGGCGCAACAAGGCAGATCCCAATGGAAGATCGTCAGCAATGGGACTGCGCAAGGCTGTGACCGTGCGGCGCAGATCAGCGAGAGCATTTTTTAATTCTTCGCGCATCGCCCCGATTATTTGGGAGGCTTGATCAGGTTTGGTTGGGATGAGGCGTTGAGCGCCCTCCAATTGCACCACAGCAACAGTGAGTTGATGCCCGAGCGAGTCGTGCAATTCGCGCGCAAGGCGGGTTCGTTCTTCGGTAACTGCCAGTTCCTGAAGTTGGTTTTGGGTCTTCTGAAGTTCCTCCAAAATCAGCTCCTTTTCACGGTGGGCAATTTCTGTGCGCCTGAGGGAGTAACCAAATACACCCATGAGGAAATAGATTGGCATGAAGAGCACGAGGTTGATGGCTCTTTCAAGGCTCAGACTCTCGAACAAGTTCAGGCTTTCAATTAAGAAAAAGATCAGTACCCAACGCACCGCAATGCGAGGCGGCAATGCAATCGTGACTTGAATGACGAGGAGATAAAGCAGGAAATCGAAAACATCGGCGGCGGGAAGACTGATGAACATCAGAGTAGTAAGCAGCGCCTGTACTGCCATATACAAGTTGACTTGTTTTGGCGAGGAGGCACGGCGATAGCCGAAGGTGTATACCAGCCCAAAAAGAATGAACAGGATTGAAACCGTGATACGGTCGCTCAGTTCTGGCAGGGCTACCTGAGCCGCTCCGAGGAAAATGGTCAGGATCAGGTAGACTGCCAGATCAAGCAGGGGCGTGTTGCGGATGCGAATCATATCGTTATCAAACATAATGTCATTGTACTGGTTTTTGAGTGTTACCGAGAGCGGAACTTGCGCGATGTACAAGGGACGCAAATTCCGCTGCCATCTGACAATATCTTATTTTTCTGACGCAGGTTTTGCCAAATTCGATCCATTCTTTGCAAGAATTATCAGCGCCACGACCCACCAACAACCCGCCCATATCCACCATAATGAGATCTGGTCTGCTCCTATAAACAAGTTATTGAACAAATAATTTGCCGTGACATTCACCGAAGTATGAAACAACATGGGCAGGAGCAGATTTCCCTGTGTGCGGTTATACATCCAGGTAGTAACGATAGTGAACCCGAGCACACCCAATATCCAGGGCACGATATTGGTGGAGTTGAATTCACTGCCGAAAAGCGGAAAGTGCCAGATAATATGAAAGACACCAAGAATCGCACTCGCAAGCAGCGCATTTCGTCCCTTCATAAGTCTCGGAAGGGCAAAGCCTCTCCAGGCTGGTTCTTCTCCCAATCCGATAAAAAGAAGAATGGATATGAATGTACCAGGCAGATCAGAGAGAGGCGGAATGCGCTCCCATGTTGGCGAATCTGTGCCAAGCAGAAGATTGATTCCGATGGCGGCACTTGTTGCGATAACGGGCAGGAGCAAAACCATCGCGTACCAGCCGATACCGACCCGCCATTGTACGATGCGACGCAGGAAGTCTTTTACATCCGCCCCGCCAATAAAAGGCAGCACGATCAATGCCGCAAATAATGGACCAAGCGGGAGGAGCGAGTGCGCCTCAAAGAGCGATGGCATCCATGAGAGCGCGTAAGCCAATACAAAGAATATGGGCAGTGAAAAACGTTGGACAAACGATCTGATAGGGTTCATAACAATCTCCAAACACTAAAGATGAGTAAAGCTATAACGCTTTACATATTACGGGATGCCAGGTCATATCTGTCAGTGCTGGAGGTCATATGATGGGTCATAAATCTCAGAAAAAATCTCCGAGATGTAATGCTCGGGGATTTTTTCT
>JBBSCM010000366.1:0-3871 GCA_038250295.1 Anaerolineales bacterium | reverse complement strand
GGATGACTTGCTGCGCGCACTCGGCGCGGACGTGATCGATTATCCGCTCACAACTAGGTGCTGCGGCGGACTCATGACTCAGATCGGGCCTGAAACTGCATTTGAATTAATCCGCAGACTCGTATCTGACGCAGACGAGCGCGGCGCGCATTTGATGGCAACGGTCTGCCCGATGTGCCAGATGAACATTGACGCGTATCAGAATGAAACGAATCATTTCTTCCACACAAGTTATCACATGCCAGTTTTATTCTTCACTCAATTGATGGGACTTGCTTTCGGCAAAGAACCAAGCGAGTTGGGTATAGGCGTGGAATTGGTCAGTGCGCGCAATGCGCTGGCAAATATCGGCATCGAAGTACCTGTCACGCAGGAAGTTGCCGCACCGCGCAAGAAGGATGAGGGGCTGCCCATGCCGCGTCGCTGGAGCAAGCATGAGGGGAAGAAGGAGGCGCTGAAATGACAGAGCGAGTCGGAGTCTATGTCTGTCACTGCGGGTCGAATATCGCAGGCACGGTGGATGTCGTTGACGTTGCCAACTGGGCCGCTGAAAAACTTGGGCGGCAGGGCGTGGTCATTGCGCGTGAATATAAATTCATGTGCTCGAGTTTGGGACAGGAATTAATTCAGAAAGACATCAAAGAACTTGGATTAACTCGCGTGGTCGTTGCGGCATGTTCTCCACATTTGCACGAGAAGACCTTCCGCACGGCGGCGAAGAATGCGGGGCTGAATCCATATTTGGTGGAAATGGCCTCGATTCGCGAGCAGGTCTCGTGGGTGCATTCAGATAAAGCTGTCGCGACGGCAAAAGCCAAGGCGGTTGTATCAGGCGCAGTGTCGAGAGTGATCGAGAATCGTCCGCTGGAGGAGATCAAAGTTCCGATCAATCCGAATACGTTGGTGGTGGGCGGCGGCATTGCGGGAATCCAATCGGCGCTCGAAATTGCGAACGCGGGATTTCATGTGTACCTCGTGGAGCGCGAACCGTCCATTGGCGGACACATGGCGCAGTTCGATAAAACTTTCCCCACGCTGGATTGCTCCGCGTGCATTCTCACGCCGCGCATGGTGGAAGCGGGCACGCATCCAAATATCACGCTGCTGACATGGAGTGAAGTCACGAATGTTGCGGGCTATGTCGGCAACTTCCATGTGACGATTAAAAAGAAGGCGCGCTTTGTCAACGAAGAACTTTGCACGGGCTGCGGAATTTGTCAGGAGAAGTGCCCGAAGAAAGTGATTGACGAAGTCTACGAAGCGGGGCTTGGATATCGCAAGGCGGTGTACACGCCGTTCGCGCAAGCCGTGCCGAACTTCCCTGTGATGGATAAGGAAAATTGCACGTACTTCATCAAAGGCACATGCAAGGCGTGTGAGAAATTTTGCCCGACGGGCGCGATTGATTTCAAGCAGGAAGATCAGTTAATTAATATTGATGTGGGCAACATTGTGCTCGCCACAGGTTATGACCTGTTCGACGCGCGGCGCGTGAGTAATTACGGTTACGGGCGTTTGCCGAACGTGTTCACCAGTATTGAGTTTGAAAGATTGTCCAATGCCGCGGGGCCGACTTTAGGCAATATCGTTTTGCGCGATGGCAAGACCGTGCCGAAGAGTGTGGGAATTATCCATTGCGTGGGTTCGCGTGATAAGAATTTCAATAATTACTGCTCGGTGATTTGTTGTATGCAGGGATTGAAGTTCGCGCACCTCGTCCACGAGCGCACAGGCGCGACGGTTTACAACTTTTATATTGACATGCGCACGGCGTACAAAGCCTACGATGAGTTTTATCAACGCGTGCTTGAAGAAGGGACTCTCTTTGTGCGCGGCAAAGTGGCTGAGGTCACAGACGCGGCGCGTAATGAACGCGAAAAAGGAAAACTCATCATTCAAGTGGAAGATACACTGGCAAGCAAACAGCGCCGCATTCCAGTGGACATGGTCATTCTCTCCAGCGGATTACAGCCGCGTCACGACGCCAAAGAAGTTGGTAAGTTGTTTGGCATTTCGTGTTCGATGGATGGCTGGTTTACGGAGAAACATCCGAAACTCGATCCCGTTGCCACGATGACCGAAGGCATTTACATCGTCGGTTGCGCGCAGGGGCCGAAGGATATTCCATCCAGTGTGGCGCAGGGTGCTGCGGCTTCGGCGCGTGTGCTCGATAAGATTTTGCAAAAGGAAGTTACGCTTGAACCGATCAAGGCCAGCGTGGATTCAACTCTGTGTTCAGGCTGCAAGATTTGCAATGGACTATGTCCGTTCAATGCCATCACATTCATTGAAGATGACAAAGTAACCTCGATCAATCCCGCGTTGTGTCAAGGCTGCGGCACTTGCGTGGCGGCGTGCCCTGCGGGTGCGATCAGCGGTACGGGCTTTAGCAATGCGCAGATCATCGCGCAGATTGATGGGTTGCTGTTGCGCAATTTAGAGGCAGCCTAAACGGAACACGTAATACGCAATACGTGTAGCGTGTTCCGTAAGGAGCGTAGATTATGAACAACGATACATTCGAACCCACCATCATCGGCTTCACCTGCAACTGGTGTAGTTATCGTGCTTCGGATCTGGCTGGGACGGCGCGAATTAAGTACGCGCCGAATGTGCGGCTGATCCGCTTGATGTGTTCAGGCCGCCTCGACCCGACCTTTGTGCTGCGTGCTCTTTCAGAAGGAGCAGACGGCGTGATGATCACGGGCTGTCACCCTGGCGAATGTCATTACATCGAACAGAATTACAAAGCCTTGCGCCGTTATCTTTTGCTCAAGCGTGTGCTTGCAGGAATGGGCATTGAACCTGAGCGCGTGAAACTCGTTTGGGCTAGCGCGGCGGAAGGCGCACGGTTTGCGGCGGAGACGACTGCATTCGTGGAAGAGGTGCGGAAGTTGGGGCCGCTTGGTTGGGGAAAAAGCAGTGAACAGTTGACAGTAATCAGTGGTCTGACTGATTACCGATCACTGATTACTGATCACTCTTCAGAGGAGGTGGCTTCATGAAACCGAAGTTCGCTATGTACTGGGCCGCCTCCTGCGGCGGATGTGAGATCGCGGTACTGAATACTCACGAAAAGATTTTGGATGTAGATGCCAACTTTGATGTCGTCTTCTGGCCTGTTGCCATGGACGCGAAATACAAAGATGTAGAAGCCATGGAAGATGGCTCGATTCTGCTGACCCTCTTCAACGGCGGAATCCGCAATGACGAGAATGAACACATTGCCAAACTGTTGCGGCAGAAATCGAAGATATTGGTTGCGTTCGGGTCATGCGCCTGTGAAGGCTGTATTCCTGGGCTGGCGAATCTCAGCCCTGTAGGAGATATTGTTTACACGGCGTTCAACACCATCACAACAGATAACCCGAATGCAATTTATCCGCGCACAACATTCGATGTGCCCGAAGGTGAATTGCATATCCCGACTCTGTCACGAATAGTTCGTCCGCTTGAACAGGTTGTGGATGTGGATTACTTCATGCCGGGCTGTCCGCCTGAGAGTCATCAAATTGCGGCGGTGATTGATCTGGTCATCAAAGTTGTGAAAGGCGAAGCGGAACTGCCGCCGAAAGGATCGGTCATTGGCTGTGGAGATTCCACGGTGTGCGATGAATGTCCGCGGGCGAGGAATGTGAAATTTATCAAGGAATTCAAACGCATTCAGGATATCGCTCCCGTTGACCCGACTTTGTGCCTGCTCGAACAGGGGATTCCATGCAATGGCCCCGCCACACGCAGTGGATGCAATGCACGCTGTCCGCAGGCGGGGGCGCAGTGTATCGGCTGTTACGGTCCCGCGGATGATGTGATGGATTACGGAGCACGCCTTATCACAGCTTTTTCATCGGTCATTGACGCGAACACACCT
>JBBSCM010000365.1:0-3873 GCA_038250295.1 Anaerolineales bacterium | reverse complement strand
TGCGGGCAGGTTATGTGTTGCACCAGCTTGGCGATTTGGTTGCCAATTTATATTAAATATATGCCTTCGAGTATTGATTTTTAAGGTGCAAAAGTCGAGTCTTATCCTGGGAATTTGAAGTGGAGGATCGCACCGAGGAATTCTGGAAGAACCCGCTTGGACAGGTGCAGAAGACCACCAATTATGTTACCAAATATTTGCTGAAAGAATTGCAGGATACAAAGTTGCTGCTGGCCATGGATGAAGTCGAGCGCATGTTCACCTCGCCGTTCCGCTCAGACTTTTTCAGCATGTTGCGCAGTTGGCACAATAATCGTGCTCGCGGCGGCGATTGGACTCGCTTCAATATGGCGCTGGTCACTTCCACAGAGCCGTATCAATTGATTGCAGACCTTAACCAGTCGCCTTTCAATGTTGGCGCGGTGGTTGAATTAAAAGACTTCACGCCTGTTCAAGTAAGTGACCTGAATCAGCGTCATGGGAATCCGCTTTCAACAGGGCAGGTGACAAAAATAAGCGAACTGCTTGGCGGCCATCCCTACCTGACTCGCAAAGCCTTGTATCTGACAGCCAGCAAACGCGCTACTTTTGACGAAATTGTAAAAAATGCGAGTGAAGATGACGGCCCATTTGGCGACCATTTGCGTAATCATCTTTTCCGAATGAGCGACCATCAGGAATTGAAATCCGCTTTACTGCAAGTCATCAAATATCATCGCTGTGCAGATGAACATGTTTTCTTCCGTTTACGCGGCGCGGGCTTGGTGCGGCGCGTGGGTAATGATGTGTTGCCGCGTAATGAGTTGTATGCAGAATATTTCGGGAAGAGATTGTAGCGCGACATTCATGTCGCCTGCGCGGCATTGCGATATAAATATCGCGGTACGGGAGACTCAATGACCAACCAAACCATCTACACAGTCGGCGGCACTGTCCAGGCCGGTGGCGGGATTTATATTCCGCGCAAGGCGGATGATGACTTGCTGACTCTTTGCCGCGCGGGCGAATTGGCGTTCATTCTGTCTTCGCGGCAGGTGGGCAAATCCAGTTTGATGGTGCGGACGGCGCGCCAACTGGAAAGCGAAGGCGTGCGCTCGGTGATGATTGACTTGAGCGCGATCGGTGTCAAGATATCACAAGATGAATGGTATTTAGGAATCCTGAATGAGATCGCGACAACTCTGAATTTGGAAGCAGACATCTTCGCATGGTGGGCGCAATACGCGGGGCTTGGACCCGCGCAAAAACTCTCCAACTTTTTCCGTGATATTTTGTTGAAGGAAATACAGGAACGCGTAGTCTTGTTCTTCGATGAGATTGACAGCACGCTCTCCATTCCCTTTGCGGATGATTTCTTCGCCGCCCTGCGCGCCGTGTACAACGCGCGGGCGACCACGCCCGATTTCAAACGCTTATCCTTTGTGCTGGTGGGAGTCGCCACACCCAGTGACTTGATCTCGGACAGCAAACGCACGCCCTTCAACATCGGTCAGCGCGTGGATTTGAACGACTTCACATTGGATGAAGCCATGCCCTTCGCGCAGGGACTTGGCGAAAATGCGAAACACATACTGACGTGGATTTTCGATTGGACAGGCGGGCATCCGTATTTGACGCAAAGGCTGTGCGCGCACCTCAGTAAGTCGGAATTGAATTCCGACCTTCAGGCAGAAACCGTTGCCAGCGCGGTGGAACAATTATTCATCGGCGAGGATGGACAGCACGATAACAACCTGCAATTTGTGCGCGATATGCTGGTCAAGCGTTCGCCCGACGCGCGCAGGGTGCTGCTGACTTATAAGGACATTCGCACAGGCAAAAAGGTTGCGGACGATGAGCGTTCGATCATCAAGGCGCATTTGAAGATTTCGGGCGTGGTCAACAGGCAGGCGGGTCAACTGGTGACGCGCAACCGCATTTACGAGCGTGCCTTTGACCCGAAATGGATCAAAGACAATACGCCCTCCGCCGTGCCGCGCAGAATTATGATTAGTTCAATTGTGGTGACTGTTTTTGCTTTGTTCATTGCCGCGTATTTTGCGTATCAAAACTTTACGCGCACCGACGCGGAACGCGCCGCGCAGTTCACTGCGAACTTCCAAGCCAGCACGGATGCGCCGACGCGCCTGAAAAATCTGGCAAGCTTGATTGAATTGGAAGGCTATTCAGGAGAAGCGGGGAAATTATTCAACCAACTGACGGCAGAGGAAAAATTTCAACTCTTTGCGCCTACAAATGACTGGGGCGCAAGCGAGAATCAAGTGGTTGTTGTAAAAGGCTTGTATCAATCCATGGCAAATACGGATGAGAGCAACCAATTTTTGCAAGCCATGCGCGAGGCGGTGGAGGAAGAAGACCCATCCCTTGCGCGTGAGATTACCGCCTGGTGGAATGGACGCAAGGAATTGAACCAGAAAAGATATGTTACGGCTCTATCGAACCTGAACATTGCCATTGGCGAAAATAAGGAAAACCCCGCTGTCTATTATGACCGCGCTCAGGCATATATCGGCTTGGGAAAGGATTATTATCCCGATGCGCTGAATGATTTGCAGGAAATGGTTAAATTGGAAAAGAATCGCGGCTTTGACGCGAGGCGCTTGGTTGCTGCGGACAAGATATTTAGCCAGTATTGGGATCAAAATATTGGCGTTTATCCAGTGTTGGCAAAAGCCATTCCCCCGATTGTTATCATGGTTGATAATGTGGGCGTTTCCATGTCTCTTATTCCTGCGGGAGAATTCAACATGGGCAGTGACACCAGTGATCAACCAGATGAAAAGCCTGTTCATGTCGTGAATCTGGACGCCTATTACATAGACCAATACGAAGTGACCAATGCCGCCTATAAACTTTGCGTAGACGCGGGTGTCTGCCAGCCTCCAGTGGATACAAGTTCAGTCACTCGCGCCAGTTATTACGGCAATTCGCAATTCGATAACTATCCCGTCATTTATGTGGATTGGAATATGTCAAAAAACTATTGCGAATGGCGCGGTGCGCGCCTACCCACTGAAGCCGAGTGGGAAAAAGCCGCGCGCGGTACAGATGAAAGAACCTATCCCTGGGGAGAAAACATTGACTGCACTTATGCCAATTATTTTGGAAGCGAAAAGGGCGCTTGCGTTGGCGACACGACCCCCGTTGGCAGTTACGCCAGCGGACAAAGCCCTTACGGCGTCTACGATATGGCAGGCAATGTTTGGGAATGGACAGCCGATTTGTACTCGGATACCTATTATAAAAACTCGCCTTCCGAAAATCCTTTGGGACCTGATTCAGGTGACATCCGCGTGTTGCGGGGCGGCTCGTGGTACAACTACGATTTCGTCGCGCGTTCTGCCAGCCGTGTCAGGAGCGATCCGTCGGGTACGAGCGGCGTTATCGGCTTTCGTTGTGCCCGCTCACTTCCATAGTTCTGGTCTTCTGTTTTCTGCTCTTCTGAAAGGCTGAAGCGGGCTTGTTTTGCATTTCTCTTTTCCTCTCGCCGAAGGCGAGTCGCGCAAAAATTTTTCTACAAGGTGACAGTCATCTTCAAGATGACTGTCACCTTGTACGTTCCAGACCCTAAAGGTTTTCCTGTCCAACTAACATGGTTCTGGTCAGCAAAGGAAACCTTTAGGGTCTTTTGGTTGAGATGAAATTAATCAAAGACCTCGGATTTCCACATGAACTCCAAGGTCTTTTTACTTCTCACTTTTTGCTACTCACCAATTACCAAGCACCATTTACCAATTTACTTCTTCCCCGGCTTCGCCATCTCATCCCTAACCGTATTATACAAACTCTCCGCTTTCAAATCACTGAGCGCATAACATGGCGCTTTGAGGTGGTCGGCGAGTTGCTGGGCGAGTCCCTGGTCAAAGGCGGCGT
>JBBSCM010000364.1:0-3879 GCA_038250295.1 Anaerolineales bacterium | reverse complement strand
TACTCACCTGACGGAAAACCCGACCGCATCCTTGGCATCAACATGGATATTACAGAGCGAAAACAGACCGAACAATCCCTGCGCGAGAGCGAGAACTATGCGCGGCTGCTGTTTGATGCAGTGGCAGATCCCGTATCCGTTACAGAAGGTGATGGATCGATCGTGGATGTGAATGAAGCATTTGAAAAACAATACAATCTTGTGCGGGATGAGATCCGAGGCAAGCGCATATCCGAGCTTGGCATCTACCCGGAGAGCGAGTTGGATAAAAGACAAAAATATTTGTCAGAAATTCTGCAAGGTCAACCGGGAAAACCCGTGGAACTTGATTACTACGCGCCTGGAGACCGCATTCATACACTTGAATTATATTCCTATCCGCTCAAGATTAACGACAGACAATTGATGCTCAACAGCGCTCACGATATTACCTTGCACAAAAAAGCGGAGGAAACTCAGCGTATTGCCAAATCAGAAATGGAACGCGCCCTGCGCATCAAAAACGAATTCCTTGCAAATATGAGTCATGAACTGCGTACGCCGCTCAACGCCATTCTGGGTATTTCCGAAAGCCTCGAAGAACAGATCGCTGGCACACTCAACGAAAAACAACTTAAGTACATCGGTATCGTTCGGGAAAGCGGACGACACCTGCTGGAACTCATCAACGACATTCTTGATCTTTCCAAGATCGAAGCGGGCCGCATGGAGCTCGATATCCACAAGTTCTCGGTTGAAATACTTTGCCAATCCAGTCTGCGCATGATCAAGGAGCTTTCGCAGAAAAAGAATCTGCATGTCTCCTTCGCGATTACAGGGGACATAAAAATCATCCGGGCCGATCAGCGCAGATTAAAACAATCGCTGGTAAACCTGCTTAGTAATGCAGTTAAATTTACGCAATCAGGAAAAGAGATCGGGTTGGAGGTAAGTGGGAATGCAGAAAAGAACGAGGTTGATTTCACGGTTTGGGATCAAGGTCTGGGCATCGCAGAGGAGAAAATAAAACTGCTCTTCAAACCGTTTGTGCAGTTGGATGCCGGTCTCGCGCGCGAATATCAAGGCACAGGCTTGGGGCTTGCGCTGGTGGCGCAAATGATCAATTTGCACGGCGGGCGTGTAAGCGTAAAAAGTGAAGTCGGGCAGGGGAGTCGCTTTACGATCACACTGCCCTGGTCGCCGAAGGAGCAAGCCCCAAAGGCGAAAGTTACCGCTGAACTTTCGCTCCCCAGCCCCAGGTCCGATGTGAAACGCAGCGGCAGGCTCCTGCTCGTGGAAGATACGGATGTCGTCGTCCAGCTCACCAGTGATTACTTGAAGTATAAAGGCTATGAGATCATCATCGCTCAAAATGGTGTCGAGGCAATTAAGCTGGCCGCACAGGAGCGCCCGGATCTTATTCTGATGGATGTGATGATGCCCATCATGGACGGGTTGGAAGCCACCCGGCGGATCCGCGCAAATAAAGACCTGGCAAACATCCCGATTATTGCCCTGACCGCACTGGCGATGCCGGGTGACAGCGAACAATGCCTGGCGGCGGGTATGACCGATTACCTGAGCAAACCCCTTCAAATGCAGGACCTCGCCGACATGATCGAAAAACACATGCGCCCCACCCGGAAAGAATCAAATGAACAGTAAAATCCTCATCGTCGATGACGACCCGCTCGGAATTGATACACTTGAATCCATCCTCGAAGGCCAGGGGTATGATATTACATCTGCAAATAATGGTTCCACTGCGCTCAAGAAAGCGGATGAACTTTTGCCAGACCTGATCCTGCTGGATGTGATGATGCCCGGAATGGACGGCTTTGAAGTATGCCGCCGCCTCCGCGCCACGCCGAAACTTGCCGAGGTGGCGATCATCATTCTCACCGCCCTGGATGACCGCCCCTCACGCCTGCTGGGCATTGAATCGGGCGCCGACGATTTCCTCACCAAGCCAGTAGACAGGCAGGAGCTGCGTTTGCGTGTCAACACTGTTTTGCGGCTCAACCGCTATCGCACCCTGCACACCCAGCGCGAAGATCTGCGTCAAATGGTCGAACGTGTGGTCACCGCGCAGGAAGAGGAGCGCAAGCGGCTCTCACGTGAATTGCATGATGATCTGGGTCAGGCCTTGATCGCACACGCATTAAGCCTGCGAAACCTGCAATCAGAATTGCCATTACAGCCTGATTTATTAAATAACAGGTTGAACACTCTCATTACAGACACCAATCAAACCATTAATAGAATGCACCTGCTCGCGCATGATATTCGCCCCACCTTATTGGATACGCTCGGGCTGCGTTCCGCGTTGGAAACACACAGCCGTGAATTCAGTTTTCGCACAGGCTTACCCGTACTATTTGAAGCCGACCTGAAATTACCCGACATGCCGGATGTTTACTCGATTACGCTATATCGCATCCTTCAGGAATCGCTTACCAATGTGATCAAACATTCACATGCAAGGCAGGTGTGGGTGGAATTATCTGTTGAGGAACATACCATTGTCCTGACCATACAGGACAATGGTATCGGCTTCGCAATCGAGGCAGGCGCTTCAAGAAATGGGATCGGCCTTACAAGCCTGAGAGAACGCCTGACTCTCGTGGGCGGCGAATTGGTGATCAGTTCCTCCGCCGCAAAAGGCACGATCATCTCTGCGCGCCTGCCGCTCGAAGAAGCGCAGCACATGGAGCAGAAAGCATGATCCGCCTCTTGTTAGTGGAGGATCATGCCATGGTACGGGCCGGCCTGCGCGCTTTGCTTGAACGGGCAAATGATATTAACATAATCGGCGAGGCCTCCAACGGTCAGGAAGCGATCGATATGACCGTGGAGTTGAAACCAGACGTGCTGGTCATGGACATTATGATGCCGCGCTTAAATGGAATACAAGCCGCCGAACAGATTCGCATTATGAAATTACCTGTTAATATCCTTTTGTTATCCATGTATTCCGACGAGGGCTTGGTACATCAGGCGCTGCAAAGCGGCGTAAAAGGCTACGTATTAAAAACTTCGGTCAGTGAGGAATTGTTATGGGGTATTCGCGCGGTGGCGCGCGGTGAAACCTATTTGAGCACGGTGATCTCATCCATTGTTGTGGAAAGCGCGCTACACCCTCATAGTTTGCAAAGCGATGATCCATTGAATGTGCTTTCCCCGCGCGAGAAGGAAATCCTGCAATTGATCGCAGAGGAACACACCAGCGGCGAGATCGGCAAACTCTTATTTATCAGCGAAAAAACGGTGGAAAAACACCGCGCAAACCTGATGGAGAAATTACATGTCCGCAACCTGGCCGGGCTTGTGCGTTTGGCGATCAAATTTGGATTAATAGATAGGAATCAGTAAGGTCTGAATAGGGAATCCCTGTATGGTGATGTTTTCAGTCTCAAAATATACTGTACCTAATGTGCAACTTCATTTTTTGCCTTTGCTGGACGCAGACAAACGCAGATTTTTTTCTTTTGAATCAGCGAAATCAGCGTTTTTCAGCGTCTAAAACACGGATTTGCGAAAAGAGTTGCACATTGGGTAGACTGTTTCAAAGTAAGGAGAATTTATGTCCAGTACAATCTTAATCGTAGATGACGAACCGGCGGGGCGGCACACCCTGGAGTCTATTTTGGAAGGCCAGGGATATCGCCTTGAAATGGCGGGAAACGGCCAGGAGGCTCTTGAAAAGGCCGCTAAACTTTTGCCGGATGTGATCCTGCTGGATGTAATGATGCCGGACATAGACGGATTTGAAGTCTGCCGCCGCATTAGAAACAATCCCCCCCTCGCTGAAATTCCGATCATTATGCTGACCGCACTGGATGACAAACAGTCTTTATTGGATGGTTTGGAATCGGGGGCGGATGATTACATCACCAAACC
>JBBSCM010000363.1:0-3883 GCA_038250295.1 Anaerolineales bacterium | reverse complement strand
TATGCCCGGGCAAAAGGCTGCGTTCATATAAATGTTTAATTACATCTGCTGCCGTGGCATTGACCGCCAGCACCTGCACCGTTTTACCTACTTCAACTTCGCTCAGTGGAATACCACTCAGCGGAGTAAACGAACCGTCCGCAGCAGGGATGGGATTCCCACGCGGGCAAGTTTTCGGATCCCCAAGAAAAACCGCCAGCGCCTCGGTCACATCCGGAGCAGTGGCATGTTCCAGCAAGCAGGCATATTCATATAACTGCGTCCATTCGATCTTCAAGTGGTCATATAAAAAACATTCCCACAAACGCTGACGACGCAAAACATTGCACGCAGCCTCGCGTCCCTTCCTGGTCAACGTTACGCCTTTGTACGGCGTGTGTTTCGCCAAGCCCTGCTCACTCAAACGCCTTACCATTTCATTTGCCGAAACAGGAGTTACACTTAAACGCTCTGCCAAACGACCCATTGCCACCATCTCGCGGTCACTTAGCTCCACCATTGCCTTCAAATACATTTCCGTGCTTTCACTTAATTGCTGATTTATCATAAGGGTCACCTATTAATTAATATAAGGTCAACCTTATTATTCCCGAACCATCCTTTTTTCGACATGGATGGATGTCATATTATTTGATGAAGAAAATACCCGCTTCCTGTACATGTCATTGCGAGGAGCGCTCTTGTTCTTTGCGACGAAGCAATCCCTAATTAAGCAGAGACTGCTTCGCGGAAAAGCTGCTCGCAGCGACATGGCTATGACTCTATGACTCCGCAATTCCATTTTTCATAGTATATTCTTTCCCTTCAAAGGAAAAGAATCATTTATGGCATTAATCAGTTTACAAGACGTAAGCCTCGGCTTTGGCGGACCGAGATTATTTGATGGCATCAACCTGCAGATCGAGCAGGGCGAATGGGTTGGCTTGTTGGGCCGCAATGGCATGGGAAAATCCACTTTGCTTAAGTTGGTCAATGGCGACATTTTTCCTCAGAGCGGCGCTGTGTCTCGCCAACAGAATTTACGCGTGGCATATTTACCGCAGGAAGTTCCAGCAGATGTTGAAGGAAAAGTTTTCGACATTGTGGCAAGCGGATTGGATACACCACCCAGCCACGATGAACATCACTGGCAGGGACAACTTCAAGTGGAGCAGGTCATCTCGCGCATGCAGTTGGATGCGGATGCTAAATTTGAAACACTCTCTGCGGGGATGAAGCGACGAGTCATGCTCGCCCGAGGCCTGGTTCGTGACCCCGAGCTGCTCCTGCTCGACGAGCCAACCAACCACCTTGACATCGCGTCCATTGACTGGCTGGAAGGTTTTCTCAAACGTTGGGGCGGGACGTTGTTATTCGTGACGCATGACCGCGTATTTTTGCAAAAATTAACCACGCGCATTATTGAATTAGACCGCGGCCGCCTGTTCGATTGGAATTGCAGTTACGAGACTTTCCTCGAACGAAAAGAAGCCATGCTCACTGCCGAAGCGGAGCAAAATATTCTCTTCGATAAAAAACTGGCTCAAGAGGAAGTCTGGATTCGCAAAGGCATCGAAGCGCGGCGCACACGCAACGAGGGACGCGTCCGCGCGCTCAAACGATTGCGCGAACAACGCCTTGAACGGCGCGAACGCCCGGGCAAAGTACGTATGCAGATTCAGGCGGAAAAACGTTCGGGGAAAATTGTGATCGAAGTGGAAAATGTAAATTACTCAATTGGGGATAATCTCATCGTCAGCGATTTTACGACCACCATTCAACGCGGTGACAAGATCGGCATCATTGGCCCGAATGGTTCAGGCAAAACAACTCTGCTGCGTTTATTGCTTGGCAAGCTAAAGCCACAAAGCGGCACTGTTGAATATGGAACGAATTTGGAAATTGCTTATTTCGACCAACTGCGCGCGCAACTTGATGACAGCAAATCTGTTTTGGATAATGTCGGGCAGGGCAGTGACAACGTCACCATCAACGGCAGATCACGTAACCTGAATGTATATCTCGAAGATTTTCTTTTTTCCAAAGATAGGGTCAATGCGCCGATCAGCGCGCTTTCCGGTGGCGAGCGGAATCGTCTGCTGTTGGCGCGTCTATTTGCTCAACCGGCGAATCTGCTTGTGATGGATGAACCCACCAATGATCTGGATGTGGAAACTCTGGAAATCCTCGAGGACTTATTGCTTGATTACGAAGGCACGTTGTTATTAGTCAGCCATGACCGCGCTTTTCTGAATAATATCGTCACCAGCACATTTGCCATGGATGGCAGCGGATCAGTCACCGAGACAGTTGGGGGATATGATGAATGGCAAAAGCAAAATGAATCAGCGAAGACCGAGTCAAAGACGCGCAAACCAATTGTCAGCTTGGGGAATGAATCGCAGCCTTCGCCAGAACCCTCTAAAAAATTAAGCTATAAAGAACAGCGCGCACTTGAATCCCAAAAGCGTGAACTCGCCGAATTACCGCAGCGCATCGAAAAACTCGAGGCCGACATCCACGCTCTGACCGCGAAAATGGGAACCCCAACTTTCTATCAACAAGACAGCGCCGAGATCACACGCGTGATGGATCAATTAAAAGAAATGCAGGATGAATTAGCGCAGGCATATCAGAGGTGGGAAGTACTGGAAAAGTTATAGCTGCTGTTACGCCCTATTCTTATACAAAGCAGAGAGGGCCGCTCCGATGGCTTGTGACAGATCACCCAGCGCGGCAGGGACAATGCTAATGACCTCACGCTGGTAGGGCCACAGATATTCATGGGCAGTTGAACGCACGATACCCAGATAACGCTCACGGAAAGCAATGGATGTCGATTCAGGATCCATCAACCCGCCGCCGATAACAACGAATTTAGGGTCGAGTGCCATGGCCAGGTTGGCAATATGCAAGCCAATCGCTTTGGCCTGGAAGTCAAACAATTCAGTGGCGAGTTGGTCGCCTTTCTGAGCCAGTCCGCGCAGGGCAAAGGCGCGTTCTTTGAGACTAAGAGATGATCTCGCCAGCTCATGGTCGGGATATTGCTCCAGTTTTTCTTCAAGCAGGTAAGGCAGTCCCGCAAGGCATGTATAAATTTCGGCACAACCCCAGGTACGTCCACATCCGCAAGGATAGGCTTTGGCGCCCAACAAATGCAGCGGCAGGGGCATGTGACCGCCTTCCATCCCGGCCAGAGTGTCGCCGCTCAATGCCAGGCCGTGTTGGTCAATGTAGGCACATCCCAACCCGGAACCGGGGGCCAGCATTAGAACTGTCCCATTGCTGTTACCGCGCGCATGTTGGGCTTCCGCTACGCCGCCCATATCTCCATCGTTGCCAACCGTCAATGGGATCGCACGCCCGGCTTGTTCGGCGAGAGCATTGCTGTATGCAGTGTGAACGTCAAACCCGGTAAAGTTTTCAGGGAGGTTGGCCGAACGATCCAAAACACCATAACGTTGGAATGGGCCGGGGATGGCTAAACCCGCACCACTGACTTGTTCCCATGTCAGGTTATTTTGGGAGAGATACGTGTTGATGGCCTCGACCCAACTGCGCACAACGGCTTCAGGGCCATCCACTGAATTGGTGGGAGCTTGCAATAATTTCGTTGAGATGGTCGAGCCGTCACTCCATACGCCGCCCACTTTGGAGGTGGACGCACCGCAATCGGTACCGATATAAATAGTTTTGTCCATGTTTTCTTAATTACCTTCGTAGATGATTTTTTAATTGCGCTGTAGATAGGTGTTCTTTTGAATTTCGATGGATTATAACAACAATCAACTTGATTACTTAATGGCATTCCCACTTCAAAGAAAGCCGTGCAAAGACAGGCCATACAGCTTGCCCCGCTTGATTATCAAGATATAATATTTTTACTGGCCAAAAATAATCATCC
>JBBSCM010000362.1:0-3895 GCA_038250295.1 Anaerolineales bacterium | reverse complement strand
ATAAATATGGAAATAGCTCTTTAAGCGATCCGGCCACACTTTTACTTGTGAGACTGGAAAGAGAACATGCTAGGAATGAGTTGAAAAAGGCGTGGGATATCATTGATGACCTGAATCGTCTAAGCGATATATCTGAAGGATTAGAATCGGCAGAAATCCGTTTGCGATGTGGTTTGGTAGTTGCGGCGATGGGTAACTTCAAAGAAGCTCAAAAGTTCTTTTCTGAAGCTTCCAGTAAATATTCTCATTCTCACCATCATTATGCAATTGCGCAGTGGATGAAGGGCTGTATGGAGTGGCTTCTGCCCGGAAAAGAGGTGGATGCCATCAATTCTTGGCGTGAGGCAAAAAAAAAGTTTGAGACGCTCCGAACAGGAAAAGAGAGCAAAAAAGATGAATATTCATGGTACGACACACGCTGTAAAGAAATGCACATGGCACTCCATCAGGCGGCTGAAAAATATGAAATACCGTCTTTACCGATTGATGCTGACAAAAGTGAAAACACAGTAAATAAAGGTGATAACAAAAACACTGATGACTCTGCTGATTTGCGCTCAGATCGCATGGGGTTGTTTTCGATCTATGAGTATATTAACGCCGGGAGTTTTGGCCCAAGTGGGATTTTAGAGGCCTCTGTTGGTGATTTGGAGGTAGAGCAGGTTTTTATTGATGATAAGCCTTTTGGAATTTTGACGGTTAACGGTAGTAGGTTTTTTAAGTCTTCAATGCAAGACACTATTCTAGTTAAGGTTGTAGGCGATAGCATGAACTTGGCTAACATTCTAAATGGCGACTATGTTCTTTTGCGGTTACTACCGAAAAGTTTTAGCGATTTTAATGGCCTTGATAATCCAACGGATATTTTTTCATCTCAGAATTTCAAAGATGGGGATATTGTTGCCGCCGAAATCATAGATAAGGAAGGAGATACCACTACCCTAAAGAGGGTTTTCCATCGAGGCAAAAAGATCATTCTCCAGCCTCAAAGTACTAATCCGGATTACACAGAACGTGAATTTGATATAACCGATGAAGGTTTCTGTATTCGCGGGAAAGTGCTGGCCATACTAAAGCCCATTTGAATTCTTCCATGATCATTACCCTCGAATTCCACTGCCATACCCACGCCTCAAAAGACTCCCTCACCCTCCCAGCGGACTTGGTTTCTGCCGCGCACCGGAAGGGGATTGACCGCGTGGTGGTAACCGATCACAACTCAATTGTGGGAGCGCGGGAGGCGCAGGCGATTGACCCTGAACTCATTATTATCGGTGAAGAAATCATGACCACCAAGGGTGAAATTCTGGCGGCGTTCGTGAGTGAGGAAATTCCCGCATATCTTACGCCACAGGAGACGATCAGGCGATTAAAGGAGCAGGGTGCGTTCATTAGTGTGTCACATCCCTTTGATGAAATGCGGAAGGGCGGATGGCAGGAAAATGATCTGCTTGAGATTTTGCCGTTTGTGGATGCAATCGAAGTGTATAACTCGCGCTGTATGTTTCCACACTTTAACAAGCGAGCGAAGGAATTTGCTGAGCGACACAACATCGCGGGCACGGTGGGTTCGGATGCTCACGCTGCTTTCGAGTTGGGAAGATCTCTTTTGTTGCTGGACCCGTTCACAGGTCCGGATGGGATGCGGCAGGTTATTCGAGAGGCAAAGACGAAGGTGAAATGGTCGCCCTGGTGGGTTCATTTCATCTCCAGATATGCATCCATGAAAAAGAAGCAAAAATCTTGATATGTAAAATTAGCCGTGATAATCTTGCGCTTACGAGCCCGATTCGCCTTTGGAAGCATAAAGGTGGACGGGCGAATATTTTTTAAAGCAGGAGTAGTGAAAGATGTCTGACATTCAGAGCGATGGCTACCGCAAACTTGAGACCGAACAAAAGGTGGAGTTCTCCGTCGAGGATGGTCCCAAAGGTTTGCAGGCTGCCAATGTAGTTCTGCTCTCGTAAGACTGGCCTGACGGCTAAAGTTTTGCGACCAAACAGAGTTGTTGAGAGACAACTCTGTTTTTGTTGTTTAAGGATTGTAAAGAAAGGAGTGACTTTCATTACTACACCTGTTGAACCAAAGAGCCTACAATTATTCTCAACCCGTAACCTTTTTATGGTTTCAACGACTACTATTTGATGGAGGACTTTTGTCTTTTCTAAATATTTTTAAAAGCGATGCCACTCGGCATACTGCGATCTATTCGGGGCATGTAGTGCCTGATTCGGCGCGCTGTGTGCAATGTGGAATCTGTTCCTATAATTGCCCCATCGGGATCGATGTTCGTGCCCATGTTTGGCGTGATGAAGCGGTGATTAATAGTGAGTGTCTTACTTGCGGTGAGTGTGTAACCCGCTGTCCGCGCGGGGTGCTGCGTTTTGCGCAGACTGATCTGTTTGAGCGGAGGGGCGAATGAAATACATCATCATTGGTGCGGGCGTGGCAGGTTTTGCCGCAATTGAAGCGATTCGTTCCATAGACGAGTCTGGGGAAATTACAATGATCAGTGATGACCCGCATGGATATTATTCCCGTCCCGGGCTGGCCTATTATCTGACAGGGGAGCTTCATGATAAGGCGCTTTATCCACGCACACAGGTTGATTACAAAAAATTAAATTTCAAATACCTTAGGGGACGCGTGACGCAGATTCTACGTTCTGAGCATGCTTTGGAAATAGATGGAAAATCGCGCTTGACGTATGGGAAATTATTGATCGTCGTCGGTGCGCGCGCCATACCCCTGGAAGTTCCAGGCGCGAAGTTGACCGGCGTAGTGAAATTGGATCATTTAACCGATGCGCAGAATATCCTGAAACTGGCGAAGCGAGGCAAAACAGCTGTAGTCGTCGGTGGAGGAATCACCGCGCTCGAGTTGACCGAGGGGCTGCTTGCGCGCGGTATGAACGTGCATTACCTTCTGCGGGGTGACCGTTATTGGAGCAATGTACTTGACCGAAACGAATCAAAAGTGGTGGAAGGCCGTTTGCAGGCCGAAGGGGTCGAGTTGCATTACCACTCTGAACTAAAAGAAATTATTGGAAAGAAAGATCGCGTTTCCGGGATTCGCCTTGGGGATGGAAGCACGATCAAATGCGATTTGGTTGCTTATGCGATCGGTATCCGCCCATGCCTTGAGCTTGTGAAGAATACTGACTTAAATATAGATCGTGGAATTTTAGTGAATGAGCATTTGCAGACCAATGACCCCGATATATTTGCGGCCGGTGATGTAGCACAGGTTTTTGACCCAATGTCTGGGCGCTCGGTATTGGATAGCCTCTGGAATCCAGCACGCGATCAAGGCCGTGTGGCGGGAATGAACATGGCTGGGCGAAAGAGGGCCTACTTGAAGTCGCCGCCGTTTAATGTGACACGTTTGGCGGGCTTGACTACTACGATTATTGGCGCAGTTGGAGGCGGGCTGGATGATGATGTGATTGGAATTGCGCGCGGCGACAGCGAGACCTGGCGCCAACTGCCAGATGCAATTGCGGCGCAAGGTGGTTTTGATGCAAATCATGTACGCATCCTTGTGGGTGAAAAAACTTTAATTGGCGCCGTTGTGATGGGCGACCAAACGCTGTCGATACCTTTGCAAAAGATGGTTGCGGAGAAAATGGATATTTCATCCATACACGATAAATTGCTGGCGCCGAATGCAAAGATAGCGGATGTGGTTGCGGATTACTGGTCAAAACATGTAGCAACCGCTTGAAAACTTAATGCCTCGGGAGGGCAGTTATGCTTCGTAATAATAGGGAACTCTGGTGGGCCTTTTCAGCGGGGATTTTAATTACAGCGATATATGGTGGCGTGTATCTTACGACGCGAAAAATTCCAGCAGCAAGCGAACTATTTGGTCATTCAATTGGAATTTTTGGCTTTAT
>JBBSCM010000361.1:0-3903 GCA_038250295.1 Anaerolineales bacterium | reverse complement strand
TCACTCAAACACGGGAAGGGATCACAACTTTAACCCAGGTTCAGGAATATGACCCAAAACTGGCGCAGGCCATTCAAGCTGTGATGGAATCGATGGAACGGCATTTTAAGTGTGCCGGCGAATCCAAATTCAACTTTGTCCGCTCGTGGACAGTGTTTCCCGGCGTGGTCTTTAACTTTTCCCTGCCCTTTCCTGACCATGGCATGCTTGATTTTGATATCAATGTTTATCATCCTGAGGAATATTTTGGCCTAGGGCATGCCAGGAGATTTGCTAAATATTTCGAGCGGGCTTCGGTTTTTGGAATTGAAGTCCTTTGGTATATGCTAAAATAGGGCAGTACCTTGTTTGATTGAACCCTGTTCTGCCTACTGCCCATATTAACCTGGGTTTGGGCAGCAAGAAATACATAAGCTCTAGGAGGCATTATGTCTGACCTCTCTCGAAAAGAAGTGATTCAAATCCTGGCAATCACGCATCAAGCCAGGCTCGCCGGCGTCGATTTGTCCGGATTGGATCTGAGCGGCTTGAATTTTGCCGGAGCCGACCTGATCCGCGCGAATCTGTCCAAAGCCAACCTGACGAATGCCTACATGCGCAATGTCCAACTGGAAGATGCCGACCTGACGAGCGCTATGATCGTCAATGCAAATCTCAAGGGAGCCAACCTGAAAGGGTGCATTCTCAAGGGAGCGAACATGGTCGGAACCAAATTGACAGATACCAATCTCTTTGGGGTTGAGCTTGATGCATTGCAGAGAAAACAAGCCCTAGGTTTAACAGATTAGCTCAACCTGTTGGGGGCTGGAGATTAGTGTAATTGGACGTTTAGGAAAACGTCATCCATCCATTGCAATTTTAGTGGATAGTATAAGTTTTGCGCTTTCGTGCTAAAAATTGAGGCAACAAAAAAGACCTCCGAATTCCCAAAAGGGTTCGGAGGTCTTCTGATTACTGCTCACTGATTATTTTTTATTTCTCACCAAACCTACCCGTTCTTCTTCTGAAAATCCTTCATGAACTTGACCAGTTCCTGTGTGCCTTCCACATCCATGGCGTTATAGATGGAAGCGCGCATACCGCCTACGGAGCGATGTCCTTTGAGACCGATCATATTATTCTTCTTGGCATCCTTCGCGAAAGTATCTTCCAATTCTTCGGATGGCAGGCGGAAAGGAATGTTCATCAAGGAACGAGCTTCGGGGCGGGCGTGTCCACGATAGAAGCCGCCGCTTTCATCAATGGCGCCGTAAACCAAACCCGCCTTGATGCGATTGGTCTTCTCAACAGCGGCAAGACCGCCTAGTTTCTTGGCCCATTTGAATACCAATCCCACCATGTAAATCGCAAAGCTGGGCGGAGTATTATGCAAAGAACCACTCGCAGCAAGTGTTTTGTAATCAAGCATCACTGGCAAATTCGCGGGCGTACGCTCAAGCATATCGTCGCGGACTATGACAACGGTCACGCCGGAAGGACCCGCGTTCTTTTGCGCGCCGGCATAAAGCAGCGCATATTTCGAAACGTCAATCGGACGGCTGATGAAATCGGATGACGTGTCGCATACCAATGGCACACCGGAAGGAGGCGTCGGCTCGTTGAAAAATTCCACGCCGTGAATCGTTTCATTGGAAGTGAAATGTAAATAGGCAGCCTTCGGGTCCAGATCCACGGTGACAGGGATGCAGTTGAAGCCATCTTTTTCGGTGTTTGCTGCCGCTCGCGCCGTACCCAATTTCTGGGCTTCCTTGATCGCGGTCTTGCTCCATGAACCAGTCACAATATAATCTGCGGAACCAGCAGCGCGCAGGTTCATTGGCAGCATGGCAAATTGCAAAGTCGCCCCGCCCTGCAAAAACATCACCTTGTAATTGGATGGAATCCCAAGCAGTTCGCGCAGATCGGCTTCGGCGGTTTGGATCACCTCTTCAAATTCCTTCGAGCGGTGACTGATTTCCATCACCGACATGCCCGTTCCTTTGAAATCAAGCAATTCAGATTGAGCTTGCTGTAAAACTTCCAAGGGCAGGACACCTGGACCGGGGTTGAAATTATGCGCACGTTTTAGATCGGACATTTGAATACTCCTGTTAATAAGATTACGGTTCATTCGTGACCGTTGAGCTGTTCCTGTTTCGAATACGTTTTCTTCACTCGTCCATACAACAAAGAAAATAGCATCAAACAATTATATCTGGTTGTCAGACAATTCATCAAGAACGATAAGCATGATTCTGACCTGACCTCCTTCCGTCATGTCGTTGACAAAGTTTTTTGTCGTTGTTAGAATGAACTTGTGATAAGAGTAACTTTTCAAACAGGAATCAGCCGGTTCGCCCGGTTTGGTTCCTGTTATTAATATCAACCCCACTAAGGAGTAAGACCATGAAAATTTTAATTTGTGACAAAACCGAGAAGGAATATATCGAACAAATGCGCGCCGCAGGCTTAACCGTTGACGTGCGTGACGATATCACCCCCGAAGAGCTACCCAGCGTTCTGCCCGCTTATGAAGGCATGGTTGTGCGCTCGCGTACCAAGGTGCGCCAGCCGTTGATCGATGTTTGCCCGGACCTGAAGGTGATCGTACGCGGCGGCGCGGGACTCGATACCATCGACCATGAGTATGCCAAGTCCAAGGGCATTACAGTGATGAACACCCCGCTGGCGAATACTGCTTCTGTGGCTGAGTTGGCAATTGCCTATATGCTCATGATGGCACGCTCGCTTTATCAGGCGACCACTTCTGTTAAAGCTGAAAAATGGGACAAGAAGAGTTTCAACGGGGACGAGATCGGCGGCAAAACCCTCGGTCTGATCGGCATGGGCAATATTGGCAGGGAAGTTGCCAAACGCGCGATCGTGATGGGCATGACTGTTATGGCATACGATCCTTATATCAAAGACATTGACGGAATAAAATTGGCCACCCTGGATGAATTGCTGGCTCAAGCCGACTACATCAGCCTGCATTTGCCGAAGACCAAAGAGTCCACGAACATGATCGGCGCAGAACATTTCGCAAAGATGAAGAAGGGTGTTCGGATCGTCAACTGCGCGCGCGGCGGTATCGTTGATGATAATGCTTTATATGAAGCGCTGACCAACGGAACGGTCGCTGGCGCCGCGCTGGATGTCTTCGCCGAGGAGCCACCCACCGACTGGAAATTGCTCAAGCTGGATAACGTCATCGGCTCGCCGCATATCGGCGCGGCTACGAAAGAAGCGCAGGCCCGCGTCGGCGCGGAAGTGGCCGAGAAGTTGATCGCGTTTTCGAAGAACGGGAAATAATCTCCTCGCTGAGCGGAGTGAGGACACGCCCTTTGTCCGAGCACAGTCGAAGCGCGGGTTGCATGGAAATTTAAACTTTCCTCGAGCCCTGCCCTTCGACTGCGTTCCTCGAAGAACACTCGTCACTCCGCTCAGGACGGAGGATTTAAAGGAATATTCATGAAGAATATTAACGATATCGGTATTCAAATACCGCAAGTGTATTTACCCAAGCCAGGCACAGACTTAAGCAAATGGGCCGTGATCGCCTGTGACCAATTCACGTCTGAGCCAGAGTATTGGCATGATGTTGAAAAGATCGTTGGCGATGCGCCTTCCACTTTGAATTTGACTTTCCCCGAAGTGCATCTTGAAAAGCCCGGCGAAGAAGAGCGGATTAAGAAGATTCAAGTCACAATGAAGAAATACATGGACGAGGGAATTCTCCAGCCGCATGACGGACTCGTTTATGTGGAACGCACTGTGAGTGGAAAGACTCGCAAGGGCGTAGTCTTATGCCTTGACCTCGAAGCCTATAACTACAACAAAGGTTCGTCGAGCCTCATCCGCGCCACGGAAGGAACCATTGTTGACCGTCTGCCTCCGCGCATCAAAGTTCGCCAGGGTGCTGCG
>JBBSCM010000360.1:0-3906 GCA_038250295.1 Anaerolineales bacterium | reverse complement strand
TTGAAACCGTCCCGAAGGTTGGCACAAACGACCAAATTTTCTCGACAAAACCTTCGGGACGTTCTTTTGGTCAACTCATTTGAAACACACCCTAATCAAAATTGCTTTTTACCCAAAACCTTCGGGACGCTTAGACAACAGGGAATGCGAGCGAACATTAATTTCCATTTGCCAGAATAATGAAACGCGACTATAATCCGCTTCGCTCAATCGGGGCGTGGCGCAGTCCGGCTAGCGCGCTTGCATGGGGTGCAAGAGGTCGGAGGTTCGAATCCTCTCGCCCCGACAGTTGTTTGATCGAGATGGGTCGTAGGTTTCCCCGCAGGGGGACGATGCGAATCCTCTCGCCCCGACAGTTGTAGAAAAAAACCGTCCAATCGAAGGGACGGTTTTTTTTATCTTGCCCCGCAGGGGCTAAGGTTATTTACATGGAAACGAACGAAGATACAACTTATTCCCCTACCAACAAACAATCCATCATCAGCCTTATCTTTGGAATTTTAACCATTCTATTCTTTTGCATGGGTTGGATTCCTTTTCCATTCACTGGGATTGTTTGTTTTCCTGTGAGCGTACTGTTTGGAATTCTTGCATTGATATTTGGGGCAATTTCACTTAATCAAATTAGAAAGCATAATCATTCGGGCCGCCCCATGGCATGGATGGGAATTGTGATCGGGGGATTTGTATTTATCTGTACTCTTTATATGCTGATTTTGATAGCATCCCTTTTCATATTTACACCGGATACTTTTCACGTGCCGCCCTTCCTGGATAAATATCAAATATAAATCTGTTCACTTGCGCATCTAACTTCTCTCGGTTATCCTTGCAAGTGGGAGTGGTTAGGTCCCGGTGGGCTTCCTGGTCTTCAACACCTGTGGCGGGTCGCGTTGCGGGCCGCGGTGGGTTCGACTCCCATCCATTCCCGCTTTGTATTATTTTCAAACCCTAAAGGTCTGTCTTTACAATGACCTCTTCAACCTACAAAAAAGACCTTTAGGGTTTCTTCCAAGGAGATATATGTCTTTTCCTGAAACCGAAGTTTTTACAAATCTTGTCTCGCGTGTGTTTCGCATTGAAGATGTGACCAGCGAAGACCCGCGTAAGGGATTCTTCCTCCGCTACCGAGGGGAATTGCTCAACGAAGAGTCTGCGGAAGCATATGATCAACTGGCGGAAGCGCTTCTTCCATATAACGCCATGCCTCTTTTCCGCATGGAGGATGGAAGGCAAATCATTTATATTGCGCCGAAACAACCTGAACCGAAACAGGATAAAGTTTCCACGAACATTATTCTGTTTGTGCTTACTGTGATAAGCGTCATGCTCGCTGGCGCACAGCCTGAAGGGCCAATGCCCAATGATTTCATGGGACAAGTCATCGTGCTTGCAAAAAGCATCCTGACGGGCTGGCCCTTCGCTGTGAGTCTGCTTGGGATTTTACTGACGCATGAGTTGGGTCATTATTTCATAAGCCGTTATCACAAAACGCCCGCCACTCTGCCCTATTTCATTCCTCTTCCATTTAGCCTGCTCGGCACAATGGGGGCGGCGATCATTATGCGTGGCACTCCAAAGAACAAGCGTGTGCTTTTTGATATCGGTGTGGCTGGTCCAATCGCGGGGCTTATCGTGGCTATTCCTGTTTTGTTCCTGGGCTTAAAACTTTCCACATTGGGAACCATTGACCCAAGTCCCAACGGATTCATTGAAGGCAATTCCCTTCTTTATTTATTCGCAAAATTCGTGACATTCGGCCAACTACTTCCCTCTCCGGTTGAGCCGCAGGGATTTCTTTATTGGCTTCGATATTTCTTTACAGGCGGCCCTGTCCCATTTGGCGGCACCGATGTGTTCATTCATCCGGTAGCATTCGCAGGCTGGGCAGGAATTCTTGTGACTGCATTAAACCTTATCCCCGCTGGCACGCTGGATGGCGGGCATGTAGTCTACGGCTTGTTTGGCGATAAAGCGCGAAAAGCATTTCCTTTTATTATTGGCATTCTGGCTGTGCTCGGCATTTTTTGGAGCGGATGGTGGTTATGGGCCGCATTATTATTCTGGCTGGGACGCGTCCATGCTGAACCATTGGATCAGATCACCACGCTCGATCCGCCCCGACGCCTGCTCGCTTTTGCGATGCTGATTATCTTCGTTTTGGTATTCATGCCAGTTCCATTCATGACATTGGCGCAATAATATATCATCGTCACACCGCACTGGTGTACGGCGCAAGTGTTGCGAGGGCGCTTTTGTTCTTCGCCCGAAGCAATCTCCCTCATCGTGGAGGAGATTGCTTCGTCGCCAAAAGCAAGAACACTCCTCGCAATGACGAAATATTCTCTTATGAAAAAAATAATCTCACTACTATTTATTACATCCATCATCTTATCCGCGTGCAATCAAAGTGTCACATCCACAGCGGAAACAGCTAATACGCAGAGCGGATCGAAGACACCAGAGCCACAGACAGAGTCAACTGCCGAAGCAGCCAGCAGGCTTGAGGTCAATGAAGAAGCGTTGAACGGGCTGGAGATCACGGTCTGGACTCCGTGGTATGGCATCGAGTCGAGTCTGTTTGATATCTTCGTCAAGGATTTTAATTCGCAGAACGAATGGGGAATTATCGTGACTTCGCAAAGTCAGGTCAATTTCACAAATCTATATGAAACCGTAACTGCATCCCTGCCCACGGCAGAGAAGCCTGACCTCGTGATCGCATTGCCCGAGCACGCGCTGGAATGGGATGCAAATGGTGTGGTGACGGACGTGACGCCATACGTGGATGACCCAAAATACGGAATTGATTCGAGTGATATTCCATTTGTATTTTGGAATCAGGATGTGACAAGTGAAGCGCGTGTGGCGATCCCTGCGCAGCGTACGGCACAATTCTTATTATGGAACGAGACTTGGGCGGGGGCGCTCGGTTTCAAGTCTGTGCCAGCAAGTTCGCAGGATTTTCAAAAGCAATCCTGCCGCGCGCATCAATCCATGCTGAAAGATGACTCGCCCCAAAATGATTTTGCAGGCGGCTGGGTCGTTGACACCGAGCCGATGACTGCTTATGCGTGGATGCTTGCCTTTGATGGCGGCGTTACCGAAGGCGACGGATATCGTTTCCTCACTCCAAACAATATCGATGCTTTCAAATTTCTGCGCGAACTGTCCGAAATCAGCTGCGCCTGGCAGGTGACAGCAACTGATCCATTGGCTGCGTTTGCGAATCGTGAAGCGTTATTTATTACAGCCAGCCTTGAGGATCTGCCGGCTGTGGCGCGTGAATTTGTAAGCGCAAATAATACCGACAAATGGACAGTGATGCCCTTCCCCGCTAAAAACGAGGGAGCATTCGTGGTGTACGGTTCTTCGTATGTGATCTTGAATTCCACCGATGAAGAACAACTGGCCGCATGGATATTCACCCGCTGGTTATTGGAAAACAAACAGGATGCGCGCTGGGTGGAGGCGACTCACCGTTTCCCGCTTCGCACTTCGACCATGGACCTGCTCGCCGATTACAGGAAGACTCATCCGCAGTGGGCCGAGGCTGTTGAGCTTCTGCCGCAGGGAGAGTTGCAACCTCAAGCGGCTTCCTGGCGTACAATTAAAGTGATGCTCGGTGACGGCTTCGCTCACATGTATCGCGTCAACGTGCCCAGCGGACAGGTAGCCGCGATCCTCGCCCAAATGGAATCCCTTGCGAGGGATTTGAATAAATAGTTTTCGTCACACCTGCACTTGCGTGCTGGTGCAAGTGTTGCGAGAAGCGTTTTTTGCGACGAAGCAATCTAAAACAAAGTAGGAGATTGCTTCGTCGGAGAAAGCATCCTCCTCGCAATGACGTTGGAAAAGGAGAACACCATGACTCAATCTGAATACAAAGCCCGCCAGGTACGCTCC
>JBBSCM010000359.1:0-3921 GCA_038250295.1 Anaerolineales bacterium | reverse complement strand
TCGCCATAACCAGTTCCGTCAAAAGCTAGTCCAATGACTGGATGAGTACCATTCAGTCCATGCTCGGCCATGCAGGCTGCAATGTGGGCATGATGATGCTGCACACCCATTGATGGAATATTTTCGCGCTCAGCCCGTTCCAGTGCGTAGCGCGTAGCCAAATAGTTAGGATGTAAATCATATGCGATTGCTTCGGGCTTCACACGGAATAATTTCTCGAAATGTTCAACGCCCAACTCAAAGGATTTCAAAGTTTCATAATTTTCCATATCCCCAATATGATGACTCAGAAATGCATAATTCTTATTCGTGATGCAAAACGTATTTTTTAATTCAGAGCCAGCCGCCAATATTTGCGGAACCTCAAATGGGAGTTTGACAGGAAAGGGGGAGTAGCCGCGCGAACGGCGGAGGGGATATATCGATTTCATCTGGTGGTCGGGTAGGCGCTGCTCTCCCGCCGTATCGAGACCACCGTGTTGCGTATTGCGTGATTCGTGACCCGTAAACACTCGCACCACCGAATCGTCAGAGCGGATGTAAATATCACGATTATGCATTAGGAAAGCGTCGGCAAGATTGGATAATCGTTTACGTGCTTCGTCGTTATCCGTTGCAATCGGCTCCTCGGACAGATTTCCACTGGTCATTACTAACGCTTCTGGAAACCCTTCAGTTTTTTCAAGTAAAAGATAATGCAATGGCGTATACGGCAGCATCACGCCGATCCAATCCTGCTTCGGAGCGGCCTCTTCCACAATATTTGACTCTGGTTTTCGTTTCAATAAGACAATCGGGCGCGCGGTGGAAGAGAGAAGTTCTTGTTCCGCATCGCTGACAAAACAATGCTGTTCAATTGTTTGAATATCAGGCATCATGATCGCGAACGGTTTGTCCACGCGCAGTTTGCGGTTACGAAGTTCGGCTACGGATTTGCTGTTGGTCGCATCGCACGCCAGATGGAATCCGCCCAGACCTTTAATTGCGAGGATTTTTCCGTCGGATAAAAGGCGGCGGGTTTCGAGGACGGGATCTTCACTCTCAGTCGCTCTCGGACGACTAAAGTCATCACTACGAATTTCAAGCCAGACATGCGGCCCGCAAACGGAACACGCAACAGGCTGAGCATGAAATCTTCTGTTGGTTGGGTCGCTATATTCCTTTTCACATTCGTCGCACATTGGAAAGCCCGCCATGGTCGTCATTGGTCTATCGTATGGGATGTCTTTAATGATGGTGAAGCGCGGTCCGCAGTGGGTGCAGTTGATGAACGGATAACGATAGCGGCGGTCATTGGGGTCGAGGAGTTCGCGCAGACAGTCATCACAAATGGAAACATCGGGTGAAATCGGCTGGAATGCGCCTTCGACTGATTCAGAGTGGAGAATATCAAATGAACGGAATCCGTTTGCAGGGCGGAAGGAAGCTGAGAATTCATCTATGGAGGAAAGTTTTGGAGCGTCATCCCGTAATTGTTGGACGAACAAATCCAAAGCTTCTCTTTCCCCATCCACTTCTATTTCAACGCCTGCGGATGTGTTCTTTACCCAGCCTTTTAGATCGAGCCTTGTTGCGAGGTTATAAACAAAGGGTCGGAAACCAACCCCTTGAACGATGCCAGTGATGTGGACGCGGAGTCCTTGCATTAGAGATTTGTAATTGGTGATTGGTAATTACTATTTACCAATTACCAATTACGCCTTTTGTGAATTTGTTATCAACCATTCCACCCACGCATCCAGACCTTCGCCTGTGGTACAGGAAAGTGGAAAGGTTGTGACGCCGGGGTTGAGAACTTGTACGCCGCGCTCGAAATAATCCATTTTGAAATTGACGTAAGGCAGGAGGTCGATCTTGTTGATGACCAGCACATCCACGCCGCGATAGGTGCCTGGATATTTATATGGCTTATCATCGCCTTCAGGGACGGATGCGACCAGTACGGTCTTGTGCGTGCCAAGTTTGAAGTTGGCGGGGCAAACCAGGTTGCCAACGTTTTCAACGATGAGCAAGTCAAATTGGGTGAGGTCGAGCTTGTCGAGCGCGCCATGTAACATGACCGCATCGAGGTGACAATCACCGCCTGTGTTGATCTGGATGGCGGCGAGCGCGCCTGCTGCTGCGGCACGGTCAGAATCGATGGAAGTGGCAATGTCTCCGTCAATGGCTGCCACGCGTAGTTTGTCTTTCAGGCGCGGCAGGGTTTGCTCAATGAGAGATGTCTTGCCGGCGCCAGGCGAAGCCATAATATTGATGGAAAATACGCCCGCCGATTCAATACGGGCGCGGTTTTCCTCTGCCAAACGGTCATTGGCATTTAGGATGTTTTCGACTACAGAGATGTTTTGGGGCATAGGGTCTGTTCCTTGTGATACGGAATACGCAACACGAAACATAATGTTACATGGAACGTTTTGCGTATTCCGTATTATTATTCCACATCAATTGATTCGAGGGCGAATTCTTCACCGGCGATGATTTTTGCGCCGACACCGCCGCATTTTGGGCAGACCAACTCTTTATCTGTGGGATGATATTTCTCGAAGCAGGTCATGCATTGCAACTCGGCTGGGACGCGGCGAAAGTGCAGAGTGGCTTTTTCGGCGATGGTGTCTTTGGCGATGATCTCCCAATAAAACTGGATCGAGTCATCGACCATGCTGGCAAGTTCCCCGATTACGATATGCAGGTCTGTGATGCGTTTGGCGTTTGCCTTTTCAGCGTGCTGTAAGGCGATCTTCAATATTGATTCGGTAATGGGTAACTCGTGCATGATTTGTATTGTACTTTATTCACTTGCTGGCTGTTCCAGGATATTTCTCGCGTTCAGCCAATCCCAGATCAAGTCAACGGCTTGAGGGACAAGCGCCTTGGTATTTTCAGAAAGCTCCCGCGAAAAAAGGAAACGATGGCCGAGTACAGACAGCAGCGCCGCTTCCGGCTTTTTTTCATAAATTGTTTCGCACAAAGAGAGCAGGGACTGCGGGGTAAGGTGATGCGTGAACGGCGAGCGCTGAAATTCACTTTCCACATCGATCAAACGGACCGGCTCCGGGATGCTGCCGGTGTGCGCATCTATGAAGCACACATACTCATAGGATGCAATTTCCTCCGCCATTTCGGGAGTTAATTGCAGATAAAAAACAAAATCGATTGATGGAGTTTGTGGGAGTTCGTCTTCATAGGATTCAGGTGCAGACAGCCCCATTTTTGTGGTCAGCGCGCGGATAATATGCCACGCGGCGCCATCATCTTCCCGGTCTGGGTTTCCATAGCCAATCATCAATGTTTTTTTCAAGTTGTATACCTATAAATAGGCAGGCCAGACACAAGGAAACCGATTCGGTCCTGTCTCTGGCCCGCCATGTTTGTCCTTAAAACTCGTGTAGAAATAAGTTCTCTGTTTTGGATGCAGTTGCACTGCATCCTGCTCGCAGTACAACTGCTTACGAACTTTGAAAACGGGGGGTTGTTCTTACACCGCTCCTTAGAGACTCAAAGGCTGTAATATTCCCTTTAAAGTTACTCGCCGTAACCCGTTCCGAGAATATAGTTTTCCAATTCAACGATTGTGCCTTGTTGCTGTTGCAGCAGGGCCTCAGCGAGTCCGCGGATGGACACGATACCAACCACGCGATTTTTTTCGATGACGGGCAGATGTCGCACATGATATTTGCGCATCAATTCGGCACAATCCTGCAGGTTGGTTTCAGGCTTGATCATGATGATTTGTTTGGTCATCACATCACCGACAATGGTGTCTTTCGCGGTCTTGCCTTTGACTTCGACCTGACGGGCATAATCGCGTTCGGTGAAAATGCCCGTGATCTTTTCATTTTCTGTTACGAGGACCGCACCTGTATTGGCCTCGGCCATAACTTGCAGGGCATCTAAAACCGTCGCATCGGCTGGAATGGTATG
>JBBSCM010000358.1:0-3926 GCA_038250295.1 Anaerolineales bacterium | reverse complement strand
GCTTCCGTTTTGCGGGCCATTGACGACCATAACCGGGTCAGCCCCAAAAAGGTTGGTTGCAACAATATTGCTCACGCTTATAAGGGTCTGATCGTATGTACAGGTAAATTCAGCGCTTGCAAACCCACTTGCTGGTACATTATTTAGAAAAACTGTACCCGTGGAGGTTCCGCCGACAGGAATGCTTGACGGTGTCAGCACAGTAGTCACATATGCAGACGTAGGGGTGGCTGTTGCAGTGACTACGAGTGTCGGAGTTGCTGAAGGTACCAAGGTTGCCGTTGGCGTATTTGTGGAAACTGGAGTGTTGGTAGAGCCCGGTGTGTTTGTGACAACGGGTGTATCAGTAGCGACGGGAGTATTTGTTACAACCGGCGTATTGGTAGATACAGGAGTAATGGGAGTATTAGTAGATGCGGGAGTACTTGTTGGGCCAGGAGTGTTGGTGAAGATCGGCGTACTCGTTGGGACGGCTGGAGTTGGAGTGGAGGTCCCCGCAACCTGCCGAATTGTAAGGCTGTATGTGCCGCTGCCAGAGAAAGGCTGAATCTGAACAGAATAGCTTCCAGCCGGCTGAGTACTCGTTAGGACATTCGTTGTAGTGGATATTTCGTTGCCATTCCCATCATAGAGGATGAGAAGTGGAACCAGATCCCCGCTGGTTGTGGTCGCAGTGATGGTAAAAGTATAGGTCGCAGCAAATGTGAACGGCCAGTTTTCATAGCGCGTGGAACTTACATTCCCTATATAAATTGCGTCCCAGTAGGAAAGCCCGCGGATCACAATCTGTACCGCGGGAGGCGTGGCGCTTTGTTCCCTGCCTTTGGCATCAACTTGCGACCCGCTGCTGAAGGTAGCAACGCAAAGGACTAAAAACAAAATTACACGAAGCAGGTTTTGGGGTTTCATTGACATACTCTCCTTTTCAGATATTAAACATGACAGGAAATTTCGGTCCCTCATAGGTATGATATGCAGAGCAAAGATATCTGGGTTACAAAACCTAATTGAAACGAATACTATTTTCATAATTATTTTATGACGATAATGATGTTTATTTCGTTACAGCTAGGTTACGGCGGTATTGCAATTGTATTGCTATGAAAAATCGTAAAAACAGGGCAACATAATATGTTGCAGGTTTAGCCAAAGCAGGCGTTCAGGTCTTGCGCTTTTCATTCGGATTCCAATTTCGCCTTTAAAAACAAACTTGCTTCGAAATTATTTTTCGAAGCAAGTCATATTGAATGATAAATGCGGCTACACGCTAACGATCAAAGAATATTCCAAAATGATTCGCAACGGGCCGCTCGCGCCCGGGAATATAACTATCGATCGGTGAATTTAATAGAACAGGTTTCCCATCAACCCCCTGAATTACCATTGCAGAGGAGCCTCCCCCGTCAAGAGCCATTGCATTGAACACGCCGAAACCTTTGAGCAAATCCGCCATTTCCTGGTAGGTTGCGCCTGTACTATAGAATGGCTGTCTTCCATCTATAACAACGAGATAGAGCCAGCGTCCATTTCGATTAAGACCAATCGCAGTACGCGGATGGATTGCCTTGTCATTCAAATCTGGAATAATGTCCCCACTCAATATCAACATGCGATCCCCGGATATTGCGCTGAATATTTTGCTTGGCTGACGATTGAATGTGAGGTCGTTCCGGCGGCTGATGTAAAGTGTCGGCTCAGGCTTAATATCCTGCAACCCATCCGCATAGATATCACCTTGTGAAGCCGTGAGTCCATTGGGTGTGACAGGGTCGCCCTCATGCGGATAATAATCCACGGGGCTGTGCGACCACCAGGGAAAGAATCCGTCTCCATTGATGGCGATCTGGACTCCATATTCCTCTAAAAACTGAGAAGTTGTCCGCGCTTTGAGCGCGCCCCCAGCCACATCGTCAGGCGGTGTGATGAGCAATTGCAGACCTTCGGCTTTTGTGTCGATCACCAATACATGTGCGATCATGGCATGAGGCAAATATCGAACCACGCGATGATAAGTTACGCCTTCAAAAAATTCCCGCTTCAATGGCAGAGCCGCAGGGCGGCCCAGGGTAAATACAAAATAAATCCCGACGAACAGCACGAGCAACCCAAAAATTATCCGTATCCCCAAAGGAAATCGTTTCTTCACTTTTTTCATAAAGGCAATGGTAACAAAAAAAGATGAAGTGATCATAAAAAGAGCTGGGCGATTGCGCTACGAAATACCTACGTCCATATCGTTCATCATATTTTTGATTACACTAAACTTTGTCAGAAAGTGCTGCACGCATCTCCCATATTCACAAGGCTCTGAAAACTCTTTTCTTCTCCGTGAGCTCTGTGGCAAAAAGATTTTCGCAGGAAGTTCACTCATAATCTCTTCCAGCAAGACTTAGTTATTTACTCAACACGCGGTAGAATTGCCGCCAATGGAAATCTCAGAGAAACTGCAACGCGTTCTTGCCACCTTGCCTGCCAAGCCAGGTTGTTATATCTACCACAATGCCGAGGGGACGATCATTTACGTTGGGAAAGCCATCAGCTTGAAGAACCGCGTGCGTTCCTACTTTCACGCGGACTCGAGTCACGATGCCAAGACTCGCCGCCTCGTGCGCGAAATCGCGGATATTGATTGGATTGTCGTCGGCTCAGAGCTTGAGGCGCTCATCCTTGAGATGAACCTCATCAAGAAGCATCGCCCAAAATACAATATTCGTCTCAAAGATGATAAACGTTATCCCTATATAAAAATCCACTGGAAAGAACCCTTTCCCCATGTGACCGTCACACGGCAAATGGAGGAAGATGGTTCGCGTTATTTTGGTCCGTACACATCTGCATGGGCTGTTTACCAAACCCTGGACGTACTTCGCAAAATCTTCCCGTACCTGACCTGTGACCGCGAGATCACAGGACTCGACAAACGCGCATGTCTTTACTATGACATCAAGCTGTGCATTGCCCCATGTATCGGAGCCGTCGACCAGGCAGGATACCGCCAAATGATCTCTGACCTTATGGATTTCCTAAGCGGACACAGCGAGGGCGTCCTGATACATTTGCAGGAGCAAATGCAAAAAGCAGCGGATGACATGCGTTTCGAAAAGGCCGCAGCGCTTCGAGATCAATTAAAAGCTCTGCAATTTATTATTGAAAGACAGAAAATTGTTTTTGCAACCGATTATCTTGACTCTGATGTGTTGGCCATGGCTCGCACGGATGGAGAAGCCTGCGTACAAATCTTTTTCATTCGCGGCGGAAAACTGATCGGACGAGAGTACTTCATTCTCGAAGGCACAGAAGATACCGCTGACCAGGAAGTGATGTCGGAGTTTGTCAAACAATTCTATACCGAGGCAGCGAACATTCCAGAACAGGTAATGCTGCCTGAAGAATTGGAAGAAGCGAAGATCATCGGTCAATGGCTTCGGTCAAAACGCGGAGGCCAGAAAGTTGAATTTTTCGTGCCGAAGGAAGGTCAGCCGCATGACCTGGTAAAGATGGCAGCCGAAAACGCTTCGGAAACTTTGCAATCGCTGCGCGCGCAATGGCAGGCAGATGCCCACAAGCAGGAACAAGCCCTTGGCGAATTACAGTCAGCTTTCAAATTATCGGCACCGCCCAACCGCATTGAATGCTATGACGTCAGTCACACACAAGGCGTGGCAACTGTCGGTGCGATGATCGTATTTGAGCAGGGCACGCCCGCGAAAAGGCTGTATCGAAAATTCAACATTGACAGCACCAGCATCGGCTCGCCCGACGATTTTGCCTCGATGGAGGAAATGCTGACGCGTAGATTTCGAAGGTGGAAAGGCTCGCAGGACGCCTCGACTTCGCCCGGCGCGCATCAGGTTCCCGGGTCCAAGCCGGATGCGTCTTTTTCCTTCCTCCCCGATCTGATTATCATTGACGGCGGCAAAGGTCAG
>JBBSCM010000357.1:0-3951 GCA_038250295.1 Anaerolineales bacterium | reverse complement strand
TCGTAGGAAATGCGTGGGAACGGAGCGACGATCTTCTCCAGTTTCGAAATGTCACGCCCAAGGGATTTCAACTCAGGCAACCGGTCACGCATGACCCGTTGAACGATATGAGTCAGCATCTGCTCTTCGACTTCCATCAGCCCATCCAAATCGCAGAAAGCGATCTCAGGTTCGAGCATCCAGAATTCAGTCAGATGGCGGCGCGTTTTGGATTTCTCCGCGCGGAAGGTCGGACCGAAACAATACACTTTTCCAAAAGCGAAAATATTCGCCTCGTTATACAGTTGACCTGTTTGCGCGAGATAGGCTTTGCCTTCGTCGAAATATTCGGTTTCAAAGAGGGTGGTTGTGCCTTCAGCGGCGGCGGGAGTTAAGATGGGCGTATCCATCGCGATGAAGCCGTTGGTATCGAGCCATTCGCGCGTGGCAGCCATGACCGTGGCGCGGACACGCAGGATCGCCCATTGTCTCTGCATCCGAATCCACAGGTGACGATTATCGAGCGCGAAATCGGGGCCGTGATCTTTGAGCGACATGGGATAATCCAAGCCCGCCTCCTGCACGACTTCGATCTGCTTCACGCCGATCTCATATCCGCCGGGAATGCCGGGTGCGCGCTTATCCTCGCGGACAGGTCCCGTGATGATCACAGACGACTCTTGCGGCAGGCGCATGACCTTGTCGAAGACCTCAGGTTCAAGGTCACCTTTGAAGGCGACACATTGCACAAAGCCCGAGCCGTCACGCACCAGCAAGAAGACCAATTTGCCTTTATCGGTGCGGTTATAGACCCAGCCCTTGATGGTCACTTCTTTTTCTACGTAGTTTGAAATTTTTGAAACGCTGATGTATTCAGCCATGTGAGCCTCTTCTATATTGGTTTGTTGAACTCTATTTCCAGTTTATTCAGATCAATAATTGCCCCAGCAGAAGTTAGAAAATCCATTCCTAAAATTCCTTGAATATTGAAACCATAATCCATGCCTCCAACGCCAAAAATAGTATGCAGGGTATCCTCTGCCTGTGGGACGACACCGATTTTCGATAATACATCTGCCGCTACTATTGTTCCGCCCGAACCTGTATCTATAAGTACATTCTTGATATTAATCTTTTTGCCTTGATGAATTATAGTGATTGCGATGAATGGCAGGTTATCTCTGAGTTGCAGCCGCATGTCCCCTCCGAATACCAAGCCATTGCCTTTCCTGGATATCCAATTGTTTTCGGCTGGTATGGACAAAATAAATCTCGCGTTCGGGATGTTCCTTGTGAAGCCTGCGATATTTTTGCATGGCTGTTGTTCCATCAAGGCAGGTTTCCAGGACTGCAATTTTATCCAGTACACGTTTTGTTTTTATACTATGTGACTTAACCGCTTCAATCACAAGCCATTGATTTGGATATGTTTTGCGAATATTCATCCAGCGCATGAGGTTTCTCCTTGTTCCGTTTGAATTATAGCAAACGATTCGTTAGTTTGCTGCTTTCTCCTTGAAGACCTGACAGGTTTTTCAGAGGGCCGTAATTAACCAAGTCTGAAGCCATTTAAAGAATTTTGATTGACTCATGTCACAATAAAACCTGTCAGGTCTGCCGAGTACCTAAGATGACTGTCATCTTTAAGATGGCTGTCACGCATCACGTTGTTTCGCTCCAGCAACTCCCACAACTCATCGAACTTATCCACATAATCCGTATACTTCCAATCGATTACACGAAAGTTATTCACTGCTTCAGGTTTCGCCGCGAACAAAGTGCAATCCAAAACAATAAACTCCTGAAAATCTGTCAGAATGGCAAAGTCAATTTTTTCAGATGGCTTACTATTTTGTGTTGAATACGCGTATGAATAGACCTGGTACAACCAGCGCGGGTCTTTCATCGAATACTTAACCTGCTTGGCATCCATTACCAATACATCACGCCCGTCCAAATTCAAAATGTAATCGGGGCGTAATCCCTTTTTGTTTGTCACCTGCACCTTGAATTCATAATGCGCGTGAGAAAGCCCTCTGTTCTCCGTGTTCCAATTCAAGAAATTGAAGAAAGGGCGAATAAAGTTATTCTCAATTTGTGCTTCTGCCGCTGATTCCAACGTGGCTTCATGCGTGCGAAAATCATCCACAAGTTTTTGGATTTCAATTCGGGCTTCTTCTTTGGTGTAAGGCATGGAGTCTCCCAGAGATAATTCTAATTTTACCAACAAAAAAGTCACATTCATCTCGTTACAAAATCCGTCAAAACCTGATCTCCATCGGAGACGATTTCTGGGTCGAAAATCAAAAAGTCCCTGAATTCAATTCAGGGACTTTAATTTAGCTTTCAGTAATCTCTGGCACATGCTCATCTTCATATTTTTCGATGAGAAGCCCGAGTATTTCCATCAGCGAAGCAAGCGGGTGGTTTTCGTCTTCGCCAATGGTGTCGATCAAATTATCAAGCAAGCGGACAGCCTCCTGATATTCCTTTTCGCTATGCGGGAGATATAGGATTTTTGAGACTTCTGTCCAATGCAACGAGGCTTGTTCAATTTTTGTGTCTAACATGGCTTACTGAATGCCAAACAACAATTTCAACTTTCCTTCAACTTGTTTCTGTGCTGGCATCGGCGATGACCCAAGTTCGCGGAATGATGTTCGTGGCAACGGTCATCATTCGGTGTAGTTGCAAAGTTGAAGAGACTCGCAATCCTGTCGCGGAAAAATCCTTGTCAGTTTCCGTGAAGACCAGGTCGGTTGAAAGCGGTTCATCTGGTACGCGGCTGGTGATGAATGCCAAAACAACATGCTTGTGTTGACCGATTGGCTCGGTGAGGCATACCGCAGGTCGAACCTTCGCGCTGGAGAGGTCGTCAAATGGAAAAGGGGACAAGCACCACCTTATGCTTCATAAAACGGTTTTCCGTCACTGATGGTGTAAATATCTTCTTCGGGGTCGCGTAGATAATCAAAGGCAGGGTTGCTCAGGGCTGCTTTCAGCCAGTCCGTTTCGTTCCAGTCATCGGGAATTTCAGTAAGCGGTGAAAGGACAATGACGCGCACGCGTTTCGGTCCCGCGAAGGGAAGCACGCCATCCAGTTTGAGTTGGTGGTTTTCATCAACTGTCCCTGTCATTTCTATGGCTGTCATCCGAACTTCCATTTTACACACTGCCTTTCTGCTGACTTTGTAAGAGTAAATTCGTTTTGACTTTCGTTATTATACTCCCCGCGGTAACTATGAAAACCGACTTTTCGATACGTCTCGTCATGGGATGTCTCCTTGGCGGGATTATACCCTGCCCCATCTGTCTTTTGGTGGTGTGGGGACTTGTCCCTTCTTTGGTTATACTTCTGTTTTTGCATATTATGTCGATGGGTTATACTACTAATCGAAGTTTGAGCTGTCTAAAACAAAAGAGGAAATCCCATGTCAACTCGTTACAAAATACGTCAAAAATTGATCTCCATCGGAGATGATTTCTGGATCGAAAATCAGGAAGGCCAGAAAGTCTTTAAAGTGGATGGTAAGGTGCTGCGCATCCGCAAGACACTGGTTTTTGAAGATTCGAAAGGCAAGAAACTGGCTCAGATCCAGGAACGCCTGCTGACCATCCGCGATACGATGGTGATTGATGGTCCAGATGGCAAAGAGATGGCGGTCATCAAGAAAGCGTTGATTGCGCCGCTGCGTGACCGCTGGACGGTCAAGGTCACAAACGGAGCAGACCTCGATGTGCAGGGCAGCATCCTTGACCATGAATATTCGATCAAGGATGGCCGCAATAAGGTCGCCGAAGTCTCTAAGAAATGGTTCAGCTTTACGGATACCTACGGTGTGGAGATCGACCCCGGCCAGAATGACATTCTCATTCTGGCGGTGGCGGTTGCCATCGATATGATGGCGCATCCTGATGAAAAGAAAGACAAAAAGAAAAAGGAAAAGAAAGATAAATGAAAAATAAAAAGAG
>JBBSCM010000356.1:0-3955 GCA_038250295.1 Anaerolineales bacterium | reverse complement strand
ATCGCTCATAAAACAAAGAGGCGCTTACACCTTCACGTTAGGAATTGATAATCCAAACGCAAAGCATGTGATTCTATTAATGGGTCCGCGCTTGTTGGGTGTGGCAGTGGTACAGCTTAATTTTTGGGTAAATATTCGGTTGGCTTCGCAAATGACTGAGGGAAGTGTCTCTGGTTTAACTTATGGATTCTCCCTAATGCTGATGGCACAGGCGATCATCGCGCAATCTGTAGCCATTGCGGTCATGCCAACTTTTTCAACGCAGCACGCGCTCGGTCAAACGGACGAGATGCGCGGGTCACTAGCCGCTACTTTACGCGGCGTGATCCTGCTTGCATTACCCGCCAGCATCGGATTAATGCTGCTGCGCGAACCGCTCATTTCATTGTTATATCAACGCGGCAAATTTGACGCAACAGATACACAGATCGTTTCATGGGCCTTGCTTTGGTACGCGGCTGGCATTGTGGGACATTCCATTATGGAAATATTGACGCGCGCATTTTACGCCCAACACGATACAAAGACACCTGTCATCATTGGGACGATTGCGATGGGATTGAATGTTGTATTCAGCATTGCTTTTGCGAAGTTGTTTGCATCCATTGGCTGGATGCCTCACGGCGGACTCGCATTGGCGAATTCGTTTGCAACCGCGCTCGAGGCAGCGACATTATTTATTGTCATGCGAAAACGGTTGAATGGAATTAATGGAGTTCATATCCTGCGCGGCATTGTCCCTTCTATGATGGCCGCTGTAGCAATGTCACTGTGTATATTTGGCTGGCTTTATGTTGGAAAGAATATGAGTCTTTGGATACTTACGCCAGTTGGCGTCATGATCGGCGGCGGCGCTTATTTTGCCGCGTTATGGATTCTGCGCGTGCCTGAATTGCAGGTTATGGTCAACGGGGTATTAAGAAGGTTGAAGTTAAGTAAACCTCCGAGGTCTTGATGACTTCGAAGGTTATTTATATTACGGCCAGATCAGCCACTGCGTAATTGCCACAAAGAAACCCAGTAGAATTCCACCCACTACTTCAAGCGGGGTATGGCCGATCACCTCGCGCAATTCGTTTTCATCCCACATGTGTCCTTTTAGCAGCTCTTCAAAAAGCAGGTTGATGCGTTCCGCGTGCATGCCTGCCTGTCTGCGTACCCCGGATGCATCATGTGCAACGATCATGCTGATGGCGACGGCGATCCCAAACAAGGGATTATCAAAGCCATGATACAAACCAACAGCGAGAGTTCCAGCCACCAACAACGCAGAATGGGACGAGGGCATACCGCCGGCCGCGAAGAACATGGCCCACATCCAACGGCGAGAGCGCAGGTATTCAGTGGGAATTTTTAAAGCTTGCGCAACGAGCCAGCCAGCCAATACTGCGATCAGTACTTTGTTATCAAGAATTGCAGCAAGATTCATTCGGATTCTTCCTCGAATGGAGCGACCATGTCCCCGGCCAGTTTCTGCACTTTGAGTTGAGCAGACTCAAGCAACGCGCTGCAATGCGCCGCCAAAGCCTGTCCCCGTTCAAACAGCCTCATCGCATCTTCAAGCGGACTCTGTTCGCCTTCCAAAGATTCGACAATGCCTTCAAGCTCGGTTAGAGCCTCTTCATAAGATAATTCTTCGATTGGTTTTTCTGATTTTTTAGTCGATGATTTTGCCATAATATTCCTCTTTGCTTTTTGCGCCGTCCCCGGCGCAAAATACTTGCCGCCGAGGACGGCGGCTGGAGCATATTTATTTTTTTACTTCAAACTCGCCATCACTCACGCGGACTTTCATCTCACCGCGGGCTTGCGATACTTTCGAGATAACCACGCCATCGTCTTTGCGGGTGATGATAGCATATCCACGCGACAAAACGCCTTCAGGGTTGAGGGATTGCAAGCGTTTTGATATTCCATCTACGTTGGAAGACCCCAATTGGATGCGATGATTCAGCGTGGAAAATGCACGGCGGGAGAGTTCATCGAGATGTTGATATTCAGATTGGATACGCCGCTCGGGAGAAACATATCTCAGGCGGGATGTAAAAGAAGAAACCGCTGCCTGTTGTTCACCGAGCAGGTTGAGGGTTAAGTCCGTGATGCGTGATGCGTGATGCGTAAGCTGCTCGTAAAGATCGTCTAACGTAGTTTGAGTTGCAAGTTCTGCCGCGGCAGTGGGAGTCGGTGCGCGCAGATCGGCGGCAAAATCGCAAAGGGTGAAATCGGTTTCGTGACCTATTCCGCAAATGACCGGCGCTTTTGAATCCACAACCGCGCGGACAACACGTTCATCGTTGAAAGCCCACAGATCCTCAATCGAACCGCCGCCGCGCGCGAGGAGGATGACATCTGGTAATTGATAATTGAGTAATTGCAAAGCATTAACAAGCGCTAGAGGCGCATCCACGCCTTGCACTGGCGACGGCGCGAGAATGACACGCACGAGAGGCAAGCGGCGGCGAAGTGTATTCAGCATATCCCGCAAAGCCGCGCCCGTTTGCGAAGTGACGATTCCAATTTTGTTTGGCAGTTCAGGAATGGGACGTTTACGCTCTGAGTCAAAAAGACCTTCAGACTCAAGCATAGCTTTTAGACGCAGGAACTCCTGATACAACGCGCCTTCGCCTTTGGGTTGAATGAGATTAACGGCGAGTTGATATTGCCCCGCTGGCTCATAGACCGTGATCCTGCCATGCGCTTCAATGGCCATGCCATCCTGCAAGTTAACACGCAGACGAGAAGCATCGGTCTTCCACATTACACAACGCAGAGAAGCGTTTTTATCTTTAAGTGTGAAATAGATGTGACCCGAAGCGGGCCTTGAGAGATTCGAGATCTCGCCTTCCACCCACACGTCCTGCAAGGTTGGGTCATTTTCCAATTGCTTGCGGATATGGAACGTCAGTTGGGAGACAGTTAAGTGAATGGAGGAAAATAATGAAGGCTGAGACATTGAGTGGAGGATAATCGAAAAGTGAGCAAGGCGGAAGGTTGAATAATTTGATTTTTATCCCATTCGTGCCCGCATGGCTTCGTAGTGTAAAATAAGCCAAACTTTATCGCAATATCCATTTGGGGCCTACCCTGGTTCGAGGAGTATTTGAAAATGGAAGCATATAAGGCATATATACCGATTGATCGCCGCTATGCGCTGGAACGGGGAGAGACGTTACCTGAATATACACGCGGCGCGGCGCTCTTTACGGATATTTCTGGTTTTACCGCACTCACCGAGGCATTGGTCACCAAACTTGGGCCGCAGCGCGGCGCCGAAGAACTCAGCAGATATTTAACAAACATATTCGGCACCCTCACGGCCGAGATCATGCAATTTCACGGAAGCATTGTCTCCTCAGGCGGCGATGCGTTACTGGCCTGGTTTGACGGGCAGGAAATGGATGCTTCGCACCGCGCAGTAAGTACGGCATTCGCCATGCAACAGGCAATTTCCACATATTCGAAAATTCCCCTGCCAGATGGAAGCACAACCGAGATCTTGATCAAGTCGGTGGTGGTTCATGGGAATGTACATCGCTATCTGGTAGGCGACGCGGACATTCAGGTGTTTGAAATGCTGGCAGGGTCCATGCTTGAAACATTGGATCAGATCGAGAATCACACCCGTAAAGATGAAATCGTTCTATTTTCAGAAACAGCAAAACTACTCAACGATCTCGTAACAGTTAATGAATGGCGCGAAACCGGAAGCAATATATCGTGCGCGGTGCTGGGTAGTTTGAACATACCCGCAAAGCCATTCCCCTGGGAGGATCTATCGTCAACACTAAGTGAAGAAAAAGCGCGGGCATGGGTACTGCCGGCCATTCATGAACATTTGCGCAGCGGACAGGAAATGTTCATGGCCGACCTGCGCCCTGCTGTGGCCTTGTTCATGGCTTTTTCAGGAATTGATTATGACAATGACCCCGAGGCCGGGCACAAACTTGATGAGTTT
>JBBSCM010000355.1:0-3970 GCA_038250295.1 Anaerolineales bacterium | reverse complement strand
CGGTGCGCCCCAACAATTTACACATGGCTGGATTGGCGGAAAAATTTTGACCGTCCGGCTGCGTCAGAAGAATTCCATCCAGACTGTTACTAACCAATGCATGGAATTGTTCTTCGCTGGCACGCAATGCGGTTTCCGCCTGCCTGCGCTCGGTGATATCTGTTGTAATCGTCACCGAAGAACGATCCGGCAGCGGAGTCGCGCTCACCAGCGTCCAGATGATCGAACCATCTTCTTTGACAATGCCGATCTCGACATCGAGGATGGATTTTTGTTCCTGGATGGCGCGCAGGGAGGGGAACTCTTGCGGGGGAAACAGCGACCCATCGGCGCGGATATATTTCCGGCGGGTGTAGTCGCCGCGCAACAAGCCCGCACGCGATATGTCGGTTATCTTTTCCAGGGCAGAGTTCATATCACTGATGTCGTGGCTTTCACTGACGACCGAAATACCGACGGGCGACAGATCAAAAAGCGATTTAAGTTTTAATTCCGACGCGCGTAATTTATCCTGCGCCAGCTTGCGTTCGGTAATGTCGCGGACAAACATGCTCGTGCGCTGTTGCCCGCCTGCGACGTAAATTTGACTGGTGATCTCAACTGGAAATCGACTGCCGTCATTGCGGACAAAGGTTAACTCGCCGACGAATTTGCCAGTACGCTGCCGCTCGGCCAAAGCCGCTGCTAAACGCGGATCCGTCGTATCGATAATACCGGCTCGCCCGAGCTGCTTGATCTCTTCTTCGGTGCGCCCCAACAATTTACACATGGCTGGATTGGCGGAAAAAATTTGACCGTCCGGCTGCGTCAGAAGAATTCCATCCAGACTGTTACTAACCAATGCATGGAATTGTTCTTCGCTGGCACGCAATGCGGTTTCCGCCTGCCTGCGCTCGGTGACGTTGCGGGCAATGGACAGATTGAATTGTCTGCCATTTAGTTCAAATACCTTTGTGCTGATCTCAACTGGAATTTCCCGCCCAGCCTTTGTGATATGGACTTCCACATGAAGCGCCTGTCTATTTTTTGCCAACACCTCCATGTTTTCAGGAAGCGTGGACAGCGGAGCGCTAATATCAAGCGGAGTCATTTGGAGCAATTCTGCGCGGGTGTAGCCAAGCCATAAGCAGGCAGTGTCATTGACTTCAATGAATTTTCCTGGCATATTTTCCCCTTCCACTCTTAGCGACACAAACATGGCGTCATTGCTGTAATTGAAGAGCAGTTGGTAGAGTTCCTCGCTTACAATGCTGTTTTCATTTTCCTGTTTGTGCGCATGCTTCGCCTTCCCCGCTTTGTGCTCTAAGTTTACTGATTGGTTATCGACGGTAGTTTGTACTTTTGGGGGTGGCTTCTTCATGCAAAATACTCCAGCCTGCAAGGTTATCACTATGATTACAGTTACATCGTTCGTCCAGTAGTTGCACTGCTGGACGAACGCGCCTTCGGCAGTGCAACTGCCAAAGGAACAAATTTGCCTAATAACTTATGGCGCTTTACTTAACAGGATTGAGTATATCTTAACGGTTACTCAGCCATCGCCAAATTACAGTGAACTTGCAAATAAATTCACTATGCAATGCTCTCCAGAATATCATCCACCGCATCTTCGTTTGCGCGCGGCTCCAGGTTGCGTGGATCGTCCGTCATACCAACCATCTCTGCGTCAAAAGTATCGCCTGCACGATGTAATTCCAATTGACTATGGCAGGCGCGGCAATAGATAATTTCACCGTCTTTCGTATTTCGCGGAATGGCGATAACAGGTCCGCAGTGTGGACAAGTAACTACAGGAATGCCATCAGCGGTGTGACCTGCGATATGGGCCAAATCACCCGCATGACCCAGCTCGCACATGTGTCCAACGAGTTCAGCGTCGAACTGAGTCCCAGAGCCTTTTTCAAGGATGTCTAATGCAACATCCACAGGCATTCCCTTGCGGTAGGGTCGGGTACTGGTCATGGCGTCGAAGGCGTCGGCAATGCTGACAATTCGCGCAATCAGCGAGAGTTGTTCGCCGCGCAATCCATTCGGGTATCCCCTTCCATCAATCCGTTCATGATGATCGTTTGCAGCCGATGAAACCAAACCCGCAAGCGGATGTCCGCTAAGCAGCTTGCTTCCGATGGATGGATGGGTCTTCATGATCGCATATTCAGCATCCGTCAATGCTTCGGCTTTTTGCAAAATATCATCGGGAATGCCGACCTTGCCCAGGTCATGCAGATAGGCGGCAATGCTGATCCTGATGACTTCTTCTTCAGGTAGTCCTATTTTGATGGCCAGTAATTTGGCGTACTGCGAAACACGCCAAACATGACCGCCCGTGTACGGGTCGCGCGCTTCGATGATATCTGCCATGATAAGGAGTGATTTGAGCAGGGGTTTATCAATTTCCATGTTGTTTCCATTCCTTTGTAAGTGCCTATATTGTTGATTTCAAAGATTCTATTTTTCTTACTATTTCCCAATTCGAGTTTTCAAAAAAAGGTAAGAATTTTCAGCTTTTTTTCCTCTATTTGGAGAGGTAACAAATTTATGGAAAAGATCACCGAAAACGCAACAGCCAAACCCTGGGTACAGGAACACGCCCAAAAGATTATTATCCTGTTGTTTTGGGTATTATTAATCGCAGGCTACCAATGGATTGCCAAGAGTAATCATCTTTCTTCGTTGGAAGTCGCACAGAAATTGCTGGATTTTCTAAAGGATGGATTTTGGGGTCCGCTCATTTATGTTGGATTATACGCTCTGCGTCCTTTGATCCTGTTCCCGTCTACGATCCTGACTCTGGCTGGCGGCTTTGTCTTCGGCCCTGTACTCGGCGTGCTCTATACCATCGTCGCCAGTAATATCTCATCAACAATTGCTTATTATGTGGGGCATTACTTTGGAGAAGGATTATTAAAAGAAGATGGCGGGGATAACCTCATACAAAGATATGCGGCACGTATGCGCGCCAATAGTTTTGAAACGGTGATGGTCATGCGCTTCATCTTTCTTCCGTATGACGCAGTCAGTTATTTGGCGGGCTTTTTACAAATCAAATTCTGGCCGTTCATTTTAGCTACCGCGCTGGGTTCGGTTCCAGGGACAATGGCATTTATCGGCTTCGGCGCATCCATTGAAACATTCAACGGCGCTTTGCCAAAACTCAATCCTGTGACGCTTGGGTTTTCAGTTGCCATTTTCATTGTCAGCATAGCGCTCTCAAGGATATTCAAAAAACGGGAAGGAATTTCAAAGTGACAGAACATTATTCAACCATCGTAATTGGAGCGGGCTCGGGCGGCATGACCGTTGCCATCGGCCTGGCGGGGCTGGGGCGCAAGGTGGCACTCATCGAAGGGCATCATGTCGGCGGGGACTGTACCAACGTAGGCTGTGTGCCGTCCAAGACGTTGATTCACCTGGCAAAGAATTTCAAGCCAGGCATGAATCCAGACGACATTGTCAAGGAAGTGACCCGCAAGCGTGACGCATTGCGCGACAAGGAAACCGAAGAAGTTAAGCACATGCAGAACCTGACCTTCATTCAAGGTATGGCGAAATTCAGCGCGCCGAAAACCTTGAGCGTGACTCTTGACGGCGCAAGCCGCGAACTGACCGCCGATAACATCGTCATCGCTACGGGTGCGCGTCCGCGCATGATCGACATCCCAGGTCTGCCGCCAGAAATGGTTCTGACCAATGAAAGTCTATTTGATATTACAAACGCGCCCAAGCATCTGGTGGTTGTAGGTGCGGGTGTGATCGCGTTGGAGATGGCTTTCGCCTTTCAAAAGATCGGCACAAAAGTGACCATGTTTGCGCTCGACAGACGCCCGTTGATGACATCCATTCCCGAAGCCTCCGAAGTCATTCAAGCAGAATTGGATCGACGCGGCATCACGCTCTATTGCGGTACGGTCGCAAAGGCATGTGATGTATCTACCCACTCATTGATCCTGAAATCTGGCGATAAAGAAAT
>JBBSCM010000354.1:0-3992 GCA_038250295.1 Anaerolineales bacterium | reverse complement strand
GCTTTTTCACGGTTTTGGTCTCATTGGGGAGTTTCAGGATTTCGTTTACAAGCGGCTACTCATTTCCCCCGAGAATAGGCAAAACAAAATTTTCAAACTCTTTCGCCATATTGCGAAGTGAGTTCATTGTACTACGTATTATGGATAATCCCGCAATTCCCTTCGCGAAGCACACCTTTAGGTGCTCCAAATCCGCTCTACATGGACACGATAATTTGTGCAATCTCCTTTACCGAAGTGCCTATATTATAAATTTCCTACAATTCCCCAATCCAATGTACCCAATTCAACTTCAAATCTTTTCGACAACGATTGAAGAGACGTTCATCCGCAGTCCAAAATTCTGCGACTAACTTTTCTGCCAATGCAAGATAGAATGCATCATAAGCCTTGGATTGACCAAGTTTGCCAGCCAATTCAAGTGCCCGCAGACTTAGCTCTTCGTCTTCGTTGATGATTTCAATACGCAAGCCATGCATCGTCCTCAATGCCTCTTCCGCCTCGTCAGATGTGATTTCTTTTTGCGAGAGCAAAAACCGAATTGCGGACGTGGTTTCGCTCATCCACAGGCGCGGCGCACATGGGGTAATTTGCTGCTCATCAACTTGTGCCCAAAATCGTTCCAGGCTGTCCGTTAAGTCTACTGCGGTACGGATTGCAATATTAGCGTCTACGACCCAATAACTCATTGACCCTCTCCTCTCGCATTCGTTCCATTACTTTAACAGTATTTGCGACTGGTTTCCTTTTACGCCGTTTCATCACGCGGACTTTGAAGGCGCGGGCATTTTCAAGCGCAAGTAGTCTTTCACGCTGCTGGCTGTTATCCTCCCTCAACCCTGCGGTGATATATTCCCGCACCAAATCGCTGACACTGCGATTGTGCTGGCGCGCAAGTTTTTCCAATGCCTCGCGTTGACGTTTTTCCAGCAATAGATTGACTCGTTGTAGATTTTCCATACGAACTCCTGATATAGCAGAATTATACACACCCACATGCGCATGTGTCAATGCTACTCTAACAAAAACGGTCTCGTTGACACTATGTCCGAGACCGTTTTTCATCTTTGTTCTTCCCTCTCCAAATCCGAATTATATAATTTAAATCGCTTGTGCAAGCTTAATTACGGATTTGGGGAGGGTGCCCGAAGGGCGGGAGGCGCTATTTACCATCCCACCCGAGACCGTTTTTCATCCCAAATTTAAATTCTCTCTAATCCACGCAAGGACATTCCCAGGCGTTCCAATTTTGATTCCTGAGCTCTCAGCCACTTTTGGATCGTCAAGAAAATGTTTACGGTTATGTGTGGCAAGATAATCCACATGGGCTTTCATAGCCGCAAGCAAAATTGGAACATCATCTGGATCGGCAATCAGGGATACATTTTCATCTATTTCTTCTTGTGTTGGGTTGTGAATGATCTTTAGATTGGAATCCTTTAGGGTTTCGCGAAGTTCAGGCAACGCTTGGGGAACTTTCCTTGCAATGGAACGTTCGCTCTCAGCAATGACCTGTTCGCTAATGAAAGTTTCTATCTGCCCATTTTCAGACATCACCAACAATACGCGCGCTGCGCCCGATGATGAAATCACGCCAGCAATTACAGCACTGCTATCAAGAAACACTTTAACTTTTGACATAGTGTTCTTTGTAGTAGCGTTTGCGTTCTTCATCCAATGTTTGGAGCAAGTCATCTAATGTGACGTTGGCCTCCTTGACCTTCTTAGCCACCTTATCTGCATTCTTCATAACTTTGCTATTCATAGGAACCAGAAAAAATGAGCCATCACCAACGTCTATTAACTTGAAAAACTCTCCTTCTTCCAAATTATATTTTTTGCGAAAGCTAGCGGGGAGGGTGATTGACCCTTTACTGCGGATTTGTACTGTTGTCATAATTTTCTCCAGAAAATCGGAAATTCAGAATTTCTGGCATTATAGCACAAACACAAAAACGGTCTCGTGGACATTACGTCCGAGACCGTTTTTCACACTTCACGCGAAGCGTTCATCTTTCATCCTTGTCCTTCCCACCATCCCATCAACTCACTCAACGCCAGACTCGGCGTGGCATCGCCCTGCCTGCCTGAATTCCACGTCACGATCAAATCCTTCTTTGCGCGCGTGATGCCCACATCCAGCGTCACTTATATACTTCGCGCCGATGGCCTATTTTCAATACAAACAGTTTTTGGGCAGGATGATCCAATTTGTAGACGATACGGTAATCACCCACGCGGTATTTGAAACACCCTTTCCATTCATCGCCTTGCAAAGCCTGATGCTGAATGAGTTCTGCGTTTTCCCCGATCCATTCTAATTTGTCGAGCAGACGCGTTCTTATCGCTGACGCAATCCTCCTCAAATCCACTTGTGTTTCGGGCGTCAGGATGATTTGATAGGTCTTCATCCCCCGATCTCTTCGCGGAAGGATTTCAAATCCATGCCTTCGCCCGCCTGGGATTGCTGGATTGCCTTTCGCAGAGACTCAGCGAATTCAGGGCGCAATTCGCTGGCAGGCTCTTCGATGCTGGAAAGCGCGTCCATCAATTGCGTCATTCAGACTTCGAGCCGCCTGTCCACGGCGCGTTCGACGAGAGTCTCGAATTCATTGGTTGATAATTGGTTGAGTGTCTTGTTCATGGCTGCCTCTCAATGGCTTTTGATATTATATCCCGTTTTCATTTCCTTCCCACCATCCCAACCCCCCCCCCCCCCCCCCCCGCGGCGTGGCATCGCCCTGCCTGCCTGAATTCCAAGTCACGATCAAATCCTTCTTCGCGCGCGTGATCCCCACATACAACAAACGCAGGCGTTCCTTCACATACCCAAGCCGCGACTGCATCGTTGCCGTGCCTTCCTCGTAGCCATCATATTCACTGGTCGACTCCAACGCGGTCAACTGTGCCAGCGCCTCGGCTTCGAGATTTAATCCACTCCGCACGAACCACCTCTCCGAAATAAAACGGTCATTCGGCATGTTCGATGGGAAGTCATAATTATTGACCGACATCATATACACGCGGTCCCACTCCAGCCCCTTGGCCTTGTGCATCGTCGTCACCACCACCTTGCCGCGATGACGTTCAGGGTCGAAGCCCGAGTCATCTTCTGAGAAGCCAATGAAGCGCCGTTCATTTTTTGCGATCACCGCCAGTTCAGCCGTCAACTCTGGCAGGCGCCAATCGTTGTGATCATCCGCTGCTTTGCGTAACACCAACGCCAGTTTATGCGCCAACGCCAAATCGGACGCTTCCGTGAAAACATCCTGCGCCAACGTCAGCACCAACTGGTCAATGGGAAGTGTGACCGCATTCAACCAACGCTGGACATTGACTCGAAATTCTTTTAACTCTTCGATGACGTGCGCCGCTTCGGACTCACCCAAGCCTGCCAGCCAGTCATCGGCTTGACTCGGCGCGATGAAATTTTCCACATGAACCAGCGTCCGCAATAAATTTGATGTCGTTGCGAGGAGTCCACTTCGCGTCGTCATTGCGAGCGCACTTCGCAAAGCAATCTCCTCATCGTTGAGATTCTCCTCGTTTGGTGGAGATTGCTCACCTGCACTGGCGTGCGGCGCAAGTGTCGACGGAAGAGCGCCGTCTCGCAATGACGGACTCACGCGCCAATCCCGCCGAAAGACTTCATACGCCTTCGACAACTTGCGCGCGGATTGAGGGTCTGCCAGATACGATAATAAATAATTCAACGATCCCGCCGCCGCACGCGTATTAGACGTAGATGAGATCAACTCGATCACTTCGATATTTTTCTTCTTGAGCCCTTCGATCACTTCAATGCCGCGATTGTTTCTTGGGACAAGAATCGCAATCGTTGGTTTTTGCTCATCTTCAGCAAATGAGTCCAAATGACTCTTCACCGACTTGACCACAGCATCCAATTCTTCTTCGGCTGTGTACTTTTTGCTGATAAAACGAATCCCCTCCGGGTTATCAGGCGGGTTTTGCTGCGGGTCATCTTCTGGAGC
>JBBSCM010000353.1:0-4004 GCA_038250295.1 Anaerolineales bacterium | reverse complement strand
GCACGCCATGCCCAGCCTCTGCTTTAAAACCAGTGGGTTCTACTAAAACCAGTCCGCGAGTGGTTGCCTCTGCCCAAATAGACTCACCCAGCGGATGTTCACTGCCCTTCTCAACAGACGCAGCAAGGCGAAGAAGTTCATCATTAGTAATTTGTAATTGGCTATTGGTAATTATGTCCGTCACAGCAGGCTGACCTTTCGTGATCGTTCCTGTTTTATCCAGAACCACCACGTTGACTCTGCCCGCACGTTCGAGGGCTTCACTGGTGCGGAACAAAATTCCCGACTCCGCGCCTTTACCGGTGCCGACCATAATTGCGGTCGGAGTGGCAAGTCCCATGGCGCATGGGCAGGCAATCACCAACACGGCAACCATATAAATCAGCGCACGCGTAAAATTATCGATATCAGAATTGATCGGCAGAGCGGGTCCAAGGAAATACCAGCCTGCAAAAGTAAGTGCCGCAATGCCGATCACGATTGGGACAAATATCGCAGAGACCTGGTCCGCCATTTTTTGGATCGGCGCCTTGCTTCCCTGCGCATCTTCCACAAGTTTAACGATCTGCGCAAGCGCAGTTTCCTTGCCAACTTTGGTGGCTTCGAATTTCAACAGACCGAGTTTGTTCAACGTTGCGCCGATAACCACGTCACCGGGTTTCTTCTCAACGGGCAGAGATTCACCCGTCAGCATGGATTCATCAATCGCGCTGCGACCTTCAACGACCACGCCATCGACGGGAATCTTCTCGCCGGGCTTCACAATCACAACATCACCCACGCGTACATCATCCGCAGGGACTTCGGTTTCAACTCCGTCACGAATGATGCGGGCGGTTTTGGCGCGCAGCCCCATTAATTTCTTAATAGCCTCGGAGGTACGTCCTTTTGCGCGCGCCTCCAGAAATTTTCCAAGTTTGATCAAGGTGATGATGACAGCCGCTGTCTCATAATAGACGTGTCCCATCAACAGGCCAAATGTAATCGGCAGTGAATAGAAAAACGCAGCAGATGAACCCATTACGATCAACACGTCCATATTCGCGGATTTGTTTCGCAAGGCTTTGAACGCACCCACATAGTATTGCCAGCCCACATAAAATTGAACAGGCAAAGCCAGAGCCAGCATTAACCAGCCAAACCAGGGCTGCGCTTCGCGCATTCCTTCCATTGCATTCTCAGAGTAAACGAATGCGGGAAGCAGGTTGAAGTCTTTGGCCATGGAGAGCAGGAAAAGTGGCACGGTGAAAATCAAGCCAATAATCAGCAGGCGGCGCTGCTCGTTGATCTCATGCTCGCGTGCTTTGGCTTCGGCGTCTTCCGCCTCGCCGCCGAGCTCCATGGCTTCAAATCCAGCGGATGCTACCGCGCGGCGAAGTTCCGCCTGAGTAATAATCGTTGGCACATATTTCACACGCGCTTTTTCAGTGGTGAATGTCACCTGCGCTTCCAACACACCTTCAAGTTTGGCAAGCGCCTTCTCCAAACGACGCGCATCATTATCGTCAGATAGCCGCTTGATGATCAAATCCGCTTCGCCTGTGGCAACGCCATAGCCGGCACGATTCACCCGCGCAATGACGTCGGTCAGCGCGAGTTTGACGGAGTCGAAGTCCACGGTGGCGCGCTCGGATGAAAGGTTCACCACCGCGCTTTGCACCCCGTCCAGTTTCTTCAAATTGCGCTCCACTGTAGCAACACAGTTCGCGCAAGTCATACCAGTAATTGGCAATGTTAGTTGTTTTGTATTGCTCATTTCAATTCCTTACACAAACGGAACACGCAACACGTAATATTTTCGTTGCGTGTTGCGTGTTACGTTAATTAACTACAAGGTAATCAATCCCTCAACAGGGTAATCAATCTCAGCCAGCAAAGCCTTTATCACTTCTTCACTCGCAGGCGCATCAAAAGTGATCTCCACTTTCTTCGTGTCAATTGCTGCCTTCACAGATTGAACGCCTTGCAGCTCGCCTACCTCAGTTTCGATGGTGTGAGTGCAATGTCCGCAGGAAATGGCGGGGACGGTATAAGTTACTGTAGTCATGGTTAATTTCTCCTTGGGTCACATAATTTTCATTTTCTATATTCACCGGTGGTCAAGCAGCCGAAGGCGTATCGAGACTACCGAGTTATTCATCAAACTTTAGTGGACATTTCAAACACTTCGGTAATTTCCTTCAAGACCCGTTCGCGTTCCTTCTTATCATTACCCTGAATAGCGGTGATCACGCATGAATTTAGATGTTCTTCAAGAATCCTCGAGCTCACTTTGTTCAAGGCGGCCTCTACAGCCTGTATCTGACGGATCACGTCAATGCAGTATGCATCCTCTTCCACCATGCGGATAACCCCGCGAAGATGGCCTTCGACTGTCTTCAACCTTCGGATCGTGTTATCGTTTTCCATGGTTACCTCTAATTTTCAGATAAGGCATCTTGCATTTCTCTTACCCCCCCCCAGGGGGGTAGGGATAACCCAAATATAAATCAAATCCCTGACCACCGTCAAGCTGACAAATGTCATCTTCTTAGGGTGTAAAATAATGGGGTGGATATATCGTCGAAGGATTTGCGTCAGGTTGTCGTTTTTCAAAATGCTACAAATGAAGACTTAGTTCTTATTTTTAAAAACAGCATCACCCGCTCGATCGAGGAAGGCAGTTTTTTCTTTTTTCAGGGCGACCCAGCAGAACACCTTTATGTTCTAACCAGCGGGCAAGCGAAACTCCAGCAATCGCATCCCAATGGTCAGCAAGTAAACCTGCGGACAATTCGTCCGTGGGGTATGTTTGGCGCTCTGGGAGCGGTTCGCAAAGAAGCCGTTTACCCAGCCACTGCCCAAGCTTTGGAAGACAGCACCGCCCTCGCCATCAAAAGCGAGTTCCTGCACAAGATGCTGGAAACCCGTCCGCAAATCGCATTCGATCTAATGACCCTGATGACTTCCTATATTCAGGAAATGCAAGCGCGGTATCGCGAATTGGCAACAGAGCGCGTTGAGCAGAGAGTGGCCAACGCGCTGATTCGCCTGGCCGGGCAATCAGGCGTCAGGGCGGGAAAAGAGGCGGGAATTGAATTATCCTTTTCAAGACAGGATGTCGCAGAAATGACGGGCACCACGTTATACACCGTCAGCCGTCTGCTCAGCGAATGGGACCGACAGGGAATCATCAAAGCAGGCCGGGAACGTATCAGCATCATCAATCCGCATGATTTGGTTCGGATTGCGGACGGCCTCGAAAAGTAAAAGTAAGCAGGACAAAAAATCCCCCAAGTGGCGGATGAAGATACTCCCCGGCTGCAGGATGTGGCCGGGGAGTGTTTATTATAAGATCAACTGATACCATGCTTGTGCTGCCTTTGTCAAAGCGGGCAAGTGTTCAACCTTCCCTTTCTGCCCATTCTTATTTGCGCCAGCGCAAAGACAGACTTGGGGGAATACGATATTCTACACTCATCATGAAAGACATTTTGGCAATTTCGGAGACCACTGTTGCAGACTTGTTGGCAGCAACCCCAATGGCGGTCAGGTTCTTTATTGACCAGGGCACAGGCTGCGCAATTTGTTCCCTCGCCCGTTTTTGCAAACTCAAGGAAGTTGTTACTGCATACGATCTTAGTGAAGAAGTCTTCCTTGAAGAACTTGCCAAACTTAATGTTCACAAACTTTAATTAGGAGCATAGAATGAAAAAGTTCATCAGTTTTTTTGGAGTCGCCATTGTACTCGCTGTTCTCATCGCAGCATGTGGAGGCACAAGCTCTCAAAGCAGCACCAGGGAATATGTGCTGACCACCGACCTGAAAGACGGAAACTTGATCTTTCTAGGTGTCAGCGACGAGATCAATGGAATTTCAAATCCCACCTTGAGCGCCAGACCCGGCGAGACAATTACCATTATGCTTATCAACGGTGGCGAAGGTCAGCACGATGTCTCTTTTCCTGAAGTCCAGGCCAGCACAGGCGTGGTAAAAGAGAAAGGTGAGGCAACCTCAGTAACCTT
>JBBSCM010000352.1:0-4037 GCA_038250295.1 Anaerolineales bacterium | reverse complement strand
TTTTCTGCCAAAAAATCGGAACGCGGACTTTAGTCCGCTTGTTTTGTAAAGTATGCGGACTTCAGTCCGCACTCCGCCTTGAGGAGATGTATACTTAAACCCAATATGGATTTTCAACCCTACATTGCTGGATTGAAACCCGCTGACCCGGGACCGCTCTCGCGATTTCTACCTCCGCTTGAGGAGGGGGTGATCTCCGCCTGGCTCTCGCGTCTAAACTTACCCGGCGGTTGGCTGCTTGACCCATTCGGATTCTCTCCTCGGCTGGTGCTGGAAGCCGCGCGCAGCGGCTATCGTGTGCTGGTCACCGCGAACAACCCTGTCACACGCTTTCTAGTGGAGATGTTTGCCAATCCGCCCGCACAATCTGAGTTCACCGCCGCGCTTGCAGACTTGGGCGCTGTAAAAAAAGGGGACGAAAGACTCGAAGGTCATCTTCAATCTTTATATTTCACCACATGCGAAAAATGTAATGTTGAAATCCAGGCGCAGGCTTTTTTATGGCGCAAAGGCGAGGACGTACCCTACGCGCGCATTTACGAGTGCAAACACTGCGGCGACTCTGGTGAACGTGCCATAACCGATGAAGACATTGAACGTGTAAAAAAGATAGCGGAAACAGACTCGCTGCACCGCTCACGGGCATTTGAAAAAGTTGTCGCCTTAAATGATGAAGATCGGTTTTATGCTGAAGAAGCCATTCAATATTATTTGCCGCGTCCGCTTTATGTGCTGACGACAATTGTCAATCGGCTGGATAGTTTAAATCTCTCCCCAGAACGTAAACGCGCATTGACTGCACTGATGCTCATTGCGTGCGATGCGGGCAATACAATTTGGGCGCACCCTGCCGAACGTCCGCGGCCCAAGCAGTTGAGCACACCGAATCAATTCCGCGAGCATAATGTGTGGATGATGCTTGAGCGTGGACTCAGCCTTTGGGCAGAGACAGGTTCAACGGTCCCGTGTGAAGCGTGGCCTAAAAAGATTCCAGAGAGCGGCGGAATCTGCATCTATGATGGTCGCTTGAAGGATCTGGCGCATGAGGTCAAAAAAGAAATACCCATTGCGGCTGTGATTGGTTCGGTGCCGCGCCCCAACCAGGCTTTTTGGACTCTCTCTGCATTGTGGGCGGGTTGGCTATGGGGCAAGGATGCCGTGGAGCCATATAAAGTTGCGCTGCGGCGGCGAAGATACGACTGGGCCTGGAATGCAACGGCTTTACATTCGGCATTCAACCACTTGATTGATATTCTTCCTGATGGTGTTCCATTTTTTGGCTTACTGCCTGAAGCGGAGCCGTCCTTTCTCACTTCTGTTTTTAGCGCGGCAAGCGCATCTGCTTTTTCCTTGGAAAGCGTGGCTCTGCGAACCGAACATGACGCGGTACAAATACTTTGGAAGTGTGGGCAAAAACAAACTGTACAAAACACCGATGTCAATATTTTACAAACCGCAATTGAAGAATATCTTGCAGCACGCGGCGAGCCTGCGAGCTATTTACATGTACACACAGCCGGGTTGATCGCTTTGGCTGAAGCACACGCTCTCAAACAACCTGGGCAGGAATTTGATGAAGCGCTGCGGACGACATCTGCGTTATTTGAATCTGAATTAAAAGATCAGGAAAAGTTCGTTCATTATTCATCAGGTGAAAATATTGAAACGGGGATGTGGGGCTTGGGTCCCGATACGGGTCTCGATACGAGCGGGGAAATCGCCCGCTCTACTCGACCAACAGACCAGATTGAAAGCAAAGAATCACTTTCAGACCGCGTGGAAATGGCAATTGTTAAGTTCCTGCAAAAAAATAAAAATGCCCTGTATCTTGAAGTTGAGAATGAACTGTATCCGCTCTTTCCAGGTTTATTGACGCCTTCCAAAGGTCTGATCTACGCCATATTAAATTCTTACGCGGAACGGGAGGATGGTTATTGGAAACTGCGCGAAGAGGATATATCATCGGCGCGGCGTGATGAATTGAATAACATTTCCACCTTGATCGAAACAATCGGCAAAAGATTGGAGTACAAAACGCGCAGGGAGGATAAACTTTTGATATGGGATGAAAACGGAAAACCTGTGCGTTCGTTTTATGTATTGGCTTCTGCATTGATCGGGCGCGCATTGGAAACATCCGCTGTTGATACGATCATCGTCATTCCCGGCGGGCGCGCCGCGCTGGCCGCGTATAAATTACAACGTGACCCTGCGCTGGCCGCGCGTTTAAAAAATGTGCAGGTGGTGAAATATCGTTTGCTGCGCACCCTCTCCGATGTCCCGATTCTGACGCGCGAGTCGCTTGAAGAACAGATTGCCAGCGACCCCGTTGAAAAATCCAGCGGGCAGATGATGATGTTCTAATGCGTTGCGTGTTGCGTTTAAATATGTATAAAAAAATAATCCTCCTCTGCCTCACCGCCGCCCTGCTTACATCCTGCATTTCCGTTTCAGTTGATTCAGAGACATCAACTCCCGTTAAACAAAATTTTGTTACAGCAACTTTGCCGCCAACAAAACCTGGATTTGTTCCAGCTACGTTGACTCCCTCGCCAGAGGTTACTCTTGCACCCACACTGGCCGTCACGGCGCCCCCAAATTGTACAAACAGCGCTGTACTCCTGCGCGATGTCACCATCCCCGATAACACACAAATGAGGGCCGGGGAAACTTTTACAAAGACCTGGGAATTCCTAAACAATGGGACTTGTCCATGGATCGGATATGTCCTTAAGTTTGCAGCAGGCGACCAAATGAACGCGCCTCTTTCCGCGCCGATTCCTGATACTGCTCCGAAGGACAAGGTGCAAGCTTCGGTAGAGTTGACCGCCCCATCATCCGATGGAACATTCACAGGTTACTTCACAATAAACGACACAACTGGAAAAGATGTGCCGATTGGAATTGAAAAAACATTTTGGGTGAAGATCAATGTTGGGGTTGTCACAACACAGGCAACAAGCGCAAGCAATTCTGCAAACACACCTTTTGTGCCTGCTGGCGGTAATAGCAATTGCTCGTACAGTCAGAATGCAGGTTATGTTTCAGAAGTTATTTCACTCATTAATCAAGCACGCGCCAATGCAAGCCTGCCCACACTGACAGTCAACTCGCAGCTGACTATCGCCGCACAAGGCCACAGCGCAGATATGGCCTGCAATAACTTTCTGGGTCATACGGGTTCAGACGGCTCCTACCTCACCGATAGAATCAGGCGTACAGGTTACCCGGGAGGCAGTGAAATCATTGCCATTGGCACACCACAAAATGCGATGGATCAATGGCGCGCGGACCCTGGTCACTGGGATTTTGTTCTCAATCCATACATCACCGAAATTGGCGTGGGATATGCGTATTATGCAAACAGCGATTTTGGCGGGTATATTACAGTGGACATGGGCGGGCAATAAACAAAATTATTTCAACACATTCGGCATCGTTGGTTGATATTCAGGGAAGATCTCACCCGTTGCGGGGTTATTTAATCGCTTGGTCAGAATCTCAGAGAGCACATCGCGGTAATCAGTTGTGACTGCAAGGTCGCCGGGCCCAATTAATTGACCTGCCTGCATCCCGGGCCATTGACCATGAACTTTGCCGCCATCCACATTGCCGCCCAAGACCATCATCATGCTGCCGTGACCATGATCTGTGCCAAGGCTTCCATTCTCGGATGCGCGTCGTCCAAACTCAGACATGGTGACCGTGGTGAGTTGATTTTGATGATCAAACATATCTGCATGAAAAGCAGCGAGGCCATCGGCCAGATCTTTCATCAGGTTTGGCATCAAGCCAGTGGATGAGCCTTGCGCAAAATGGGTATCCCAACCACCCACATCAATGGCTGAAACTTCGAGACCAACATTGGCTTTGATTAGCATGGCAGTTTGTTTAAGGGCGAGGCCGAATTCTGTATCAGGATATTTCGCATCACGGGAGGATACATAAGTCAGAGGGTCAAGCGTTTGTAAAGTATCCATAATGGACAAAGTATCCTGTCCCATTACATCATCCGCGTAAACTGTTTCGAGCGCAGT
>JBBSCM010000351.1:0-4050 GCA_038250295.1 Anaerolineales bacterium | reverse complement strand
CGCGCTTTCATATTCGCATGCCCTCATTGAAAGACTCTCAGCGATAAAAACTTCCGCCCGTTTGCAAAATTGGATCACACCTTCTCATAAAGAGATCAGTCAATTAACCGAACTTTTCTCGCACAGTTTATTTGCGCCTTCGCCAATAACCCGTGCAGATGCAAATGACGCGATCAAGACCTGGTCACGTTTGCGCTGGAGGTTGTTATTAGTGAATGTGCTTGGAATGCTCGTTTCGTCCTGAGCGGAGAGACGAGCGCTTTTCGAGGAACGCAGTCGAAGGACAGTGCAGGTGAGCAATCTCCAACACAATAAGGAGATTGCTTCGGGCGAAGAACAAGATCGCCCTCGCAATGACGTAGATTAATCCCTGCCCTCGCCTGGATATGGATTCAAAATCTCCATCCAGCCATCGGGGTTTGCAAGTGAATCGAATCCGTATTGCTTATACAATCCATGCGCATCGCGTGTGACCAGCGTCCAGCGGCGCAGGCCCTGCAAATCGGGGTGTGACATGATGGTATCCATCAGCCATTTGCCGAGTCCATGTGCGCGATAATCTTCATGAATGAACACATCGCAAATATAGGCAAAGATGGAATAGTCACTGATCACGCGGGCAATGCCAATTTGTTTCCTCCCTTCATAAACGCCAAAGACAAGTGAATTAGCCAGTGCGCGTTTCGTGCGCTCCGGCGGACGTCCCTTGGTCCAGTAGGCGCGCGTAAAAAAATCAAGGATGGTATCGATATCCAGGCGCGTATTATCGTTGCTAATGGTGAATTGATCTCGGTGGGTTTCTATGATTTGCGTCATGCGGCCAGTTTATCACATCATGGTATCATCGCAGATGTCATTGCGAGGGCGTTCTCCCCGAAGCAATCTCCATGTCAATCAGGAGATTGCTCACCGCACTGGCGTACGGCGCAAGTGTCGTCGGGAAGAGCACCCTCCTCGCAATGACATATCTGTAAATGGAGAACTATGTTCAAACCGATCCGCTGGAATACTTTTATTCGTGATTTTATAAGAATTGAAATTGGTTTCCTATTATTTGGCCTCGCGATCACATTGATGATCCGCGGCAACATTGGCACAAGCGCGTGGGCGGTGTTGGAAGTGGCGCTGGCGGAAAAACTTCATATTTCCATCGGGACAATGACTGTGCTCATGGGGTTTATGGTGTTGTCCGGCGCATTGATCATGCGCGAGAAGATCGGCTGGGGCACGCTGGCAAATATCCTGTCCATCGGGCCGTGGGAGGATTTTTGGCTTTCGATCATTCCATCTATAAAAGATAACCTGCCCCTGCAAATTGGAATGCTGCTGCTGGCGATTCTACTGATGGGCCTGGCAAGCGCCATCTACATCGGTGTGGACGCTGGCGCGGGTCCGCGGGATAGTATGATGCTGGCGATCAAGCGCACGACGGGAATTAGTATTCGAATAGCGCGCGCTATTATCGAAGTGACGGTTGTAACCATTGGCTGGCTGTTGGGTGGGCCTGTGGGTATTGGAACGCTGGTCTATGCTTTATTGGTTGGCCCATCTGTACAGTGGGGATTCAAGTTGTTTAATGTCCATCCGCATGGACCGGAAGCGCTGATCCCTGAAGCGCCTGAAGATTAAATGGAATGCGGACTTCAGTCTGCAATTTGTAAAAAGCGGACTGAAGTCCGCGCTCCGCTTAATTTTAATAAGGAGAATCTTATGAACGAATCTATTCCCGACTCACAAATCACTGAACCACAAAACCGTTCCACGAGTGCGTTGGTCCTGTTTCTACTCGTTGCCTTGCCCATGCCGCTTTGTTTGTTCATCTATCATTTCATTCTATGGTCAACTGAACAGAGCGCAATTACTTCCCTGAGTTTGAAGAATCTTGCCATAGCAGGGTTAATTGGGTTAGCTGTTCAGGCCGTTGTCATGACAGGCATTACCGCCGCGTTATGGCGCTTCAGCAAAGATGACCGTTTCAAGCCTGTGTATGCGGGTTTATTCGGCGCGGCAGTAATGGCGTTGCCTGCATTACTTTTGCGAGCCCTCGGCCCGAACAACGATCAGCTTGGCTCCATTGCACAGTTCCTATTGTGCGCAATTGGAGCGGGCATTGTGATCTGGCTGCGAAAAAATAAAATTGAATGGGACCGCGCTTCACTGCCATTTGGCCTTGTCGTTGCTGGAATTGCTTTCGCCCCGTTCGCAATTTACGGCTCATTCGGTTCATTGGGTGATGCGCTGCTGAGTCTGCTTGCGAGTATTGTCTTTGGCTTGCTTGCCGCCACGTTGATCGAATCCACAACGGGCAATTTACTTTTGGATGGCGTGGGAATCGGCGCGGTGCTTGCATTGCTCGGTTCTTCCATTGGATATGACGGTTCACAATTGCTTCTGCTTGTCATTCTCCCTTCGTTTGCGTTTGCAATTTCCGCCGTTATGCCTTCCAAATTTGCGGCTGGCGCAGCCACGTCACTGCTTGCGTTTGCAGGCCTGGCATTTTTTGACCCAACCGAGTTGACCATTGTTTTGGGCGACATCTTTGGCCTTGCTTCAAAAGCAAGCGGGATCGTCATTCTCATCGGCTGGGTCACAAGCATCATCGCGTTGATCCTGCGTTTCGCAACAGCAGCAGGCTCGGGGTCCAGAACGAAGCGGGCGGTGGGTTGGGCGGGAGCTGGTGTTGTGTGGATCTTTGTCGTCTCGTTATTTTTCATGTTTGGCAGTCCAGGAAACTATAGCGACCGCCTCTTCGTCATCTTGAAAGACCAGGCCGATATTTCGGATGTTGTCTCGATCAAAGATCGTGATGAACGATTAAGTGCGGCGTATGAAACATTGACGGAACATGCAAATACAACTCAGGCTGATCTTCGTAAATTCTTTGATAAGGTTGGCGTTGTATATACGCCGTATTATTTGGAGAATGTGATGGAAGTCCGCGGCGGGACATTGGTGCGCCTCTATTTGATGACCCGCCCCGAAGTGGACCGCGTCATTCCCAGCCCGCGCCTGCGCGCTGTTCCCGAAGATTCTCCGTCGCCTGGATATTTGACCGAGGTGGATGGAAGTGTGCAATGGAATATCTCGATGATCGGCGCGGATAAAGTCTGGAATGAATTTAATGTGCAGGGCCAAGGAATCGTGATCGGCAATTCAGATTCGGGCGTGGATGGAAATCATCCCGCCATTCACGATCAATATCGCGGCTTGAATTCAGGTGACGATTACAACTGGTTCGATCCATGGGATGGCACAACATCGCCAAACGATGAGGGTGGACACGGCACGCATACCACGGGCACGATCCTCGGCTCAAACGGGATCGGTGTTGCGCCCAAGGCGCAATGGATCGGCTGCGTAAACCTGGATAGGAATCTTGCCAACCCCGCGTTATATCTGGATTGTATGCAATTCATGCTTGCGCCGTTCCCGCATGGCGGCGATCCGTTCAAAGATGGCGACCCAACCAAAGCCGCGCATGTTTTGAATAACTCATGGGGCTGCCCAACCATTGAAGGCTGCGACCCGAACGCATTGTTATATGCGGTGGATAACTTAAGAGATGCGGGTATTTTTGTAGTGGTCTCCACGGGCAATGACGGGCCAAATTGTGAAACGGTTGAATCGCCGCTCTCCTTATATGATTCTGTTTTTTCTGTCGGCGCGATAGATCAATCTGGTAACATGGCGGACTTTAGCAGTCGCGGACCTGTCACCGCGGATGGTTCAGGACGAAACAAACCTGACATCATTGCGCCCGGCGTGGATATTCTCTCATCCACTCCGGAAGGGACTTATGCCAGCTTCGGCGGCACATCCATGGCTGGGCCTCATGTAGTCGGTGCGGTGGCTTTGATCTGGTCAGCCCAGCCTGAGTTGATCGGCGATATCGATGCGACTGAACAGCTTATCATCGATACGGCTCAAGCATACACAGGCGATACTTCCATCGGATGTTTTTCAGGAGATTCGCCAAGCAATGCTTATGGTTATGGTGTTGTGGATGTATATGAAGCTGTGAAAAAGGCATTAGGAAAATAAAAGATCTAT
>JBBSCM010000350.1:0-4061 GCA_038250295.1 Anaerolineales bacterium | reverse complement strand
TACGAATAAAAATTATTTCCGAACGATTTGGTAAAGGTTAACTGCACCGTGAGTCGCTTCAAATTAAACGCATCAAACAAAGCGTCCTGGACGATCACTAGGACTTTGCACCCGACGCTGGGGCGCTTCCCCATTCGGGGATGATATCGCGTCAGGCAGTTTTCTACGCCTCATCATTTTTCACATCGGACGGCGTTCCGTCCGCCCCAGCGCAGGTAACGCAAGAGTTACAATTAGGTTGGCTTTAACCAACTGATGGAACGGTTCGGCATTACTAAACCACGTATCGTAGGTCGTCCCAAACGCGCAGTCATGCGTGTCGCCTCTGGCCTGGCTTAATCCTTTGCGGATGCGAATACCTCTGAAAAGCCCGATGCGATAATTCCGCATAAGCGCAGCAATCCCTTTGGGACGCCGGGATTTGTGCGGGGTCAGTCGGGCAACCGACTGCTCTACCGCGATGGCGGTTTATACAATAAAATATCGGAGCACAGGAAAAAAAGATGAAATACCAATCTATACTCAAGTGGCTTCTCCCACCAATTTTCCTTCTAGCCTTAGTAGCCGCAGGTGCGGGTCTTTTCTATCAAGTTCCTGGCGGAGCATTTTCGTTTACCAATCATCGTGGCGAATCGGTCACAATCAACGGACAGGGATTGTATTATTATGACACTGTCAGTTCAGCCGCACAAATGCAAGGAAATGATTTTGTTACCTTAATGGTGGGCTTACCATTATTGGCAATCTCCGCTTTATTCTCATTTCGGGGCTCTCTGCGCGGACACCTGCTTTTGACAGGCACTCTTGGTTTCTTTCTTTATACCTACATGTCAATGGCTACTTTAGCATCTTACAATGTATTGTTCTTGGTATACGTAGCCATATTCGCACTAAGCCTTTATGCATTCATCTTATGCATGATGTCCTTTGACCTAAACACTCTTCCACAGGCTTTTTCTGAGAGATTACCGCGTAAATGGATTGTGGGATTAATGTTTATTGTTGGCGGTTTTCTATTGCTAGCATGGCTTGGACGTATTGTGCCGCCGCTGTTTCAAAATCAAACGCCAGTTTTAGACAACACTACCACTTTGGTCATCCAGTTTATGGATTTGGGATTAATTGTGCCATTGGCATTTCTGAGTGGATTTCTCCTACTTCGGCGTAGTGCTTGGGGCTATCTTTTAAGTTCTATTATGTTGACCAAAGGCGTCACCTTGGGAATGGGAGTGAGTGCTATGGCTATAAATATGGCACGAGTTGGAGTGCCAGATAGCCTTGGAATTATGATTCCTTTTTTGGTGATTACCTTTTTGAATCTAGTAATGGTAATCATATTGCTCAAAAATGTTAAACTAGTTGGTTGATCAGCAATTTCAAGTTGTCTATAAAAACTCGCCTAACAAAGCGTCCTGGACGATCACCAGGACTTTGCACTGGACGAGTGATTCTGCGGCCTGCTGCGTGTGAGAATTGCTGTACACAGGTATGTTTGGAATCAAACTGTTCCCATTTATGCTAAAATATAGTCAATGAAAGCCAAACTTCCTCATCCAGAGCATTATTCCTATGTCCAACACCGCAAACAGCGCCTCACTCAGGTGATCCTGCCTGTGGTCTTAAGCGTCTTGCTGTTCATCGGCATGATCGTGTTGATCAGCCTGGCCGCCTTCCAGTCGGGTGGAGATGTGGGCCGCTGGGCTGCTATCTCCACCATCTGGATCGTGATTCCGATCATGGTGGCGGGCTTGATACTGCTGGCCGTCCTCGTCGGCTTCATTTACCTGATGGCGCGCGCGCTGGGACTCCTGCCGCATTACACGGGCCTCACGCAGGATTACGTCTACAAGGCGCAAGGGTACATCATCCGCGCGGCAGACAGGGCCGTCAAACCCGTCATTACATTGAATGTATATCTTGAAAACATCACGGCGTTTTTGGAAAGGATACTTAAGCGATGAACAAAAACAGTACCATCTTATTCGGCGCGTTGATCGGCGCGGCCACGGGTCTCGTTGCCGCCATACTTCTCACCCGCCGCGCAGAAAATAGTAACCGTGAGGCCGCCCTGACCACAGGCGAAGGACTCAAACTGGGTGTGCTCGTGATCGGTTTGCTGCGCGCCATTGCCAGCCTAAGCGATGATAAATAATAGGCTTGATCCGTAATAAGCGAAAAAAAATAGTTGGGCGAAGATAAACGCTGATTCAACAGAATGGGTCTGCGCATTCTGCGTGAATCAGCGTCCATAATTAATTTCGGATAATGTCTAATAAGAGCTCGGAGGTCTGCTTCGCAAAGACTCCCGAGTTTTTGTTTATATTAAGGTCATGTCATTGCGAGGAAGGTGCTCTCCCTGACGAAGCAATCCACAACGATGAGGAGATTGCTTCGTCGGAAAAAAGCAAATGCCCTCCTCGCAACGACATGGCATTCAGGATTTCATTATTAGAATTAATGGTCTATAATTGGCGAAACCGCCATGGACACCATATCCAAACTCACCTTTCGTCGTTTCCTGCTCGGCCAGCAGGGACTGTGGCCGGGCCGCCGTCTCAAAGGCCTGGGCGGAGTCGAGCCCGCGCTTCATCAAATGGAAGCGCTGCAGCTCGACCCGCTTAATATCGTCGCACGCAGTCAGGAGATCGCCTTGTACGGGCGCGTGCTGGATTTCAAACCCAGGCATCTCTATCAAATGGCTTATGAAAAACGCAAAGCCTTCGATTACGGCGGCTGGCTGGCCATGTACCCCATGCACGAATTCCCATACTGGCGCATCCACATGAGCCGCCGCGGTAATCACGGCCGCTGGGGCACGGATTTTGCGCGCAGGAACACGGCCTTATTGAATGAAGTACGCGCCGCGTTGCAGGAACGCGGTCCGCTCGGCAACCGCGACTTCGAAGGGAATGCGGTCAAGGAATGGAGTTACCGCGGCCGCAAGGAAACGTCGCTGGCTTTGTATTATCTGTGGCTTGTCGGCGAAATAATGATTTCGCATCGCAAGGGCTTTGATCGATACTACGACCTGCGTGAGCGCGTGGCGCCGCCTGAGTTCCATCACATTGCATCTGAAACCGAAGCCGAGGATTTCTTTGCCCGCAAGGTGATTGCCATCCCCAACATGATGCGCGAGAAACGTTTTCGCCTCGCGTGGAGGGATGCGATCGGGCGGGAAGTCTCCTCAACGGAGGCAGAAGCAAAATTGGCTGAGATGGCGGCGCGGAATATCATCAGCCCGCTGCTAGTGGAAGGCTCAAAGGATAAATGGATCGCGCTGTCCAAAGACCTGCCTGCGCTGGAAACACTCGAGTCAGGCCGCGTGCCCAAAGCGTGGAAGCCGTTGAAGACCACCACCGAGGAAGAGGTGACGCTGCTTGCCCCGCTCGAAATGGTCAGCGCGCGCGGACGCGCCAAACTGGTCTTTGATTTTGAATATACGTGGGAGGTGTACAAGCCTCTGCATCAACGCCGCTGGGGATATTACACACTGCCCATTTTATACGGCGACGATCTCGTGGCGCGGCTGGACCCGAAGCTGGATCGCAAAACGGGCACGCTCCAGATCCTCGGCTTTTGGCTAGAAGACGACGCCCCGAAAGATGAGGCCTTCGCCAGCGCGCTCGCCAACGGACTCAAAAGATTTGCCGATATGATCGGCGCAGGGAAGATGGATTTAAGTGGGATCAAACCAGTAAAGTTGCGTTCCTATTTGAAGAGCAATATAAAGTTATCTTAAAGCTTCGCAGGCAGCCCATGAAAACAAAAACATTAATGATAGCAAGCAGCTTGTTCCTTGGGGCTGCAGGCTTGTCTTCCTTGTTCGCTCCGGAGGAATTATTGAAGATATTGGGTTTGCCGCAGATAGATCCATTACCTGTTGTTATCCAGCTTATCAGGGCATTGTATTTATCCTTTGCGCTTATGAACTGGATCTCCAAAGACAATATCATCGGTGGGATCTATTTAAGACCAGTTTCGATTGCGAATTTTGCGCACTTCACTATTGGAGCGCTTACTATTGTAAAATATCAACTATCTGATGCGGCGAATGCATTTTT
>JBBSCM010000349.1:0-4089 GCA_038250295.1 Anaerolineales bacterium | reverse complement strand
TTGACCTGAAAGCTCTCGCGGCGGCATGCGACGATACCGTCGTCGGCATGATGCTGACCAACCCGAACACCCTCGGCATGTTCGACGAACACATCGAAGAAGTGGTTGCATTGGTCCACAAATGCGGCGGCTTGATGTACGGCGACGGCGCAAACTTAAACGCCCTGCTCGGCATCGTCCGCCCCGGTGATCTCGGCTTTGATGTAATGCACATCAATTTGCACAAGACCTTCTCCGTCCCGCACGGCGGCGGCGGACCCGGTTCTGGGCCTGTTGGTGTCAGCGAACGCCTTGTAGATTTCCTCCCATCTCCATTGGTTGGCATCATTGAAGAAGCCGATGACGAAACTGCTCCGCTTTATGGTTTCGTCACGCCCAAGCAAACAATCGGACGGATGAAAGCCTTCCACGGCCACTTCGGCGGCGGACTCGTCCGCGCTTACACTTACATCTCCATGCATGGACCCGATGGCTTGAAAGATATCTCGCAATACGCAGTCCTCAACGCAAATTATCTGCAAGCTCGTTTGCGCAGCACATACACCATTCCGTATGACCGCATCTGTATGCATGAATTCGTAGCAGAAGGAAGTTTTGAAGGCAGTGATGTCCGCGCACTGGATATTGCCAAACGCCTGATGGATTACAACTTCCACCCTCCCACAAACTACTTCCCGCTCATCGTCCACGAAGCCTTGATGATCGAACCAACCGAAACCGAAAACAAAGACACGCTGGATCGTTTCGCCGATGCGCTGATCAAGATCGCGGAAGAAGCCAAGTCTCAGCCTGAGCTGCTCCACGATGCGCCGCACATCACTCCCTTTGGCAGAATGGATGAAGTCAAAGCAGCGAGAGAATTGGTTCTGTGCTGCTGGCTGCCTGAAAATTATGAAACGATGAAGTAGCAGAATATCAATCCTCCTACGAAGTGAGCCGCGGGATAAGACCTGCGGCTCACTTTTGATTTATTAAATTACTTTCAAAACCGTATGCTATCTCCCTATCAACCTGAGGGTTATAATCACCAACCAACCCAATAATCAATCCAGAGGAGAGATATGCTCAATAAGTTATTATTTCACAATTTCCCAAATATTAAAAGCTGGCTCACACGCCTGCAATATGAAATGGTATCCACGTTCGACAAAGACAAAAACGCCATCTTCATGAACTTTGGCTATACTGCGCATCACAGGGGAAATGAGTATCTTTCTCTTGAACCTGATGATGAAGTACATCGGTACCCTCTTCAGTTGTATCACCACATTGCCAAATCGATTGACTGGAAAAATATGGATGCGTTGGAGGTCAGCTCTGGGCGCGGCGGCGGCGCAAACTTCATTATGCGCCACTTCAAACCCAAATCCTACACGGGCGTGGATTTTTCCACACGCGCCATCGAATTCTGCCGAAACCAGTACAAACTTAACGGACTTAACTTCCATCATGGCAATGCTGAAGCGCTTTCATTCCCAGATAACTCCTTTGATGTCGTGGTGAATGTAGAGGCATCCCTTTATTATCCCAACATCACGAAATTCTTCGAGCATGTCACGCGCGTACTTAAACAAGATGGCTATTTTCTCTACACAGACCTGCGCTATGAAGAAAAAGTTGCGATCTGGCATGCGCAACTTAAAAACATGGGACTGAAACTTATCAAAGAGGAGGAAATCACTGAGAATGTTTTGAAAGCCATGGAAATGGACCGTGAACGCCGTATGCAGCTGGTTGACAAATATATTCCCGCCATTCTTCGCAAACAGTTCTATCACTTTGCAGGCCTGACTCCCGATTCACCCAATGGACTCCCCCACTTGGATAATCGCAGGTATTGGTATTTCATCCTGCAAAAGGCATAATAAATATGAAAAGAGATGCGCCACATGGCGCATCTCTTTTTTGGCATTTCTTCCGGAAAGATATTAGTCTTCGTCGGGAATCCAAAGATGCAGGTTGGTCATTTCGCAGCGAGTGCCATAATCTTTGTTGGTGCCTGAAAACAAAGTCAGGCCGACATTGCCGTCGAAGGGTCTGCTTTGTGACAATGTGTACTCACCGATCAATTCACCGTTCACCAAAACGTATGAATAAGCGCCTTGAACGATCAGGGTAAAGTCAGCTTCAGTGTTTTCGCCAAGCTTCACGCCGCCAGGTCCCCGGGTTGTTCCGAGGGGTCGCGCTCCACCGCTGCTCTGGTCAGAACTGATGAACAGGACCCTGGCCCTATCAAGGAACACAGCGTAATGATCGTTATTCTCCTGTATCCCAAAGACAAATCCACAGCCAGAAATATCCGAATTCCTATAGGCGCTTTCCCATTTGAAATGGGCGCTCATAAAAAAATCACTGGCCTTACGATTCAGGATCCACCAGTTATACCAGCCGAGCTGCGCCCACTCTTCCTGAAAATCATCCAACTCGGTAAACTTGCCATTCGGAGATGTCAGATAACCTTTTTCAAAATAATCCTGAGCGACCGCGTTCAATTCATCCACACGTTGAGTGGCTGCCAGGTTGGGTGTTTTGGTTGGCTGAGGCGTGGGAGACGGTTTGGGTGTTTGTGATGGCACAATAGTGACAGTGGCCGTGGGCACCTGTGTAGGTGTGGGTTGAGCAGTTCCACAAGCTAATGAGACCAATATTAACACCAAGACAAATGATAGTAAGGGGTATTGCTTTTTGTACCGCATAAATTCCTCCTGGAGAATTTAATGCCCCCATATTACGCCCGTTCGAGCGAAAACGCAACCGTCAATATGAGAAGTTTTTTGCAGTTTTGCAACTTTATTAGAAGGTGCGTAAACCAGTTTTCGGCCTCGGATATTTCTTCGAAACAGGAACAGGTATAAAGGTGAAAGAGCGTTTTCATACATCCAAAATAGCTTACAATAAAGCACCAAATTCCAGGAGTCCATATGATACAACTCAGCGAAGAAATCCGCAAAAAAGTTATTCTATTCCAACAAACCGAGATCACCGAATATCACATCTATAAGCGTCTTGCGCAGCGCATCAAATCACAGGAAAATGCAAAGATCCTCGACCAGATCGCCGAGGATGAACTGCGTCACTACAACGGCTGGAAGAAATATACTCAAGAGGAAGTGCAGCCGCGCTGGCTTTTCGTTTGGTTCTATTATTTGGTAAGTATGCTCTTCGGTTTTACCTTTGGGGTCAAACTCATGGAACTGGGCGAGGAGAAGGCGCAGGCAAATTATGAGGCTGTTTCAAAAACAATTCCCGATGCGACCAAATATCAGAATGAAGAGGACAAACATGAACACCAGCTTATTGAAATGCTGGATGAAGAAAGACTGCAATATGCAGGTTCTGTTGTGCTCGGTCTCAACGACGCCCTCGTGGAATTAACAGGCGCTCTGGCCGGGCTGACACTTGCTCTGCAAAACGTAAAATTGATTGCCCTTTCAGGACTCATCACAGGCATCGCCGCATCGCTTTCGATGGCTGCAAGTGAATATCTTTCCACCCGTTCGGAAAAGACAAGCAAGCATCCTGTGCGCGCTGCGATTTATACGGGCATCGCATACATTGTCACCGTCACTTTGCTTATCCTGCCCTATTTACTTTTCGAAAATTATTATCTCGATCTTGCCATTGCTCTTACAACTGCCGTTATTATCATTGCGGTCTTCAATTACTACATTTCTGTCGCTAAAGGCGAATCCTTCCGCGAGCGATTTATTGAAATGGCAGGACTGAGTCTCAGCGTGGCGGCTTTCTCGTTTGTGATCGGATATTTCATTCGTATCTGGCTTGGGATTGAAATATAAACTCTGGAGCGCGGAAGCTTGCTTCCGCATTTCTCTGGAGCGCGGAAGCTTGCTTCCGCATTTCTCTGGAGTGCGGAAGCTTGCTTCCGCATTTCCCAACAGCAAGCTGTTGGACTCCAAAATTATGAAAATTTTAACCGTAGACATCGGCACAGGCACACAGGACATTTTTCTTTATGATTCGAATCTCGACATCGAGAACGGATTCAAACTCGTGCTGCCTTCGCCTACCATGATGATTCATCGCCGTCTAAAGCAGACGATTCTTTCCCGTACCCCGATCCTGCTGACT
>JBBSCM010000348.1:0-4095 GCA_038250295.1 Anaerolineales bacterium | reverse complement strand
GAAGTGGAGGAGCAGGCCGTAAAGTTTAGACAGGAAAGTATTCAAGAGGGAACGCTTTCAAAAGATTTTCCGATCCCATATCTTCCGTGGTCTGAATTGAATGACAGCTTGAGCAGTTTTTCATCTCTCGAGTTGGGTCACTCTACTTTCCCGTCTCCTCTTGGGAAGGGGCAGGGTGAGGGCGATGTTGATTTGGCTTCTCACTTCAGTCACGATGAGAGATTCGGCGGGCGGCTCAAACCGTTTATTGATTATCTTTCTCCCATCGTCGAACGAGGCGAACAGGTTTTTATTGTCTCGCGTCAGTCATCGCGTTTGCTCGAACTTTGGAATGAACACTATCCCGATTCCGATTTTCATAATCTGGAATTTATTGAGGCTTCACTTTCCGAGGGCTTCACCTTAATTCCTGCTGACTCACTCCCAATTCATCTCATCACCGACTCGGAGGTCTTTGGTTGGGAACGACCACAGACTCGTATCAGGCAAAAGCAAACAGCGGAGACGCCCGAATCACTTTACGCGGATCTGTTGGTGGGCGATTATGTTGTTCATGTGGATCACGGCATCGGACGCTTCGCGGGTCTGACTCAGCGGCAGTTGGAAGGCCACGAAAGAGAGTATCTTGCTGTTGAATACGACCGCGAAGACACGCTCTTCGTCCCTGTGCATCAAGCGGACAGGCTTACGCGGTACGTTGGCGCAGATGGCGGCAAGCCGTCGCTCGATCATCTTGGCGGGCAGGCTTGGAACGAAACAAAAGCGCGCGTTCAAGAGGCCGTGCAAAGAGTCGCGGTAGATCTATTGGACTTATATGCGCGCCGTCAGGTCGTGGAAGGATTTGCATTCGCGCCTGATTCACAGTGGCAGAAGGAACTTGAAGATAGCTTCCCTTATGTCGAAACGGAAGATCAAAAACGCGCCATCAATGAAATTAAGCGCGATATGGAACGCGCCCGTCCCATGGACCGTTTACTGTGTGGTGATGTAGGTTATGGAAAAACAGAAGTGGCATTGCGCGCCGCTTTTAAAGCGGTGATGAACGGCAAACAGGCGGCAGTGCTTGTGCCGACCACGGTTCTCGCGCAGCAACATTTTGAAACATTCTCACAGCGTCTCGCCGCATATCCTGTAAAAGTGGAAATGCTTTCACGCTTCCGCACACCTCGTGAGCAGAGCGAGATCTTGCTTAAGCTTGTGCTCGGCGAAGTGGATATTGTCATCGGCACGCATCGTTTGATCTCAGCCGATGTGGAATTCAAAGATTTAGGTTTGGTTGTCATTGACGAAGAACAGCGCTTCGGTGTGACGCACAAGGAGCATCTCAAAAAACTCCGCACTGAGGTGGATGTGCTCACGCTGACCGCCACGCCAATTCCGCGCACATTGTATATGGCGCTGACAGGCGTGCGCGATATTTCCAATTTGAATACGCCTCCCGAGGAACGCTTGCCGATTGTCACACATGTTGGGCCGTATTCGCCGCGCTTGGTGAGACAGTCTATTCTGCGCGAACTGGAACGCGGCGGGCAGATATTCTTCGTCCATAACCGTGTCAATACGATTGAAGCGATGAAGGTACATCTCAACAAACTTGTCCCGGAAGCGCGCGTGGATATTGGTCACGGGCAAATGCATGAGACACAACTTGCCAGCGTAATGCACCGCTTCAATATGGGTGAGATCGATATTCTACTTTGCACCACCATTATCGAATCTGGTCTGGATATTCCGAATGCCAATACTTTGATCGTTGACCGCGCCGACACTTTTGGCCTCGCGCAGCTTTATCAATTACGCGGGCGTGTGGGTCGCGGCGCGATGCGCGCATATGCATATTTCTTCCGCCACAATAAAATGTCGCCAACGCAGGATGGTCAGCAGCGGCTTGAAGTGATCGCAGAAAATACGCAGCTTGGCGCAGGATATTCGATTGCCATGCGAGACCTTGAAATCCGCGGCGCAGGTGATCTGCTGGGCACACGTCAGCATGGATTTATTCAATCGGTTGGTTTCCATCTTTACACTAGAATGCTTTCAGACGCGGTGCGAAGATTGCGTCGACTCGCGGGCGACCAACTGAAGATGGACACTTCTCAAATGGAAAGCGCGTTCTCCAGCTTTAATTTGCCCATCTCGATGCCGGTGAATGTGGATCTACCTCTCGCGGTTGGAATCCCCACCGAATATATTTCTGACCAGGATTTACGTCTGCGCTTGTATCGCCGCATTGCGGATTTGCGCGATGAAACCGAACTCGACGCGCTCGGTTCTGAATTCCGCGACCGCTTTGGTCAACTGCCGGAGATGACTCAGAATTTGTTATATCAAATGCGGGTGAAGCTGCGCGCCGAAAAAGCGGGGTTGACTTCGGTAGGGATGGAATCGTCAGGGCAGATCCTGCTCAAGTACGCCACACCTGTTGACGGGTCGGATGCGATGCGTTTGCCTGATCTGGGAAGTGGAATCAGAGGCGGCAAGTCCGCTTATTGGGTAACTGTCGCGAAGGAAGAAGTCTGGACTATAAAACTTTTGGATGTGTTGGCGCGGTTGGGGAAGTAAGTTGGTGGAGTGCAAAAATTCTACTTTTGCGTTTCGGAAGTAGAACTTCCGGACTCCAGAAAATACTATTGAAAATTCTTGCAGTTCAAATCGTTTTTTAAATCATTGATGGTCTCGTCACGTTCCTGTGAGGCAGGCGCGTTTATCGCCAGCCTGTCCAGCGCGCTGCACAGGCTTGGCTCCAATCCTTTGGTGATTCGTTTTGCAAATTTAGTTAGCGATTTCACTTCATCCCAATTCCCCTGATGACCAAAGCCTTCGATGAAAGGGATGTATTCAAAGCCGTTGCCTGCCCGTTCACCTATGGATTGTGATTCTTCCCAAAGCCGTACAACTTCATCCCATTGATCGTATTGACGGGCCAGGTCGGCTTTTTCAAAGTAATAACACCAGGTTTGATTGTCCTGTTTTCCATAAATACTTTCAGGTAAAGATGGTTCCACACCCTCGCTTTGTTTGATTAAATCAATATTCGAACCTGCACTCAGTTGTCTCATGTCTTCATTGACCAGCCGCAGATTTGTGTCCTGTGGCTGCAATATCCACAAACAACGATCAAGTTCAGGGTTAAAAGAAAGTAATAAAATTTTGTTGCTATTTCCTGAAAAATTCATGGTGAGTTTACTGTCTTCCAACGGAACGCCTTGTAGAAAATCATCCACATTCGGGTTGGTGTAATAGAATGGAAAATACCAGTAGGGAGGTGTTTGGATGTCACCGGGTTGATAGGTGGTGATGATCGAAAAAGCGACCGAGTAGCCTCCCATGTACCCAAGAATTTCTTCATCTGGAACGAGGGCAGTACCGGGTTCGATCTGCGGTGCGCGCCAGATGAGTTGTTGAGCAAAACGTTCCTGTTTCTCCCATGAATAGGCAAAATCCTTTTCGTTGGTCAGATGCATTGAAACTGCCAGCGCCACACAGGTGGAGATGACCACGAGCTTCTTTTTATTGTCAACTAAACGATCTATCAACACGGCAACAATCAAAGCCGCGCCAAGTGTGGAGCCAATGCCATACCGTGAACCTGCGAACTCGTTCTTGTGTGTAACGATATCCTGGCCGATGATCCAAATGGGTAACATGCCAAGAAGAATTATGAAAATGCCCAGCGTCAAAGGTTGAGTGAGCCAGCTGCCAGTGCCATCACTTTCTTTTATTTGCTTTAAATTTATGAAGGTAATCATAAACGCAAGTATGGATACAAAGATCACGAACCAGCTAAATATGGAACCAAACCCGAACAACTCAGGCACGAGCGTCCGATACCAGCTGGTGAAGGTGATAGCCACGGAGTCTTGCAATGCGGTGCGGATCAAATAAGCAAGTGTTGGTAATGGATTGCTGAATAAAGCAAATAAAATCTCAGGGGAGTTGCGGTCACCGTTGGGTGGGGGAATGTATAAGAACAACCTCCAGATCACATAAGCGCCGAGCGCTGTGAGATAGGGTACCCAATGTTTGATTACCCTTGCCATGTGCTGGCGAATATTTAAATCAGGCCGACCCAGAATCCAATAGAGAATGAATGGG
>JBBSCM010000347.1:0-4097 GCA_038250295.1 Anaerolineales bacterium | reverse complement strand
GGTGGACGCACTCGAAACCGACCAGATGATTTACGACATGGTGCTCAAACACTCCCGCAATACAGGGGATACGAATTTTGTACAAACGCTAGAAGCGCAGGGGCGACCGCCTTATTTTGGAACAAGCCCAATCCAACCCTATGCCAAGCTCTTTGGGCGCGAGTATGTCATCTACGAAGCCTCCAATATCAAAGATGAAGAATACCGCCGTGATGGCGACATCCTGATGTTGATGCTCAAACAACCCGAATATGGCTGGCTTGACCGCGTGTACTATCTGCTCGGTTTGATGAACACCTTCAACGTGGTCTATCCCCAATTGCAGGAGATGGATTTTCGCACGGATGCCATCCGCCTCGACCTGCCTGTGTACCAGATGCTGGGTCGGCACGACATGAACAATCCCTACCAGATACCCGAAGAATATTTCAATCTGCTGGAAGCGCCGAGTAAGCAGTTGGTTTTCTTTGAAGACTCCGGGCATGGCATGATCTGGGAGGAAGCCGATAAATTCCACGACCTCATGATCAATACGGTTCTGGCTGAAACCTATCAACCCTGATTTTCCCCCGTTCATCCTTCGGGCTGGTTCGACATCAGCCCGAAGGAACAATCAAAGGATATGACTATGAAAAGAATAATCTCAATTGCCTTTTTCACTCTTGCTGGTGTTTCCATAATTGTCTGGCTGGTTTTCGTTACCCGTCAGGCGATTGCCAACCGCGAAATTGAACGCGAGTGGCAATCCATCCCTACCATTATCCCTACGCTGGCAGCCACTTCTCGCCTTGAAATCGTTCCGCTGTACGAGGAAGCCAGTTCTGGCGATGAATTTATCAGTGGACACGGTGTCTCGTATCTAATTCGCACCGATTCGGCTACGATCTTAATGGATGTAGGTAACAACCCTGACGGACTGACCGTTGCGCCTTTCATGCAAAACATGCAGGCGCTCGGAATCGCATGGGATGAAATTGATAGAGTTGTTATTACTCATCCTCACCCTGATCATATCGGTGGTGAGGAAGCCTGGAAACGCAACACTGTTTCCTTTGGCACATTGCCTGACGGCATGGGTGACCGACTGCTTTTTATCCCCGTCAAGATGAATTATTCAGGTGCGATACACGCCACGATACCCACCTTGCCCGCACCTGATGTGGCGACGACAGGCGTGATTTCCTACCCGGAAGTTTATCCAATATCCCTGTTTGAGCCAAAAGGCAGTGAACAAGCGCTGGTCGTGAATATTGCAGGACAAGGTCTGGTAGTGATTACCGGCTGTGGTCATCCCACAATCGAAAAACTGATTTCTCGTGCTGAAGCCTTATATGAATTGCCTGTTGTGGGAATAGTCGGCGGTCTACATTATGAAGGATTTGGTTTTGAAGACGTTAAGCCTCATATCGAATCCCTGATGTCCCACGACCTCCAACTCATTGCATTATCGTCGCATGACAGCAGCATTGAAGCGCTTGAGGCTTTCCAATCTGCTTTTACAGAAAGGTATCACCTTTTGCGGGTTGGGGAGGCCATTAAATTCCCTTGATCATCTGCGATCTATGGTAAATACAAACAGGATAATCCAATGAAAACAGAAAAATTTTCCCTCAAATTATTAGCACGAAAGGCAGGACGTATTATGTTGACGATCGTTTCCATCACATTAACTGGCATACTTATTCTTGTGGGCATACTGCTAGTGTGGAGTCCCGGGAAATCGGAGCCCTTCCTTGATGAAAACGGAAATCTTCTGTCAGGCAGCATTTCAGAAAAAATCCTCGTTAATATCAATGGTGTGGAACAGGGGATGTTTATCAAAAGCAAAGATATAAACAATCCCGTATTGCTTTTTGTGCATGGCGGTCCCGGTATGCCTGAGTACTGGCTTACCCAGAGCTACCCAACCGATCTTGAAGACTATTTCACCGTTGTTTGGTGGGAACAGCGCGGCGCGGGACTTTCCTACAAGCCCGACATTTCACCAGAAACAATGACAGCGGAGCAATTTGTGTCTGACACGCTGGAAGTGACGAATTACCTTCGTAACCGCTTCGGCAAAGAGAAAATATACCTGATGGCACATTCGTGGGGTAGTTATATCGGTATCCAGGCGGCTGCGCGGGAACCGGAGTTGTACTACGCCTACATTGGCATTGGGCAGATTTCGCACCAAATCGAATCCGAACAACTTGCCTATGAGTACGCGCTCGAATACTACAGGCAAAGCGGCGACATAAACATGGTCGAAAAACTCGAAGCGGCGCCGCCAACAACGACCGTCCCGTTGCCAGTTAGCTATGATGCCCTGCGAGATGCGTACATGCACGGCGCCGGCATTGGCACTACCCGCGAAATGAACTCGGTCATCACCGGCATTTTCCTGCCGTCATGGCAATTCCGCGAATATACATTGAGCGAAAAGGTAAACCTGTGGCGCGGCAAATTCTTCTCCCGCTCCCCTCGTTTCAGTCTGTGGGACAAAATGCAGGTTGCAGATTTGACCCGGCAGGTGACGGAACTCGAAATCCCTATATATTTCCTCCACGGAAAATACGACTACACCTGCGCCTATCCGCTGGCAAAGGAATACTTCGCGAAAATCAGCGCACCTATAAAAGGCTTCTACACATTCGACCAGTCCGCCCACAGTCCGATGTTCGAGGAACCTGAAAAGGTGCATCAGATTTTGTTGGAGGATGTGCTGGCAGGAACAAACAACCTTGCCGATATTAAATAAATGCCTAATGTGCAACTTCATCTGTTGCATTTGTTCGACGCAGATAAACGCAGATTTTTTCTTTTGAATCAGCCAGATCAGCGTTTCGCTTCGCGTACCTCCAAAACATAGGCTTGCGAAAAGAGTCGCACATTGGATAAGGATATTTGAAAGGCTGACAGTTTCACAAAAACCGAATGGAGGCACTGTCATCCGCGACGCGACAGACCAGGCAACCCTGCACAGAATCCCCAACCGCATCCGCGATCTGGGATTGGAACTCATCTCTGTTCAAAGGAAAGACTCATGAAAACACTTGCTCAAAAGCACCCCATTATCATATTCCTGCTCATCAACTTCGCGTGGACATGGCTGTTCTGGTTTGCCGTCATGCCCTTTCGTGGACAGACCCTGCTCGTGACCGCCATTGTGTTGATCGGCGGCTTCGGCCCTGTCATTGGAGGAATCCTGACTCTCGGTTTACGAAGCGGTCAAAAGCCGAGCATGTCACCCAAACGCACTCTGACCATGCTCCTCATTTCAGCCTTGATATTTGGCGTGCTGATCCTGCGCTATCTGGCTGGCAACATTCACAACTTCGATATCCTGGCACATCCCACATTAATCGCAATTGGGTCACGTATCGAAGGCATTGAAGCGAATGTGGGTGTGGTAATCACTGGAACCCTTTTGATTTCCCTTATTCCAGCCATGATGAACGCTGTGATCTTCGCCTATGTCTGGACGGCAACGCAAAGTCTGGCAGTGTCCAGCGTTTACCATTCAGCCTATGATGAAGTCCGAGATGCCATTGAAAAGTCCATTGGTTTCGGTCCGTTGGTAGGCATCTGGGAAATGGCCGCGACGACTATCATCGGCGCAGTCTTGCTCTGGAAGGGAAATTGGAAGCCGCTTATCCCACAGAAAATACAGACGTGATTTTTGGAGAAAAAAAGAGCAAACAAAATAGAGCCAAGCGGCAACCCCTGCTATAAATGTCTCCATCGGATTGATCTTTGGTGTCGGGTTGGGGCTGATTATAACGAGCGAACCTGTTTTGGGCTTGATTTTTTGGCAGATGCGGGACCGATTACAGGGGCGTTGCTGTCCCTGCGCGGCACAAAGACAAAAATGAACAGTCCGAAGAGTAAATACTCACTCTGCCATTTTGAAGGCGATACTTAAGGATGATAACAATATGCAATCAATAGAGAACTCCATTAAGCGCCAACTGGATGTTAACAAATCGAAAAACCTGCTTTTTGTAAATGTGGAACAGATCATGGATATAGAGCCAGGCTTCCCGGTTGCGTTGGAAGAATTATTGGATTCCACATTGAGCGATAAGCCAGAAAGCATTTCATCTGAGATTGTTTCT
>JBBSCM010000346.1:0-4097 GCA_038250295.1 Anaerolineales bacterium | reverse complement strand
TTACGGATCATATCCAATTGCTTGAGGCTCTTTGGGACTCGCTTATCAAACCCGTTTAGAAACTCCGCCGCGTATTTGCGGCGTTGATTTTGATCCAACAAATCTTTGGAGTAATTCTCCATGGTCAAATACCACTTCTCCCCTTCTCCGTGCTGCGTACAAAATTCACACATGACTGCCTCCTGATTTATTCAATCAGTATAGTCATTCCATGCGGTATGCCCAAGTGACATTGTTCTTAACATCATTACTCATCTTCCAGGGCTATAATATATTATGCGTCCTCAAAAAAGTATTGACCTTCCCAGCTTCATCAAAGGTATGGCCGTTGGAGCAGCTACCGGCCTCGCATCCCTGATCGCATATCAATATATCCACGCGATCATTAAACAACCGCGGCTCATCTCGCGCGCTGTCCTATCCAAAGCCGAGGATTTCAACACCGTCGAAGAACATGCCTTACATATCGCCGCAGACAATCTTCGCTCGGCAATTGAAGTGCGTCGCTTTGGGAATCGCAAAATAAGAGAGATCCTGCAGGCCGGCTATCGCAACTTCCGCGAGAGCTGGGCGCGTGACTTTAGTTTTGCATCCTTTGGCTTGCTGGCTTTGAAGGAAGTTAAGGTGGTAAAGGACACGCTGGAAGCATTTCTCGAACACCAAACTTCCGCAGGGCAGTTCCCGGTCAAACTCCATTCCATGGGCATGGTCACCCGTTTTATGCACTCCCTTTTTGGAAGGGAACAACCCATTGAAATCCCCATGCGTCCAAAGTACTTGAGTGGGCACGGCACGATCTCATTGGATGGTCAATGCTTGATGGTGATCGCAGCCATTCACTACAGCTTTCAAGCAGAAGATCATGAATTTCTAAAAACACACTGGGATGCTCTGGTCAAAGCAATCTCCTGGACGGAGATTGCTGTTAAGGAGAGCACTGACGGTTTGCTCACGCAGGGCGCCTTTGCAGATTGGGCAGATAGCATTGCCCGCAATGGCCGTGTGCTTTATACAAATGTGGTTTATTGGAAAGCTCTGCATGAGATGGCCGAAGCCGCCACGCATTTTGGGTTGAAAGATCAAATATCTTTTTATTCAAAAAAGGCAGAGCAGGTCGCACTGTCAATTCAAGCCCATCTTTGGCGTCCAATATTGGGATACTACGCCGCCAGCGACACGCTTGATCAATTAACCAGCAGCGGAAATCTATTGGCCATCGCCTGGGGATTGGCGTCTATAGATCAGGCAAAGAGCATCATGGATGCCATCATTGTTACCGGCATGGCCAGCCCGGTTCCTACCAAAGTTGCTTATCCGCCTTATCCGCTTCATTTGATCGCAATTGAAAATCGCCTGGGCGGTGTGGCAAATTATCATACGGATGCTGCCTGGCTGTGGATCGGTGCCTGGCATGTCGTTGCGCTTGCACGTAGCGGGCGCGTTGAAGAAGCACACGGTATCTTGTCCCGTATTGCAGAAGTGATTGTCCGCGATCAGCAGGTGCATGAAGTCTATGGCCCCAATGGGAAACCATTATCCAGTTTTTGGTATAAGTCTGAAGCGCCGCTCACATGGAATGCCGGCATGGTTGTATATGCCTACTATGTTCTTGAATATTTTATGAGTCCAAAAACCGATATCGTCTCCTCTGTCAGCAAAGAGTAAAAGGACCGGCCATGCATATTGCTAACTTCACGAACACCTATCTCCCGGTCATTAGCGGCGTTGTCCGCTCGATACGTTCGTTTCGGGATGAACTTACCCGCCGGGGTCATAATGTATTTATCTTTGCGCAGGAACACGTGGATTATGTGGATAAAGACCCGTTCATCTTTCGCTACTCAAGCCTGAACCTGCCGACCGGGGTTGATATTCCAGCGGCAATCCCCATCTCCCCTTTTATAGACCGCCTCCTTCCAGCCGTCAAGTTGGATGTGATTCACACGCATCATCCTTTCCTGCTTGGTCAAACTGCCGCAACAAAGGCGCAGGAACTTAACCTGCCTTTGATATTTACCTTCCATACTCAATACCGTGAATACACTCACTACATTCCCTTTCCAATGGAAACAGTCCAGAATTTTTTGAAGAGTACCGTGGATCGCTGGTTACAGGATTTCATGCGCCGCTGCCAGCACATCATTATTCCTTCAGAAAGTATGCGCGATACTCTGGTCAATGAATACGGCCTGAAGAACAATTTTACTGTTATCCCCACAGGTATTGATCTGGAAGCATATCGCACAGCCAGCGGGGAAAAGATCCGCAAAAAACGGCGCTGGGAAAAAGATATCGTAATGATTTCCATTGGCAGGCTCGCCTCCGAAAAAAACTGGCCGCTCTTAATTCATGCTGCTGCTTTGGTTCTAAAGGATTATCCCCGGTTCCGCCTTGCTTTGATCGGCGATGGCGCGGAGAGAAAAAACCTTGAAGGTCTGGCAAAGGAACTTGGAATCCAAAAGCGTATAACATTTACAGGCCCGCTTTCATTTGCAGAAACCCCTTCCTATATGAAAGCCGCCAACCTATTCGGCTTTGCATCCATCACAGAAACCCAGGGACTTGCAACTCTTGAAGCCATGGCAGCCGGCCTGCCTGTCGTCGCAGTGGATGCAAGCGGTACACGCGATATTCTTAAACACGGGCAGCAGGGATATCTTGTCGAGAATGATGCCGAGGCGCTGGCTGCCGGGATCAAAAAACTTCTCTCAAATCCAGATAGAATGCAAAAATTCGCGGAGGCGGCTTATAAAAAAGCGCAGTCCTTTAATATCGAGAAATTGACTGAAAAACTGCTTGATGTCTACGAACAAGCCATCCGTGATAAAAAAAAGAATCGCTTTGTCACGGTTACCCCGCCCGTTTCTGCGCCTATAGAACCAGTTCCTCAGGTTTGAATTAATCGATATTTTTCCAAACACCACCAGACCCTAAAGGTTTTCAAAACCTTTAGGGTCTTTTTATTTTAAATACTTCGTAATCGCCTTGCCTGCCCCCTTCCCTTCCAGCGCGCAGTGATCTGCCGTTTCGACACCACGTAAAAGATTTCCCGCAACGAATACGCCTTCGACAGAAGAATGAAACTCGGAATTAATCCTAGGGCCGCGTGTAATCGGGTCAATATCCAACCCACCGAGGCGTGCCATCTCATTTTCTGGAATCCAATTTCCAGTAAAGATGACCGTATCGCATTCTACGAGTTGAGTCTTACCGTTTGAATGCGTCAATTCAATTCCTTCGACGCGCTTTTGACCAAAGATATTCGATATTCGAGTATTTGTGATGATTGGTGTGCGCGTGAGAATATCCGCCACCATCCATTTCATCACCACGTACGGAAATTCAATTTGATGTTTTGATTCTTCAGTGGTCATCATCACACATTTCACATTTGCATTTTGCAGCGTCATCAACGCCGAAAGGCTCACCAACTCCGCGCCGACAATGACCGCGCGTTTGCCAACCGGTAAATCTTCCTGGTATACAAAGCGTTGCAGTGAACCAGTGGTAAATACTCCCTGCGGTCTTGTCCCTGGGATCATTCTTGCTGAACGAGGCCGTTCACGCACACCAGTTGCTAACAGAATGGCTCGTGTTTCAATGGAACCTAATCCATTTGGCGAAGTAAAACTTAACCTAGATGATTTTTCCCAGCCCGTAATTGTCGTGGATGTGCGAATCTCCACTTCATATTTTTCGGCAAGTTCACGATAATATCTTGCATACATTGGGCCTGACCACATGCGCCACAAATCCGCACGGCCGAATCCTGTATGGTGACACATGCGCGGCATCCCGCCCGCTTCTGGTTCACGGTCAACGACGAGAATATTTTTGATTCCCTGCTTCTTCAACTCGATGGCGGCAGAGAGTCCCGCAGGTCCCGCGCCGACGATAAGAACATCACACGCCACACCTGCACTGGCGCCAGGCGCAAGTGTTGCGAGCCGTCCTGAGCGAAGCCGCTGTTCGTTAGCGGCGTAGTCGAAGGATGGCGAAGCAATCTCCGCCACACTAGGGAGATTGCTTCGGACGGAAGAGCTCCGTCCTCGCAATGACGTGATTAACGCCGCATGACAATTAAACCCCTGACATCG
>JBBSCM010000345.1:0-4098 GCA_038250295.1 Anaerolineales bacterium | reverse complement strand
CTCGTTGTATACAACGAAGATATTGCCGCCCAATTTATTGCTGAATTCCAAAGGGTGTATGCCCAGGCACAGCAGTAGAGTTCTTCAGGAAGTTTTTCATAAGAATGGCTGTTTTCGAAGTGATTTGTTAGCAGCCGTAACCTTTTTACCTCCATACCGACTAATCAAATGTAACCAAAATCAAAATAAGAGGTAAAAAATGAAAAAACTCTCCAAAATTCTCATTCCCATGCTTGTTCTTGCCACCCTGTTGATCAGCGCCTGCGCGGGTGCAGCGCCTGCAACTTCCGGCAGTGACAAGGTTTCTGCCTCGCCTGTTGAATTTACGGGCGTGATCGAAGCCATTAACGGAAACCAATGGACAGTCAACGGGCAGGTCATCACAGTTGATCCTTCTGTGCTGCGCGATGGTCCCTTCATTGTTGGCAACACCATCAAAGTGCAGGCCGAGGTTCAGCAGGATGGTTCCATCGTTGTAACCCGCGTGGAAGCTCCAACTGCCGCAGATAACTCTAACGATGTCAACAGCAATGACGTCAACAGCAATGATGTCAACTCTAATGACGACAATTCGAATGATGCCAATGCCAATGACAGCGGACTCACGTTTGACAATAGCGCCAGCGAAGCCTTTGGCACAGTAGACAGCGTTTCAGCAGATGCAGTTGTGATCGGCGGTCAAACATTTACCATTACAAACAGCGCAGAGTTCAAGGATCAAATCCAGGCCGGCGACTTTGTCAAGGTGCATTTCGCGCTCAATGCTGATGGAACAATGAGCATTCTTGAGATCGAATCCTGGGACTCTGCCCTCGTCGGCAACGATAACTCGAGTGACAGCAACACCAACGACAACAATGGAAACGACTCTAATTCCAATGATGACAACGGAAACGACGACAACTCCAACGATGATAATGGAAATGATGACAATTCCAATGACGATAACGGCAACGACGACAGTAAGAACGACAATGGCGGTGGCGGCGACGATGGTGGCGGCAACGATAACGGCGGTAATTCCAACGGCGGCTAATCGCCGTAGGGAAGAGCAATAAATCAAGTGGCTCGCTTGGAATAGAATAAACTCTCCAGACGAGCCACTCTTGATAATTATGGTAATGAGTGTTCAAAATGCAAAAGCAGAAACTCTCCGTTTTTCTCCCGCTGGTTTTATTCGCGCTATTCTTTCTTGGCATGGCAGCGGTGCAATTCGCCACACCCGACCTGCCCGATAATGACGGCTTTTATCACATCAAACTGGCCTGGCTGATGAGAACAGAAGGTTTGAAACCAGAATTCAACTGGCTGCCGTTGAGCATATTGAACGAAAGTGAATTTTATGATCATCATTTTCTTTTTCATGTTGCGCTCATTCCATTCACATTCGGCGACTTGCGCCTGGGAGCCAAATGGGCGGCAGTGACTTTTGCAAGCCTGGCTTTTTTGGCAGTCTGGTATTTGCTTTACCGTCAAAAGATACCCATGGCGTGGTTATGGGCGCTTGGTTTACTCGGTGTTTCAGAAGCATTTCTGTACCGCATGAGCATTACCCGCGCGCAATCCCTCTCGCTCGCGGTCCTGGCTCTGGGGCTGGCCTGGATGCTGGAAGGCAAATATAGGCGGCTCGCGGTCCTGGCTTTTTTCTACGTTTGGATGTACGACGCATTTCCCCTATTGCTGGCTCTTGCCGTTTTATATATCATCGCTGTGGCATTGATCGAATATCGCTTTGAGTATCGTCCGCTTCTTTGGGTGGGCATTGGGATAGCTTTGGGAATGTTGATCAACCCATACTTTCCCTTGAATCTGGTTTTCACGTATCGCCATTTATTGCCGAAACTGATGGAAGCTACTTCAGTAAATGTCGGAAACGAATGGTATCCGTATGACACTCTGCAGTTGTTGAAGAATTCCCTGCCGGCGTTGGTGGCTTTTGTAAGCGGAGCATTGGCATTGGGGCTGGCTGGCCGCAAAATGGATTTGCGAACCGGGACAAGTTTTCTGATCGCACTCCTGTTTGGATTGATGCTCTTCCAGGCCCGCCGTTTTGTGGAATATTTTCCTCCCTTTGCGTTGATCTTCGCAGCTTTCGCATGGTCGCCTCTTTTCCTGGACCCTCAACCGGATTCTGTCAACCAAGCTGAGCGGCCCCGAACGCGTTTCTGGATAACCCTGCAAACCAACCTTTTTGCCATATTGCTCACCCTTGTTGTTTCGGCAGGCATTGTGAAGTCTATACCTGCAGTACAGCGTCAAATGCAAAAATCAAAGCCTTATGATCTATACGCGGGCGCATCTGCCTGGCTGGTGGAAAATACTGTGGCAGGAGATCGTGTCTTCCAGACAGATTGGGATGATTTTCCGCGTTTGTTTTTTTACAACACCCACAACACCTATCTTGCGGGCCTGGATCCCACTTATATGCAGTTATATGACACGGACTTATATGATGAATGGGTGAAGATCACGCGCGGTGAAGTGGAGCAGCCATCACAGATCATTTTCACGCGCTTCTCCGCCCGTTATGTGCATACGGATTTGAACCATGGAAATTTTCTACGCGAGGCGGCAAACGACCCCGGTTTGGTGGAAGCCTACCGCGATGGGCAGGCAGTAATTTTTGAAGTATTGGAACCGTGATAATATATTCTGGTCTTGATCTTTGCATGACAAAATTTGAAACCCGGGTGTCAATAAAAACAATGTCTGTAGCGGATGGGCAACAGGAATTAAAGAGCCTGCGCGAACTTGATGCGCAAACAATCGGCGCGATCTATGACCAGTATTTTTCCGAGGTCTATCGTTATGTCTTGTATCGGATTGGTGATCAGGTGCTTGCCGAGGATATCAGCAGTGACGTGTTCATTCGTCTTCTTGAAGCTGTGCAGGATGGACGCCCTCCACAGTCCAATCTCAAAGGATGGCTGATCGGAACAGCCTCCCATGTCGTGACGGATCATATGCGAAAAAAATATCGCCATCCCGAAGAGGAAATCTCCGAATCATTTGCAGACCGGTCGCCTGGGCCTGCATCCGAAGTGGATCAGCGTGAACAGAATCGAATTGTAAACGGCGCATACGCGCAATTGACTCCCGAACAACAACACGTACTTGCCCTGCGTTTTGGACAGGGCTATTCTCTTGAGGAAACCGCAACTTTTATGAATAAGAATGTCAACGCGGTTAAGGCTCTCCAGTTCCGCGCGCTGGCAGCACTGCCGCGCGAGGTTGGTGAGGTGGATTATGAATAACATATATGATGTATTGGAAATTTGTCTGCGAGAACTCGAAAACGGCGTAGGGCTGGAAACCGTCCTCGGACGTTACCCTGACCTTGCCGGTGAACTGCGGCCGATCTTGAAGGCCTCACTAAAAGCGCATGCACGAAGCACGGCAGTATCTGAACCTTCGCCTGAGGCTGTGCGTCGCGGACGTTCAAAGGTGTTGCAGCGTGCGTCAGAAATGCGTGAGCAGAGGATTGCCCCGCGTAAGCGCATGATCCCGCTCTTTCAAAGGCTTGCCATTACATTTACTTTGACCGCCTTATTCCTCGCCAGCGGAACTGGTTTGGTGGGCGCTTCCTCAACTGCTTTGCCGGGCGAAAATCTTTATCCGGTCAAACGGACATGGGAAGACCTGCGCTTGTTCTTTACCTTCGACCCGGATCGGAAGGAATTTCTGGAGAGTGAATTTGAAAGTGAACGACTGGATGAGGTTGACGAATTGCTTGCTGAGGGCCGCCATGAGCTCATTCAGTTTAGCGGCGTTTTCATGCAGGTCAATGGTGCGATGTATGTATCAGGCTTCACTGTCTTGATCCCCGCTGATTTGCAAGTGCCGGCTAATGGCGCAGCCGTGACTGTTTCCGGCAGAACCAATGCGCGGGGATTTGTCGAAATAGAGACACTTGAACTGCTTCCGGCAGGCGCCAAGGTTCCTGTGGGGAATCCTGTGGAAGTGGAAAATGAATCAGATTCAGGATCAGGTTCTGAGGACGGTGCAAACTCAAATTCAGGATCAGGTTCAGAAGGCGAATCAGGTTCGGGGTCTGGTAATGAAACGCAGGGAAATGATTCAAGCGCGGCTCCCGAATCG
>JBBSCM010000344.1:0-4107 GCA_038250295.1 Anaerolineales bacterium | reverse complement strand
CGCGAAGCGGTCAGTTGTCCCCTAAAGGGGATAATAATATGGGTTAACTCAGGAAGAAATTGAGATTGTGGAAGGCAAGTAGTAAAATGGCAAAGTCTTTTACAGAGTGCCGCACGCATGTCGGACATGCGTATCTAAACTTAAAATAGATTGTTTCGCCTGCAATTTATCCCAAAAAGTCCAGTAAATAATGGGACAAGCGGCAAAGGCAAAGAGTCTTCAAGGTCAAGAGCGGGGCTAACAAAGCGTGCAGCAACTGTCTTGAAGTTCGGCGCGATTTACGAGCATTTTCTGATTTCGAATGAAAAAACTTCGGCATATACATTAATGAGTTAAAATCAACGAGATTTCTTAGCAAGAAAAACATTTCATCAAAGGAGACCTAAACTATGCGACAAAAGAATTGGCGAGTGGTCATTGTTGGTTTCTTTCTTATCATCCTTGCCCTCGGATTTTATTTCTTCATGCTATCCATCGCATCGCAGTCAACCGATCCTGTCGCGTTGGCGCAGATCGCAGGGCAGGCTGCTGGAGTCGTCGTTGGCATCAGCCTCGTTATGATCGTCGTCGGGTTGATCGGCAAAAAGGTGTAGCCGAGACAATTATAGAAAAACAGGAACAACACCAATACGATATGCAGCAACTGTCTTTATAGTCAAGGCAGTTACTTTTTTTTTACAACAAGTCCGCGGTGTTACAATTGACCAAATCTTGCTGTTCTTTATTAACCGCCGTTTAGGAATCTTTAGATGTATAACCTTGAGCAGATCGAACAAGAAAAAGATGAAATGCGTCAGGCTGTGTTGAACGCCCGCGCGTATAAACCCATTTATGTGAAGATCAAAATTAATTACGGCTGCAATCTCAAATGCGAGATGTGCAAACACTGGCGTGAGACGCGTGAAGCGCCCATCTCAATGGATCGATTCAAAGAGGTCATTTCTGAATTGGCGGAACTCGGCTGTAAGAAAATCCACTTTTCAGGCGGGGAACCCATGCTCCGCCCGCAACTGCCTGACCTGGTGGAACATGCCTCGCAATTAGGTATGCGAGTTACGCTTACCACCAATGGAACACTCATCGATAAAGACAAAGCTAAAAGGCTGGTCGAAGCAGGCTTGCGCGGCGTAAATGTTTCGATTGATTCGCCCATCCGCAAGATGCACGAGAAGATCCGCGGCGTGGAAGGCTCGTTCAAGCTGACAACCAAAGCCGTCGAGTTATTCAACAAGTATTCACACAAAGGCAAACTGACTGTCCGCATTAACACAGTGGTCAGCCGAAATAATTATTTCAGCCTCGCCACCCTCCCTGACCTGGCTCACGAACTCGGCGCGGACGGAATCAACTTGATCCCAGTTGACGACCATTGCGGCGAGCATTTGTCCATGCGCAAGAAGGACATCGCATTATTCAATGAAGAGATTGCACCGCAAATCGAGAAACGTGCGCAAGAGTTGGGAATCAATATCGCAGACGAAGATGCCTTCCCATTTGGCAGAGACGAGAACGAGGTCCGCCTGGGACGCGCTGGCAGATACGCATTCGGCTACTATAGCAAGCATCCCTGCTTCGCCCCGTGGACGCATAGTCTCATTGATTTCAACGGGCTTGTGTATGTGTGCTGCATGACGCGCGAACAGATCGCCCCGCTGGGCGATATTCGTAAACAATCATTCAAGGAAATTTGGGAAGGCGGAGCCTATCAAGCCGTGCGCCTAAAGATGCACCCGCCTTCGTTGAAACCCTGTCAGCGTTGTGATGATTTTATTGTGGAGAATAAAAAGATCTGGGAAACGATCGGGCCGTATTAATGTCGCAGAACGCGATCGATATGATGAAGCGTGTGACGTGAATTCATAATGAACGTATGGATGCTCGGAACCTGGATCACCTCATACTGCGGCCCGAGGCGGGTTTCTTCCACGCTCATCGCCATATCGTTCGCTTCATATCCATAAGGCAGCCATCGTCCTCGCGGACCACCCGTTCCCGCGATAATGGTTGTGGGGACCGTTGGGATCGGCAGAACCTTATAAAACTCGGCGTTCGCCACTTGTTGTCCGCAGTCATTGGTTATATAACGATAGATACGGCTGTGTGCCGCGCGTGATGCCAAACGCGGAGGCTTGCTTGGGGAAGCCAGAAGGATTAAATGAAATGGAGGATGATCTTCCAATGCAGGGAGGCTGGCACGCGCAAGCAGCCCACCCATGGAATGCCCCACCAGCGCATAAGGTTGATCGGAAGGCATGGACTTGATGGTTTCGATCAGTCGTTTGGCAATTTCAGTAAATTTTTCATCAGTGCGGGTGTTATATCCAAAATACAGCACATGATGGCCCAACCGGGTCAAGCGTACACCCAGCAATCGCATCGCATTTGTAGTACGGCCCTGACCATGAAGGAGAAGAATGTTCATTTATTTTTTCAACTCAAATCAGAAAACATCTCGCTGGTGTCGTTATCATCCGTGTCACTATAACGGCCAAAGGTAGTGAGATCAGCCGCAGTGAACGCCGCGGCGGCAATCGGCAAGGCAATCGGCTGGTCAAGTCCCTGCTGGCAGGCCAAACATACGCGGCCCTCTTTTGTTTGATTGGTATGCTCGTCGCAAAAACCACGCCCGCATTTTACACATTTCCCAAGCGATGGATTCCCGCAGCGATGCGGCACGAGATAACCGATGATCATTTCACATTGTTCTGCCATAAAACCTCATGATGTATCGCGACATTCATGTCGCGCGAGATAAATCTCGCGGTACACTTGCCATATGAAAATAGCCTTGCTTTCAGAAAAGTATACACCAGACATTGGCGGACTTGCAATCTCAACAGGACGATTGGGACACCTGCTTGCATCTGCTGGATGTGAAGTCCGCGTCTTTGCTCCAAGCCCAAACCTGCCAGCCTCCGCAAAACAGACTCTTAACTCAAACGGAGTCAGCGTTACGCGCTTCGGCGCACACAAGCGCGTGGACGATACTCTGGTCGATTGGTTTGAACTCATTGTAGATGAACATAAACGCGATCCATTCGATGTGCTGCACGCATATTTTCTCCCGCAAGCAGGCTTCGTTGCGGCTTATGCAGGAAAATATCTACATGTTCCAAGCGTTGTCAGCATCAGAGGCAATGACATCGAACGCGCCGCATTTGACCCATCCAAATTTCCGCATGTAATGTACGCGCTGCAGAATGCAAGCGCAGTCACAACGAATGCAAGTGAATTGGCGAAGAAAGCAAAAGCATTTGTTGAAAGAGAAATTATTTTGATCCCGAATGGAATTGATATTGATTGTTTCAAGCCGATGGAGAGAAATGAGAGATTGGCGGAGGCACTAGGCCTCACTCTGGAGTCCAACAGCTTGCTGTTGGATAACGCGCAGCAAGCTGCGCGACTCCAGAGTACCGAAGTCATCGGCTTCGCTGGTGAACTTCGTGAAAAGAAGGGACTAAAAACGCTCCTGAGTGCCTACGCGCAAGTCAGTAAGAAATACCCTGCCACCCTCCTCATCGTCGGCGAAGTGCGCTCCGGGCCAGACAAACAGGTTTTTGACGACTTTAAACTCAGAAATCCGAATCTCCAAATACTAGTCACAAGTGCTATTGCACATAAGGACATGCCCGCGTATTATTCGTTAATGGACGTCTTCGTTCACCCATCCTTACGAGACGGGATGCCGAATGCATTACTTGAAGCAATGGCTTGCGGGAAAGCTGTGATCACGACTGCGGTCGGCGGGGCAATTGATGTGGTGGAAGAGGGAAAGAATGGGATTTTAGTCAACGTCAATGATGCAGGCGCGCTGGCAGATACGATCTGCGAGTTATTAGACAAACCTGAAAAGCGAAAAGAATTAGGTAAAGTTGCAAGAGCAACAATTGCAAGCAAATTCACATTAGAGAAAGAACTGGAAGCGAATCTAGGTGTATATCGAAAACTTGGAATTTCTTTATGATCATTCGGCTTGAAAGTTCACAAGATATAAATGCAATCGAGCAAGTAACCATTGCCGCATTTGACGGAAAACCATACAGTGACAAGACTGAACACTTGATCATCCAACACCTGCGTGAAGCGGACAAACTATCGCTCTCCCTT
>JBBSCM010000343.1:0-4152 GCA_038250295.1 Anaerolineales bacterium | reverse complement strand
CCCGCGTGTTGACGAAAAACTTCTGAAAAGCCGTTAGGCAGATGGTTTGCGGAATAATCAATCAATTGGCGGCCTGTGAATTTACGCATGTCATCCAGGGTATGTTTCAACCTTTCCGAATCGAAATCTACATCAAAAAGAATAGCGTGAAGATGGGTAGGCATAATGACATACGCATTAACTCCCAAGTGTTTATTTTCAATGCAATAATTCAAGCTATCCGTAATGATCCTTACAAGCGGCTTCATCAATAAAGACTGGCAGCCATTCCACGACTGTGAAGGTCACATAATATAATCTCACATCTTTTACAATGCGATATCTTTCCATAGGAAGATTATAGGTCTCCGTGAGACCTTCGGTCAATAGTCTTTACCTAGTCAAGTGGACAGTTAAAGTTCGCTCAATAATTCTTTACCCAGCGCCGCTCGACCCGCCGCCCGAGGCGCCTGCTCCCCCGCTTCCACCGGCGCTGACACCCGCCGAATCAGATGCAGACATGACCGCCACGATCGCGCCAAAGTCCGCATGGCTTCCTGCTGTGGCATGGAACCAAATCGGCAATGGCATTCCGCCGAGAGTTTGGAAGTACTCCGCCCATTTCGTTCCCAGGCCAAATACAGCGGCATATGCGAGATAGCGCTCGAAATAATCAGGGCGAATGGCAGGCTCGTTGCCTTTGCTGACCTGCTTAAGATATTCCGCAAATCCTTTCCAGCGTGCCACTTGTTCTTCGCCTAGTGGAGTGAGGATGGAGAATGTGGCGGCATAAATCAAAAATCCAATAGAGAGTAGAAACACGCCTACACTAATTCCAGTAAGCACAGCAAACAGCACAACCAAACTGATGTTACCCAATACCATATTGATGCCAATCAGGCTGGCAATAAATAACACAGTCGCGACGAACATCGCTATAACACCGGTAACAATCAACATCGTACGCTTTGACTTGCGCTGAGGGTCGAGCCAACCGCGTTGAATGAGTTCCTGTTCCAGAGGCTCATCGAATAAGGCATTCTTGGATGCAAGCCGCGTACCTACTTCACTCATGTTGACTTGAGTTTCTCCATTCTTGAATATCGCATCCAACAGACCCTGTTCATGCGGACGTAAAGCGATGTTCATTTCTTTGCGAGTCAAGATATGATTTTTCGAACCCCACATCCCTTTCTCTTCACTGATCTCCAAAACACCACGCTGTGCCAGGTCAAAGATCGTACCCATGAAACCGTGAGGTTGACCAGATAATTTACCAATAACGGCTGGCGGCACATCTGCCGGTGGATTTGGGTTGGGAACAACGGCGCTGACGGTTAACTCACGTCCGTTGGCGCGGGCATACGTGAATAATCCCAAACTGCCAAATACCAATGTCAAAACACTGGCAATGGAGCCAACAGGCAGTGCCTGCGCGGTGGCTGCGTCTGCTTGTTCTTTTTGCCACTGCCATTGGGGAGCAGTTTGGGTGAGGCTGTCTTTGGCAAAATGAGCTGTCAGCACAAGGTCTTCATCCTGGGAGAGTCCGCTGGCGGTGAGGATGATGCGGTCATCTTCAAAGGCAGAGTCAAAGTCCCAGTCGAGAGTCGGCTGTCCGAGCAAAGTCGCCTGCGGTGGATATGTCAACGTAATGGCCGAATGTGCGATGGAGTAATCATGGTCTTCAGGGACGGCGCGCCAGATGAGAGTATCCGCATCCCCTTTACGGATGATGCCATCGGCGCGATAGCGGACGACGAACACATGCGTCGTATCAGAAGTCGGTGGGAAATGCCAGGTCACCTCGAGCGGATCACCAGCTTCCACTTCCACCTGCCCCGCCTGTGTGCCCTGAGGCATCGCGACACCGTCCATGCTTGCATCAAGAAACGTAATGCCATCGGTTTCCGTCGCAGAAATCTCGCGAAATGCAAAAGTGAACGGATCGCCTTCAAAACGAAACTCCACTGTTTCGGTAATGATGGCAGAGCCGTTTTCCTGGATGTCGATCAGCACGTCAAAACGTTCGGCGCGATACGATTTAGCTGCAAGCACCGGGCTGGCGGCGAAGAGTGAAATGAATAAGACGAGTAGGGCGAGGGAAATTTTTCGGGTCATGGGTTCCTCCATGTAGACATACGTCAGAAGGCTAAAAGAGTTGGCAATTGAGGGAAAGCTTTACGTGACGTTAACAATTCAGGACGCAATCATAATCGTCTTTTCAAATTCTTTCACTTCGTCACACCTGCGCCACGATGCTGCTCAATGCGGGCATGTCCATTCTTGGTGTGCAGAAGATTTTGGGACACAAGTATGTAGAGACCACCTTGAGATATGCGAGGTCTTATGACAGCACCGTTGTGAAGGATTTTCAAAGAGTGACTAGATAGACCTGCGCGCTCTTGCGAAGATGTGGAAGTGGTTGCTGACACGGCTGTAAATGGCAAGGCAAACGGAAGTATCCAGACGAGAATGAGTATCGTTGTGACGCGTTTCACGGCAGGCTATCCGAAAAGCAAGTAACCGAATCGTTCTAGCACCCAGCTATGATTTGAGACTACTAACAAGTTTCTTAAATTTGGGGACGGATGTAATCCGAAGCATTATGCAGCTCGTATGTACCAGGTACCCTATATGGGTCAAAAGCGGCATTGGCAGAGGCGTTACAATATAGGCCGAAATAATTTTTAGTTATAAGTGAGCATCATGAAAATCGAAAACAAATCCGTTACCGTTATCGGCGCAGGCATGGCAGGACTCGCCGCAGCATATGACCTGCATCGCGCAGGCTGGCAAGTGACTGCACTCGAGGCGCGGAATCGTGTGGGCGGGCGCGTGCATACCATGCGCGGATTTTCAAATGGACTTGTCGCCGAGGCTGGCGGCGAATTTATTGACAAGCACCACATGCGCATGCTGGCTTTTGTTAAAGAGTTTAAGTTATCTTTGGGTGAGGTCGGTAGTTGGCAGGGACAAACCGACGATTGGGGTGCATACGAAGGAAAAGCAGGTCAATCCAATGATACAAATGTGTGGGGCTTTGATCTGGGAAAAGAATATGAAAAGATGTGGACTGCGCTCGCAGAGTTGGCAAAGCAAGTGCCTGATCCCGCGCATCCCGAATCTGCGCCCAATGCAAACGAGTTGGATAAAAGATCCTCCGCAGATTGGATACATGTGCAAACCGCACACCCGCTTGCGCGCAAAGCATTCGCAGATCACATCCGCTCGGAATATACGTGTGAGCCTGAACATTTTTCACTGCTTGACCTGGCACGCAATGCCGCGCTGTATTACAGCACTCCGGGTTTTTACAAACCGACCTATCGTGTCCTCGGCGGGAATGACCAGATCCCGCGCGCAATTGCATCTTTGTTGCCAAACCTACACTTGAATGCTGAAGTGACTTCCATTAACAATCAACCTGATCAAGTTACAGTCACTTATAAACAAGGCGACTCATTCCACGCAATTACATCATCATTTGCCATCCTCGCCATTCCACTGACAACAGCACGGTTGATTGAATTTAATCCGCTGTTGTCTTCTGCACATCAACACATGGCAGGGGAAATATCATATGGCGCGGTGACTAAGGTGATGATCGAATATCGCAAGCGCTTCTGGAAGGATAAAGGGTGGAATGGCCGCTTGTCCACAGACCAGCCCATCGTCCAGACTTGGGATGCGACCAGCCACCATGAAGGAGAACATGGCATCATCACCGCTTATACAGGCGGAGAACCAGGCGCAAAGCTATCTGCGCTATCCAACGAAGAGAGAATAAAAACAGCAATTTCAGTCATCGAAAAAATATTTCCCGGTTCTTCTAATTTGATTGAAAACACAGCCACCATCGCGTGGATCAATGAACCGTTCACGCGTTGTTCGTATATGGCGCTTGCGCCCGGTCAAGTGACAGCGCATTGGCAGACCCTCTTTTCGCCTGCAGGCCGTTTATATTTTGCAGGTGAACATGCAACAATTTATCAAGGTTTTATGGAAGGCGCCGTAGAAAGCGGACAGCGCGCTGCAAAAAATATCGTAGAGATACCCCGCAGTTGAACTGCGGGATGAACTGCGGGATGAACCAGAGTTTGGAGACTTTATGAGTGAATCAAGAAGAATGTTTTTGGAAGGTGTTCGTGCCGAAGTCCCGCTTTTAATTGGTGT
>JBBSCM010000342.1:0-4156 GCA_038250295.1 Anaerolineales bacterium | reverse complement strand
ACACAATTACAGTCTATGGCACCACCTGGTGCCCGGACTGCAAACGCGCAAAGAAATTCTTTGGCGAGCACCGGGTGCAATACAGCAATATTGATATCGAGGAAAACCCTGAGGGCGTGGCCTTCGTAGAAAATCTCAACAAAGGGATGCGTGTCATTCCTACTATCGTTTTTCCAGATGGTGAAGTATTAGTGGAACCTTCAAATGCCCAACTTGCCGAGAAACTTGGCCTGCAGACCAAAGCCCAGCGTGAGTACTATGATGTAATCATTGTCGGCGGCGGACCTGCCGGGTTGACAGCTGCACTTTATCTCGCCCGTGAGGGGTTGGAAACCCTGGTTATCGAAAAAGCCGGCCTGGGTGGACAGGCTGGTATCACCCAAACACTGGACAATTTCCCAGGGTTCGATGAAGGAATCTCGGGGGCGGAATTCGCTGACCGTTTAAGCAGACAAGCGCGCAAATTCGGCGTGGAACTTCTACAGGCACAGGAAGTCACAGAGATTGAAGAAGACGGGCAATATCATGTTGTTCATACCGGTTCAGGAAACCATTATCACAGCAAGGCTGTTTTATTTGCATCAGGTGCGCGTTACCGCCGTATGGACATTCCCGGTGAGGATGAACTCATCGGCATAAACGTTCATTTTTGTGCAACTTGCGATGGCGCGTTCTATAAAGGCAAAAAGGTGCTTGTCGTGGGCGGAGGAAATAGCGGTTTTGAGGAAGGCCTTTTCCTCACCAAATTCGCCACCCAGGTTGACATTATTGTAAATTCTCCAGAACCAAAAGCAAGTAAAATATTGCAGGATAAAGTGGCCGAGAAAGAAAACATGCACGTGCTGCTTAATCACAGTATTAAGGAACTGCGCGGAAAAAATAAACTTGAATCAATATTTATTGAAGACAAAAACACAAACGAAAATAAAGTTCTCAATTACGACGGCGTCTTCGTGTTTATTGGTCTGACCCCCAACAACGACTTGTTGAAAGATACTGCCAAACTCGACAAGTGGGGTTTCATAAAGACCGAAAATATGATGACAAGTATTCCCGGTATCTTCGCAGCCGGTGACGTACGCTCTGGCGCTACAAAACAAGCTGCTGCGGCGGTGGGAGAAGGCGCATCTGCCGCGCTGGCAATACGCGAATATCTCAAGTCCATTGGCGGATAGTTGAAATTTGAATGAACGAAATAAACTGGAGAATTATCCCTTGATCGATCGCTACACCATTAACCCATCGCAAATCGTGATGTACACAACTGAATATTGCTCTGACTGCAACCGCGCAAAGGCTTTTTTTGAAGCCAACAAAGTTACGTATCTTCGCATCCAACTTGAAAATGATGAAGAAGCGACTGAATTCGTGATGAACGTCAATCAGGGACACAGAAGCGTCCCAACCATTGTTTTTCCCGACGGCGCCGTTCTTGTTGAGCCAAGCTGGGAGGGGTTAAGACTCAAAATCTCAGAATCATAAAATCATCATTCGTAAATCATCAATGAAACCTGGGGGTATAATAACGTTATGAAAAAGTTTTCTTTATTTTTTCTAGTACTGTTGCTGTCGGCTTGCGATACTTGGGGGGTGCCGCCTCAGCCCTTCCCGGTTTGGACACCAATTTCATCCAGCACTCCAGGCATTGTCACTGCGACACCTATTATCCTTCTCCTACCGTTCACAAGCACAGCGGGCGTAATCGTTATTACGCCTGTTACTCCTACAAACACTGAGATTCCATCGCCGACATTTACCTCGGTTCCAATTCTCCCAACAGAAACTTTTACATCATTTCCAATACAATCTGTAACCGTGGACATTCTCGGCTGCAACACCAGCATTGACATTACCCACGGTATGGGCGAAGTGACCAATGCTTATGTGACCGTAAAAAACACAGGCACAGTCGATCTTCCCAACACATGTGCCCTGCTCCGCGCCATTGATGAGGATCGAGAACACCCCGACAAGAAAGTATGTGTACCCAATTTACCTGTGCAAAATCAGGTATCTTTAAAGTTAACGGTTGACTCAGCGTATAAAAAAGACACGGTCATTCAAGTTGATGCGACATCCAATGAAGTCATTTTATTGCGTGTGGACAAACCATCCTGCAGGGACATTGGCATTTTCGGCGGGGCGCCTTCGGACGTGGGTGTGATCAAGCCGATACAGCCGTAGCATTGTGGTCTCGATACGTCCCGCAAAAACATGCGGAACTACTCGACCACCACTTGGGAATGACGAAGGGTAGAGAATGCCTGGGTCCACATCGCAGGCTCGAGGTCAGAATGATGCGTTGCTTTTCATCAAAAGGTATAATGAAACCATGACAGACGAACAAATCAAATCACTTGCACGCAACAAGATCGCCATGCTTATCGATGGTGACAATGCCCAGGCGGGACTGCTGGCCCAAATGTTGGTGGAGGCTGGCCGTTACGGGCAGGTGACCGTCCGCCGTATTTACGGGGACTGGACGACCAACAGCATGAATTCGTGGAAAGACACGCTAAATTTTCACGCCTTCCAACCCATTCAACAATTTCGATATACGATCGGCAAAAATGCAACTGACAGCGCCATGATCATTGACGCCATGGACATTTTGCATTCTGGCGTGGTGGATGGTTTCTGCCTGATTTCGAGTGACAGCGATTACACCCGTTTGGCTACCCGCATACGTGAGACGGGCATTTTTGTCATGGGAATTGGCGAGAAGAAAACGCCCAAGCCCTTTGTGAATGCATGCGATGTGTTTGTTTACACAGAAAACCTTGTGACTGAAAAGAAGGTTGTTCAGCAAAGAAATATAAACAATAATAAAACGAAGAAAGCCAAGGATGAAAAAGAAGAACTTGACCCCATGCCTATTTTGACGCAGGCATTTGAAATGGCGGTACAGCAGGACGGATGGGCATCTCTGGCGAATATGGGCAATGCGCTCTATCAAGTGGACCCGGGGTTTGATCCGCGCACCTACGGCCACAAACAACTCTCGAAGATGATCAGCAAATTGAAAGACCGCTTCGAGATGCGCACTCAGGAAAATGGCGGGCCTGCGGTTTTTTATGTGAAGATGAAGGAGTAGTTTCCTAAAACTGGCAAATCATGAATATGTCCAAATAACTGACAAGCGGTAATTAATGAGTAATAACATAAATGATGAACGACAAGTAAATTTCCGCACTTATCCTTGTCCATGTGGAAGTGGACGATCAATTATTAATTGCTGTGTAACTGAACGAGTAAATACTATACCTCCCTTTCCTAAAACAGGTTATTCAAACTCAAAATACTGTAAGAATTGCGGGCAATCGTAAAAGTCGCCGCTACCGGCGCCGAAGAAAAAATTAGTTATCAAATGCCTGCTTTCTTTCTGAACGGTAACCTGGTCCATTTTGCTGCTTATCCAGACCATATTGGTTTTTATCCAACACCCAGCGGGATTGAGGCGTTCAAGAAAGAATTATCAATTTATGAAGGCGCAAAGGGTTCTGTACAATTCCCATACAAACAGCTTGGTTTTAGAGTAACTCATCGTCTCAACGGTGACGTTTACTTTAAGCTTGACCTCCTATAATCTAAGTTGTCAGTATGAATAATCATGAATTGTTCTGCTCTATCAAGCAGCAATATCTTCTCAGCAGTGAAGTTGCCGTGATGATATTAAATCCCCTGATGGAAATATATTACGCCGGTATTCCCGCCGCCCAAATCAGTTATGGGGAAATCGGTTGGGTGTGTTTCATTTCAGTTGAAACCGTCCCGAAGGTTGGTACAAACGACCAAATTTTCTCGACAAAACCTTCGGGACGTTCTTTTTGTCAACTCATTTGAAACACACCCAAATCGGTTCCTATGGACGCGGGACAAATAACGACACCACGCCAGATATTGACATCATGTATCTTGGAGTTCCAAAAGACCCCCAGTTGGGTTTCTTTGATTGGACGGAAAAAGGGACGTACGAGATCACTCAAACACGGGAAGGGATCACAACTTTAACCCAGGTTTAGGGATACGACCCGAAACTTGCGCAGGCCATTCAAGCTGTGATGGAATCGATGGAACGGCATTTTAAGTGTGCCGGCGAATCCAAATTCAACTTTGTCCGCTCGTGGACAGTGTTTCCCGGCGTGGTCTTTAACTT
>JBBSCM010000341.1:0-4167 GCA_038250295.1 Anaerolineales bacterium | reverse complement strand
TTGGCTGCTCGGTCAGCGCGACCCGGACGACCTCTACTCACAGGCGGAGATTCCCATCCTGCAATCGCTCGCCAACCAGACGGCTGTTGCGCTCAGCAATATTCTTCATGCAGAACAACTACGAAAACTGTTCCAGTCGGATGTCGAAAGATATGAACAGGAGCGACTTAGCCTGGCGCGTGACCTGCACGATAGCGTGCTTAATCAACTGGCGGCCCTGCGCAACAATCTGGGTGAGTCTGTTCTGCCAGGGTTTCAGAGTGACTACGAAGAACTTACCCGCCGCCTGCGTGAGATCGTCAGCGATCTAAGACCGCCCATGCTCATGTATGGTCTCGGACCCGCCATTAATGCACTTGCCGATAACCTCATGGAACGGAACAACGACAAGGTAAAGATCTATGTGGATATACAGGCAAGCGAGGACCGCGTTCCCGAAAATATCGAACAGCATTTGTATCGGATCGTGCAGGAAAGCTGTGAAAACTCCCTGCGCCATGCCCATGCCGAAAGGATTGGGATATTCGGCACCCTGACCTCTCAAAAGATAGATTTGATCGTCGAGGACGACGGTACAGGTTTTGAACCTCAGTTCGAGGTCGACAGTCTAATTAATAACAACCATTTTGGCCTTGCGGGCATGGTTGAACGAGCCCACTTAATTAACGCGGAGATCAGCTTTCAGTCCATGCCAAATAAAGGCGTAACGATATACATCACATGGACGGGCAGCGTTGAAAAAAGTTGATCTGATAAAGAAATACGACGTTAGTTCACTGGCAGATCAGTCTCTATAACTTAATTTGATATCAGGTAATCCTTATTTTGCTCAAATAAACATCCCGCCATCCAAATCCTAAAATATCCAGGTACGCCTCAACTTCATCTGCCAGCCTCCTGGCATTCGTGCCGCCCATGAAGTTGAGGCATACCCTTATCCCCTGTCCCCGCTGAAGATATGAAGTATGTTGATCATCACCTATCGCTTGTCTTATAAATTACCAAATTTTTGGGTAAAAATTACGAGTAAAGATCGTCATCTCGGTTTAGTAAATTATGCGATACTTTGTAGCTATTCATCATTTCGACGAATGCCGGTACAACATGCGGGTCAAAATGAGTTCCAGACTGGTCATTGATGTATTTCATGGTGTCTGCTTTGGACCAGGCGCGCCGATAAGGACGGTCTGAGGTCAGGGCATCATACACGTCCACCACGGCGAAGAGACGGGCCGCAAGAGGAATATTTTCGCCTGCGAGATGGTCCGGATAGCCCATGCCATTCCATTTTTCATGATGTGAGCGGGGGATATCCATTGCAGGCGCAAGATGCTCAATGGATGTGAGCAGTTCCACGGCAATGAGCGGGTGGCGGCGCATGGTGGTCCATTCTTTATCGTTCAACGGTCCGGGTTTGAGCAGGATATCATCCGGGATGGCAACTTTACCAATATCGTGCAGCATTGCGCCTCGGCAAATATGCACAAGCTCGGGCTGTGCAATGCCCATTTGACTTGCCAGTTTGAAGGTCATTTCGGTGACACGGCGGGAATGCCCTTCAGTCTCTCTGTCACGCAGGTCAAGCGCACGCGACCAGCCTTCGATGGTTTTGTCGTAAGCCAGGGTTAACTCGGAATTGGAAAGCTGAAGATTCTTGAAAAGCATGGCGTTGTCGATGGCAATGGCAGCCTGACCCGCCAATGTTTCCATTAAATTCAGCCAATCGTTGTCGGAATGGAGCTCTGCGCGGTGGAATATTTCCAGCACGCCCACCACCTGTCCTTTTACGATCAGAGGAACGGCGTAATAAGCGATGAAATTTTCCTGGCTTATTAAAGGGGATCGCAGAAAAGATGTCTGGCGGGAATTTAGATCAGCGATATGGATCACCTTACGATCCAGTACTGCTTTACCGGCATGAGCTTCCCCAACCCGAAGACTGGTATGCTGCAATGCCGAAGTGGTAAAGCCCGCGCCTGCGGCGAAACCAAGATGTTGTGTATGTGAATCAAGCAATAAAATGGAGGCTGCATCAATATTCAGATGCGCCTGGACGTGATCAAGGATCAGGGATAATGTTGAGTTTAGGTCCAGCCCGGAGGTGATGGCGATGTCGATGGATCGCAGGGCAGCCAATTGATTAAACTGGCGCTTAATCTTTTCCTCTGATTGCTTGTATCTGGTAATATCCCGCACGAACATAATGCTTTGCTCATTTGAAAGCGAAACCAGGCGGGCTTCATACCAGGCTTTGCCGGCAGGTGTGTTTAGAAAATATTCAACAAAGGTGACTTTGCTTCCAGCGCGCAACTTCCCTATGGAATCGGAAATTTTTCTGCCCACATCGGCAGGGAGAATATCCTGAATTCTTCGATGGAGGGATTCCCCCGATAAGGCGTGTAATTGCTTCGCATCGCCGGTTTTGTAATCCAAAATTGTTCCTGACGAATCAAGAACAAACAACAGATCATCAAAGGCCCAGAATAATGCATCCAGTCTTTGATCAGCGCTCGGTAGGTTTTGCAGGGATACTCCCGTAATCATTTTATATGCAGCCACGCGACGCACGGCAAACCCCAGTATTACCGTAAAGCTTGAGCGTCACGCCATGAAGAATCAGGATATCATTCATCTGATACTTCCTGATTCACTGTGATTTAGTAATTAGCGCTTAATGATCGACTGACCTGTTTTGCCAGATCAGAGAGTGAGTTGGCTCGAATGGAGATGATCAGATCCTGTTCTTCCTTGCTAAGCGGGAAGGTTTCTCCCAAATAACCCTTTTGCAGAGCTATCTGAGGATCCTGCAACAGCATGGAGCAAAACTGTCGATTGACAACTGCTGCGGCAAAAACCCTGCTGATCCCGGAAGAAATGTTCGATCTTGAAGTGAGATTCATCGGTAATGTGTTTTGATATGTAAGCGGAGCTATCATTTTTGAGTACCTCTATTTATTAATTGAACAGGCGATCCAGGTTTGGCGAGCATCCAGAAGGCGCCAAGGGCTATAAAAACGTCGCCGAGGCTGAATGCTGCCTGGGAAGGGAACCAAGCCGGGGTCAGGAAACGATCCGCGAGCCATTCGAAGCGGGTATCCTGAGGGCGCAGGAGAATATCCTTTGGGCCGATGCGGCTTCCGAGTGGAACATCCAAGAGGCTGTTCTTTGAGACTACTTGGCCTGCCGTCTGCGGGCTGATCGGCATGAAACCATGATTGGCGGCCATGACTGCGAAGTTAAGCGCCACTCCGCAAATCAGGATGGGCATACCGGGAATGCGTCGATTGAGCCATGCAAATCCAAAAAGCAGGATTTGGGAAGCCAGCAGGAAGCCAGCAGTCAGCCGGTTAGAAAAATGAAGATTCGGCAGGTAAATAACGATAAACTGCGGCAAAAAGGCAATAAACACCAGCCAAAGATGCTGCAGTTCGGGCGCCCGGTAGGGATTCCCCTGCCAACGCGCCCAAACCAAACCTGCCAAAAGCCCAGCTGCCAGGGCTGATAGCAGAATCACCTATCGCCCAACGCCGCCTTCGGCCAAAGGGGCACCAGCGCCGATGACAAGCATAGCCAGGGATATAATCACAAGGATCAATTGGACGTGCTGGCGGTTGATTTTCTGAGCGGAAAAAGCGAGGAGGGTCAATTTGTTTTTCATGGGAAATGTCCTTTTTTTGGTTGAAATAACTTCTTGTCAATATATTACTACCCCCCAGGCTTCAAAACAGGCTTCAAATTAAACCAAAATCAGCCCTCAAAGGGGCTGATTTTGGTTGCAAGGATGGTCGTTGAGCTTACGCGATCAGACGGTGATAAAGTTCTTCCGTTTCCTTTGACGGGGGCAAACCAAGTTGACGCTGCATGGTTTCCTCAAATACTTGATATGTTCGTATGATCGAGGCGCGGTCACCCAGCCGGTGATATATCTGCATGGAAAGGGAATATGCGGATTCAAGTGTAAGATCATAATCAAGAGCGCGTTGACAGGCGGCAAGCGCTCTTTCCGGCTGGGCTTGTTTCTGAAATAATTCAGCCAGAATCAAGAGCGCTGAAAGATAAATTTGACTTAGGTGCTCCCGCTCAACTAAAACCCAATCGGCATAGAGATCCTCCAAAAAAGGCCCGCTTACAAGGTCAACCGCCTGCTGATAAAGCCCGATCTGTTCC
>JBBSCM010000340.1:0-4175 GCA_038250295.1 Anaerolineales bacterium | reverse complement strand
TCACGCCGCCCAATCGTTCTCTTGCCAATATAAATCCACCCGTTGACCCAATAATATTAGCGGCCTGTGCCATCGCAGGTGTGGACCAAGTCTATCTGCTCGGCGGCGCACAGGCAATTGCCGCATTGGCATATGGAACTGAAACCATTCAGCCCGTAGACAAAATCTTCGGCCCAGGCAATTTATTCGTCACCCTCGCCAAACGACAAGTCTATGGCGTGGTCGGCATTGACGGGTTGGCTGGCCCCACAGAAACTGTGGTCATCGCAGATGAGTCCGCGAACCCGGCCTGGGTCGCCGCGGATTTATTGGCACAGGCCGAGCATGATTTATTGGCATCCGCCATTTTATTAACCCCCTCACAAACATTGATTGAGAAAGTACAAGTTGAAGTTGGCCGGCAATTGGAAGAACGTAACCGGGCAGAGATTATCACTGCTTCACTGGAAAATCGTGGCGGTGCAGTGTTGACTCGCGATCTTGATGAAGCTATACAACTCGCAAATGATTACGCTCCCGAACATCTTGCGCTATCCGTAAGCGATCCATGGCGCTGGGTGGAAAAAGTGAACAATGCTGGCGGCATATTCGTCGGCGAACATTCCTTTGAAGTGCTGGGCGATTATCTCGCTGGCCCAAGCCACGTCATGCCGACAGGCGGCTCGGCTCGATTCGCATCCCCGCTCAATGTGTGGGACTTTGTAAAAATCGTCAGCTTGATCGCGCTTGACGAAAACACAGCACAGGCTATCGGTCCGATTGCGGCGGCGATTGCGACTTCCGAAGGTTTGGATGCACACAACAATGCTGCGCTATTAAGGAGCAAGACCTGACAGGTTTCCGAGAAGCCCTGATCATCGGACTCCTTTTTCATTCATGGAAGTCTGATTAATCAGCGTCACAATAAAACCTGTCAGGTCTTTTGGAGTAATTATGAAAACCCGAAAGCATCTTGAATCTTTGCCGCCTTATGCACCTATTGAGCCTTTTGAAGTTTTATCGGCACGCCTCGGACGAACCCCAGACCAGATCGTCAAACTGGACGCAAACGAAAATCCTTATGGCCCGTTGAAAGCTGTGCGCGAAGCGTTGGCAAATATGGAGTTCCCTCATATTTATCCCGACCCTGAAAGCCGTGCCCTAAGAAAGTCACTCTCCGAATTCACGGGTGTCCCTGCTGAATATTTAATGGCAGGCGCAGGCGCGGACGAGTTACTTGACTTGCTCATGCGCGTTTTCCTCGAACCAAACGATTGCATTCTCTCCTGCCCACCCACGTTTGGCATGTACTCCTTTGATGCGGAGCTCAACGCGGCTCGCTGTATCGAAGTCCCACGCCGTACAGACTTTTCGCTAGATATGGATGCCATCTGCAAAGCAGTGGAAACTTATCATCCGAAGTTATTCTTCATCACATCGCCTAACAACCCAGATGGTTCAGTCCTTGATTCAAAAACAATTGATGCGCTGTTGGAATTGCCAACTCTACTTGTTTTGGATGAAGCCTACATCGAATTTGCGGGTGAAGATCTTGGCGCAAGTTTGAGTCGAATTCGTGAAGTCCCTTTTCGGGAAAATCTGGTGGTGCTGCGAACATTTAGCAAATGGGCAGGATTGGCTGGTTTGCGCGTTGGATATGGAGCATTTCCGCTCTGGCTGATGCCCACCTTGTGGAAATCCAAACAACCCTACAACGTCAACGTGGCGGCGGGTGTGGCGGCGCAGGTTTCGCTGGAGTATACAGATGAACTGAAAGAAATTGTTGATCTTTTGAAAAATGAACGCGCAAGGTTATTGGCAGAGTTGCAAGCAATTCCGTATTTGAAGCCGTATCCCACCCAATCGAATTTCATCCTGTGTCAAGTCAATGGACGGGATGCGGCAGAATTAAAGTCACAACTGGCACAGGAGTTTGGAGTCTTGATCCGCTATTTCAACAAGCCTGGTCTGCGAGATCACGTCCGTATTAGTGTGGGCAGGCCGCAGGATACGGATGTATTGGTAAGGGCGTTAAAACTCCTTGCTAAGCGGAGTGAGGACAGTTCTCCCGAAGGGGTCCGAACGCAGTCGAAGCGCGGGTTGATGTAAATATGGATTATTTTGAGACACTGTCCTTCGACTCCGCTCAGGACGGAGTATATCTTTGGAAGACAAGGAGAAAACATGCGAACTGCAGAAATATCACGACAGACAAATGAAACACAAATTGAAATTAAAGTGGATTTAGACGGCACAGGTAAACACGAAATTTCCACTGGCGTTGGATTTCTCGACCACATGCTGACTCACCTCGCTGTGCATGGATTATTCGACCTCACTATGCAAGCCAAAGGTGATTTGCATATTGATGTACATCACACAGTTGAAGATGTGGCTTTGGCGTTGGGTCAGGCTTTTGACAAAGCATTGGGTGAGCGCAAGGGAATTGTCCGCATGGGAGATAGTTTCGCGCCAATGGACGAAACTCTGGCGCACGTTGCCATTGATCTCTCGGGGCGTCCGTATGCGGTCATTCAAGCAGATTGGCACACGCCGTATGTTGGTAATATCCCCACGACATTGTTTCCACACTTCTTTGAGTCATTTGCTGTAACATCGCGCTGCAATCTCCATGCGCGGGTTTTATACGGACGTGACGATCACCATCAGGCCGAGGCGTTGTTCAAGGCATGGGCGCGCGCGCTGGATATGGCAACACAATTCGATTCACGGCGCGGTGGAACAATCCCGTCTACAAAGGGAACGCTCTAAATGATGAATGCAGAAGGATGAATGATGAATAAAGAAGTTGTTTTGATTGATGCGGGCACGGGCAATTTGCGTTCTGTGCAAAAGGCTTTGGAAAGTGTTGGCGCAAACGTTTTGCGAACCGATGACCCTGATAAAGTTTTGACTGCCAAACAAGTCGTCCTGCCTGGCGTGGGCGCCTTCGGTGATTTTATGTCTGGTCTGCGGGCGCGAGGACTGGATGTTGCATTAAAAGAAGTGGTTGCGCGTGAAGTACCGATGCTTGGGATATGTGTCGGGATGCAAGCCTTGTTTGAAATTGGAGAAGAGATGGGCGATCACGAAGGCTTGGGGTTGCTCAAAGGCACGGTGGTGAAATTTGCAGATTCACTGTCAGTGAAGATTCCGCACACGGGGTGGAATCAACTCAAAGTTACCCGCAGGGGGCTGCGCCAAAATGATGCGCTGCTCTTTGATCAGATAAAAGATGAGGCGTATGTTTATTTCAATCACTCGTATTATTGTCAGGCTGGAGATTCGTCCGATGTGATTGCGACAACCGATTACGGAATCAATTACGCGTGCGCGGTGCGGCATGAAAATATTTTTGGTGTGCAGTTTCACCCTGAAAAGAGTCAGGCGGTTGGGCTGCAAATTTTGAAAAATTTTGTGGAGGCGGCATGAGTTTTACGATCTATCCTGCAATTGACCTTCGCGGCGGAAAAGTTGTGCGCTTGAAAGAAGGCGATCCCACGAGGATGACGTCATACAGCGATGACCCCGCGGAGACGGCGCGAAAGTGGCTGGGCATGGGCGCGCAATGGCTGCATGTTGTAAACCTCGATGGCGCGTTTGGCGAAAGTGATGACGCGAATCGAACTGCGCTTGAATCAATTTTGAAATTGGGCACACAAGTGCAGTTTGGCGGCGGTGTGCGTTCGCTTAATGCGATTGAACGTGCGCTTGACCTGGGAGTGAGTCGCGCTGTGCTTGGCACAATTGCCATTGAAAATCCAAATGTTGTTGCGGATGCATTGAAAAAATTCGGCACAAAAAAAATTGCAGTTGGGATTGACGCACGCGATGGACTTGTCCGCACGCGCGGATGGAAGGACAACAGTGGAGTCTCGGCAATTGATTTAGCGCTTCAAATGCAGGCTTTGGGGCTGGGCACTGTTATCTTTACAGATATTCGCAGGGACGGTTTGGGCAGCGGGCTGAACATCCCATCTACCCGCGAGTTGGCTGAACACAGCGGACTCGATGTTATCGCTTCGGGCGGCGTGCATACGGTTGGCGATGTGATTGCCGCAAAAGAAGCTGGGCTTGCGGGATGCATCATCGGGCGCGCTTTGTATGAAGGGACGATTGAGTTGAACGAAGCGTTGAAGGCTTCGGTGGTTGAGTAGTCCCGCGTGTTTTTCGCGGGACGTATCGAAACCACCAGT
>JBBSCM010000339.1:0-4201 GCA_038250295.1 Anaerolineales bacterium | reverse complement strand
GTGCAAAATTTACACCTGAATTTCTTGAAATTTATCCATCAGCAAGCGGATGGAGTCCAGAATTGTAAATTGCCTGTTACTTTTTCCCCATCTCCTGCAACTTAATAACGTGCACAAATCAACGCAGGAGGTTTATGGCCACCATCACAAATATGAGAATACAAAGTAATACGCTGGACGATCTACAACTCGCGCAACAGGCGCTGGCAAACGCAGATGCCTTCGCTGAGCTATATCATCGCCATCTCACGCGCGTGTATCGCTATCACATGGCGCATGTGGGCAATGTCAAGGACGCTGAGGATCTCACCTCGCAAACTTTCTTGGCCGCGCTGGAAGGAATCCGCTCATTTCGAGGATCAGGTTCCTTCGCGGCGTGGATTATGGGAATCGCAGCCCGGAAGAAGGCGATGTTTTTTAGGGGAATCAGGCCCGAGGTCCCGATTGAAACGGCGCATCAAATCCCAAGCCCAAGCCTGGGCACTGACCAATTGGCGAATCAACGCCTGAGGCTGGATTCCATCACACATGCGCTTCAGCAGATCAGCTCGGAACGCGCGGATGCAATCACCTTATGCTTTTTTAGCGAACTGACTTACGCCGAGGCTGGCCTTGCGCTCAAGAAAAGCGAGGCCGCCACAAAAATGCTCGTCTCACGCGGACTGCAAGACCTGCGCGAGCGAACCTCCCTCAGATTGGAGGTGGAACAATGAACGATAAGAATTTAATGACTCCCGAAGAACGCGCCATGGCTGAAATGTTCGAAGAAGCTGCAAGGCAGGTGAATGTCAGCCCGTCGTTCAAAACGGAACTGGAGAAAAAACTAATGAACGCACATCAACCAAAAAAGGGGCTTGGTTTGTTTTCTTTTAATAAAATCGCTTCCACAGCAGGCTGGGCTATTGGATGGGCACTGCTGATCCTGATGTTCATTTGGGTGGCTCGAACCCTTGCACCTCAACCGCAGCCCGCCGCGGCGAACACACCATTTCCAAGTGTTGAGACTGCCACACCAGAATCTGCCGTTCCTGTAAACTCTTTTGACTTCACGGTGAAAGAAGGCGACACCTGCGCATTCATCGCATTCAAATATGGAACAACGGTAGATGAGATCATAGCCATAAACAGTCTGGCTGATAATTGTATATTGACAATTGGTCAAATAATCAAAATTCCACTCAAATCCTCCTCAACAAACCCAACACCGCAGGGCGATGCTTACGATTGGAATGGCACAAAACTCTATATGAATGTCACTTTACCTGAAACCCCTGCAGAGATGAAAATTTATCTTGCAAAAGATGAAGTTTATGCGACAGTGGAAGACGCGAACGCGCTTGCTGCACAATTTGGGATGAGCGGCGAAATTTATGAACTGCCCGGCGATTCAGGCAACGCTACTGATTATCTGATCGTGGATGGCAATCAACAACTGCGTGTGCGCTCAGATCGCTATTTCATCTATTTCCCCGACACCGCAGGCAAGGTATCCACGGGAGTGTATAACGATAACTCTAATGCAGAAGCATTGATCACTGAATTTATGCAATCACATGGATTCAATTTTCAATATCGAATCGAGCGCTCGCAGCTTTACGGCGCGTACATCGCGCTTCCGCTTAGTTTAGACGGTTTTGCCCTGCACCATGAACACTTGAATTTTAGTGGAATAAGGTTCTACTTCAATAAGGAAAATATTGAATATGTGGAAGCCAGTCTCTTGAAATATGGCGAAGCCGCCACGGCTGGCATCATCAGCGCACAGGAAGCATTCGATAAATTATTAGATCCTGTCGCTGGAAATGGCGCCGGTGTAATAATGGGCATGGCATCTGGAAGCGCACCGGAAGACGAATCTTGGCGCAGGGCTTTCCCGCTTGACCAGACCCTTACGTACTTTGGCTACATGAATTCCACAGGCAAGTCTATTACCGGCGGAGCGCCGCTAATTACGCTGGACGGCTATACGGTCACAGGCAACACGGAGGGCGTGACCGAGAACATGCAAAATGTATTTGTCGAAGCCACAGGTCAACTGCACGAAGTAGATGGCGTCAAAACCTTTGAGGTTCAAACTTGGAAAGTTCACGACGGTTACGACGAGGGGTATGTTGGCACAATTCAGCGCGAAGGCGAACAGGTTGTCATCAACACGCTTGAAGGGAATAAACTAATCCTGCCCGATATGCCCGCTGATGTGCCGCTTCCGTTTGAAAATGTCTACATCATGGGCGTAACGCAAGGCGACACATTCGAGTGGAAATCCTTTGACACGCGCATGGCAAACGGCGGAGGCGGCGGTGGTGGAGGCGGACTCGGCTTCTACAAACTCAATCTTAGCGGAACACCTGTATCATTCCCAACCCCAACTCCCACTCCAAGTTTAGGCGGAGGCGATTACACTGTGCAGGAAGGTGATACGCTCATCTCAATCGCACAGGCGCATGGAATCACTGTCGAAGAGCTAATGCTGGCAAATGGGTTGAACGACCCAACAATCTTCGTTGGGCAGGGGCTTGTTATTCCTAATCCAAACGGCAACCCTAATCAACCGTCTGTCGGGTGGGAATATAAAGGTCAACGGGGCATCCTCACCGTAAGTATCTACAACAAGCCTGATGGCAGCAAACGCAGTGAGTATTACCTGGCAATCAACAATCACGATGGACTATATCCCTATGTCATGCTCGAAGGCGACGAACTAGAACAACTGCAAACCTATCACAATCGCCCCATTGAAATTTGGGGTAAGGTCGTTCGATATAATGAGCAGTATGATCTGCCTGTTGTAGAAGTCGAACGATTTAATGTTCCATTTCCCGACCTGCAATTCCAGATCGTAAAAGGCAGGCAGGAACTGATGAACATTGATGGTCAATCCGTCACAGCTTTTACTATCGAAAATGGCGCATCGTATGTGCAACTCATGCCAGGCGGCGATCCAGATAGTTCGATCATCGGCATCCAGGGTGATCTGATCCAACAGGAAATATTGATCATTCCAGATGAAACTTTTGGCGGCAGGCCGGCCATGCGAATTTATGCAGGCTCAATCATTGAAGAAGGCTCACCTGAATTAACCATCACGGCGAACCAACCATACACCTACGATGATTCTGCAAATATTCCGCCAGTTGATTATGTCCAGCCAACCGCCACCATCGAAAAAGTGGAACTGGTCTACTATATGCCAGACCCGCGTTACATCACAACAGAACTAGTCATAGACCAGCGCTATCTCCAACCTGCATGGCTTTTCCGCGGTCAGTACAGCGACGGGAGCGAGTTCTTTATCCTCATTCAAGCGCTCAAAGACGAGTTCCTGCTCCCTGAGCTTGCGCCATATACGCAGCCTGGCTAAACAAAAAATATCGCCGCCCGAAAAGGCGGCGATATTTTTTTAACGTATAATACAGGAGAATTTTACGGAGGCTCATCATGATCACGACTTATCATCGCCCGCAAACTTTGACTGAAGCTCTCACTCTGCTTGCAGGCTCAAATGTTTATCCTCTCGGAGGCGGCACGCTTCTTTCGCGACCTCAAGCCGATCCCGTTGAAGTAGTAGATTTACAAGCCCTAGGCCTTGACTCCTTCAATAAAAAGGGCAATGATCTCGAAATCGGTGCGACAGCTACACTTCAACAATTACTTGAAAACGAATATTGCCCTGAAACATTAAGAACCGCCATCAAACTGGAAGCGCCGATCAATATCCGCAATTCAGCATCCATAGCCGGGACATTGGTCTCATGTGACGGGCGTTCTCCATTTGCTACAAGTCTGCTTGCACTCGACGCAAAACTTGAGTTAAAAAGCATCAACAAAGAAGAACTCGCCAACATGGAAGCCGAATCGCGTGAGCCGGAACACGCCACAAGAATCTTGGGACTTGGAGAATTTCTGCCAGTGCGATCCAATCATTTGCCGGGAAAGCTAGTTACATCCATTACGATTCCCCTCAACACAAAATTTGCATTTGAATTTGTCTCCCGCACTCCTGCAGACAAGCCTATCATCTGCGCCGCGATGACTCAATGGACATCAGGACGTACACGCCTCGCCCTCGGCGGCTATGGCAAGAGTCCGCTGTTGGCAATGGACGGCACCGAAGCTGAAGGTTTGGAAACTGCCGCGAAGAATGCCTATCATGAAGCCAATGACGAATGGGCTTCCGCTGAATACCGCATGGATGTGGCGG
>JBBSCM010000338.1:0-4210 GCA_038250295.1 Anaerolineales bacterium | reverse complement strand
TGAGCGACACAGGAAAAATTTTCAACACAGAATTGTTGAACGCGTGGGAACTCGGCAACCTGCTTGATATTGCAGAAGTGGTCGCGTTGAGCGCGTTGAATCGACAGGAGAGTCGCGGCGGACATTCTCGCGAAGATTTCCCCGACCGCGATGACAAGAACTGGCTCAAACACACGTTGGTATGGAACAAGAACGGCAAACTGGAAATTGATTACAAACCAGTGGTCATTACCAAACATCAACCCAAGGCGAGAGTTTATTAGTATGTAGACCCTAAAGGTCTTTAAGACCTTTAGGGTCTTTGGAGATAAATTAATGGAAATCACAATCAAAATCTTCCGTTACGATCCCGAGAAAGACACGCGCGGCCATTATGAAACGTATGTGGTGGAAGGCGATGAGAATGACCGCGTGCTGGATGTGCTTGAATTGGTGAAAGGCAAAACCGATGGCTCGCTGGCATTCCGCCGTTCGTGCGCGCATGGCGTGTGCGGCTCGGATGCAATGCGCATTAATGGCCGCAATCATCTGGCGTGCAAAACTTTGGTGCGTGACGTGGGCGCGAATATCACGGTGGAGCCTATGCTGGGTCTGAAAGTCAAGAAAGATTTGATCGTGGATATGGAGCCGTTCTTTGATAACTACAAGAAGATGCTTCCGTATTTGATCAATGATTCTCCGCTCCCCGCCGATGGCAAGGAACGTTTGCAATCTCCTGAACAACGCGCGCGCTTCGATGAATCAACCAAGTGTATTTTGTGCGCGGCTTGTACCACCTCCTGCCCGTCCTATTGGGCGAACGGCGATTATTACGGTCCCGCTGCCATCGTCACCGCACATCGCTTTATCTTTGACAGCCGCGATGAAGGCGCATCACAACGCCTGCATGTTCTGAGCGAAACAGATGGCACAGCGCGCTGTCACACCGCATATAACTGCACGGAAGCCTGTCCGCGTGATATTAAGATCACAAAGGCCATTGGCGAAGTGAAACTGGCAATGGTGACGGGGAAGTTGGATTGATAGTGAGACTCGGTGGTCGAGTAGCCCTGAGCGCACTTTACGAAGGACGTATCGAGACCACAGGTAATTGGTAAATAGTAATTGGCGAGCCGTATCCGTGAGGATGCGGCTTGTTTTCTTTTCGACTATCTGCATGATAAAATTCTGTGATGGATGCATTTGGGTTTACCAATGATGACCTGTCAGCGAATCACGCAAATAAGCTCACCCAACGTCAACATAAACAGATTGCTTCCTACATCAAAATCGCAAAAATGAGTACCCGCCTCGGGTTGGGCGCTTGTATTGGAAGTGTCATTGTCTTCTTTGGAGTCGCTTATAGTTTGCAGCCTGCTGATGGGTTCGGACAGGCATTGCCCTATCTGATGCTTGCAGCCGCTCTCTTCATCAGTATTTTTATTTTTTTTATAACAGTGGGAATCATTGACAGCCGCCATTTGAATGAACGTCATATTAGTATGGCTGAGGGACCTGCGAGTCGGTCCATACGAAAATTGAAATACGGGCGGTGGACTGCTTATTATGTCACGATTGCAGAAATCAGGTTTCAACTGTCGAGCCAGGAGCAGTTTGAAGTTTTTCGAGATAATATGCAATATCGTGTGTTTTATATCCAATATCCGCCCGCGCATTTGATTCTTACGGTAGAGCCAATGGAGCCATGAGTGAAAGTGGAAAGTAGTAAGTTTTTATCTTATCAAACATTCCAAGAGGATCATCATGAACGTATTAAAAATAGCAGCATTCTCATACAAGGGTGAAGGCGGAAACCCTGCTGGCGTAGTATTTTATGACAAGATGCCAGCAGCAGAAGAGATGCTTGAAATTGCAAAACAAGTTGGGTATTCCGAAACAGCTTTTTTAATGCAAGAGGAGGACGGCTGGAGAGTCCGTTATTTTGCGCCAGAGATGGAAGTTCCTTTTTGCGGCCATGCCACCATTGCGCTTGGTGCGGCGTTGGGCGAACGTTTTGGCGAAGGCTCATACAAATTATTTTTGAATGCGAGTGAGATCAGTGTCAGTGCGGAAAAATCTCAAGACGGCATTATTACAGCAACGCTTCAATCGCCTGAGACCTGGTCCACGGATGCGCCGCGCGAATATGTGGAAAAAATTCTCACGGCTTTTAATTTGGAAAAAGACAACTTTGATCCTGATTTTCCAGTTCGGGTTGCTTTTGCCGGCGCGAAGCACCTTGTTTTGGTGGTGAAAGATCGCAAAACACTCGCAGACATGAGTTATCAATTTGAGGTTGTCAAATCCTTAATGGCAGAGGAAGACCTGGTCACGATCAGTCTGCTATGGTGTGAATCGGATGAACTCTTCCATTCTCGAAACGCCTTTGCACCCGGCGGAGTCTATGAAGACCCGGCTACAGGCGCGGCTGCGGCTGCTTTGGCAGGCTATTTACGGGATATTAATTGGCAGGGCAAAAAATCATTTACGATATTACAGGGGGAAGATATGGGAATGCCATCTCGTTTATCAGTGCAATACACTTCAAAGACCGGTGAGAGCATATCAGTGAGCGGTGAAGTACGTCACATCACAGATAATTAATGTCAGGAAAGATAATCTTGAAAAACTCTAAAAATGAAATTCGAGTCATTCGCGAACGATTTAACGAAGCGATCGCGAATCATAATGCTGAAACAATTGGAAAATTCCTTGCCCCAGAGTATCACATCGTCACGGGTCGCAGTGACCAGTTCCACGGGGCAGATGAAGAACCGCTTCGCTGGGCATCCGTATTTGAGAAAGATCCCAAAGTGATTTATCGCCGCACATCCAGAGAAATTCGAGTCAATGAGAATTGGGGCTTGGCAGAAGAACTTGGAGATTGGTCAGGCAGTTACAGCGCGGAGAATGGGATCGTCAATGCTTCAGGTGTGTATTCAGCAAAATGGCAGCGCGCCGAGAATGGCGAGTGGCTGATCCAGGTTGAAGTGTTCACCACGCTCGAATGTGACGGGCCTGCCAACGGCTGCGTAAGACCCGATCCGATTGTTCGATCATGAAGGGTTCTGCGTTTTATCCACTTATATGGGTGCTATAATGATAAACAGATTTTTGTGAAATCCCCCGTTTATAGGAATCATAAACCAGAAGGAGAAGCCCATGCCAGCAGTGAACTATCAATACGAGAAACGTAAAAAAGAATTGGACAAGAAAAAGAAGAAGGCTGAAAAAGAACGACAAAAAGAGATCAAGAAGAATAGCAACAAGCCAAAAGAGACTCCGCCTCCTCCCGTAGTTCCTGAAAAATAATTTTTTCCGATTTTCAAAACTTCCCAAAGACCATTGGTCTGCGGGAAGTTGTATTTTATGTGTGTATAAGTATATGATTCTCCGGAGACTCACATGACGGATAATCTTTGGGAAATTCGCGCTTTTGTATACGACCACTTTAAAGAGACGGCTCGACCTCCATCCGTGGAGGACACCGCCGCGCGCTTCGATCTGACGAACGAGGAAGCTGTTTCTGTCTACGAGGAGCTTAATCAACGCCATGCTTTTTTTCTCAGCTCTGGCACGCATAATATCCTCATGGCGAATCCATTTTCAGCAGTAGAGACTCCATTCAAAGTCCAAGCCAACGATAAAACTTATTTTGCCAACTGCGCCTGAGACTGGCTCGGTATTCCCGCCGCATTGCATTCCGATGCAAAGATCGAAGCCACTTGTTCCCAAAGCGGGCAGTCAATTCAGCTAATCATTAAAGATGGGAAAGTATCATCCTCTGATGCGCTGGTGCATTTCCTGGTCCCATTTCACGAATGGTACAACGATCTGGTTTATACCTGAACGAATATGCTCTTCTTCCGGTCGGAGGATGATTTGGCTCAATGGCTTGATTCAAAAAGGCTTATGCGCGGCGCGGTCTTATCCATAGATCAAGTATGGGAACTGTCGCAGCGTTGGTATCACAACCGCCTGGCCGTTGACTATCACGGCAGGTCAATGGAACAAGTGCAGGAGATCTTTTCAGCGTTGGGATTAACTTCCGAATTTTGGAAAAATTGATAAAAAAGTTTTTCCTTTATTTTTCCGCGCCAGATTTTTCTCATTTTGTTTATCACGCTGAATTAACTTTGGCTCTTTAGGAACTTAGAAGTTAAATGCTTGCTTTTTGTACAAGAATTTTTTGAACCACGAAGGGTCACAAAGGGTCACGAAGGTTTTTTTA
>JBBSCM010000337.1:0-4253 GCA_038250295.1 Anaerolineales bacterium | reverse complement strand
GTTAAACAAATAAAGCTTTGGCTTACGCAAAATCCGTTCATGAGGCAGTTGCGCCGCCGATTTCCAGCAGTACAACTGCTGGAACAACTCCGAGTTAAACAAATAAAGCCAAGGCTTACGCAAAATCCGTTTGCGAGGCAGTTGCGCCGCCGATTTCCAGCAGTACAACTGCTGGAACAACTGCGAGACTCGGCTGGACAGTCCACCAGGACACGCTACTTTTGCGGTCTCGGAAGTAGAACTTCCGAACTCCAAAACACTTACACAAGATGTCTAATAAAGGAATCAAAAAAAGGCCAGGCTTGTATGCCTGACCTTTTCGTTTACTATAAACTACATGCCGTTATCGTTGTCTTTTGCGCCGTAGCCGGGGCCGCCCTTGAAGAAATCGTAATTGGGTTTGATATCCGGGGTTAGGTCAACCACTTCGCCGGCCGCGAGCTGTTTGGTGGTTTCGAGCACAATTGGTTTGCCATGATGGTTGGTAGCTTCAAAGTGGCCGGTAAGCCCAACATTGCTAATATACTCGCCGCCTTTGGCGGTGTAGGCCGCAGGGACTTCATCTTCGGGGAAGATGGCGGCAAATGGACATTCAGGCACACACGCGCCACAATCAATGCAGGTATCTGGATCAATATAAATCCAGGGCCACTCTGCAAGGGGCTGACCGGGGATCATACACTCGACCGGGCAAACATCAATACAACCGCGATCACGAACGCATAAGCTGGTAATAATATGGGTCATGGGAATTAGCTCCTGGTAGGAAATATGAACAAGTTGAATGTGCTAATTATATCTTCGTTTATGCTTGTGGCAAGGGCAATTTTGAAATTATTAAATACATCATCCCGCAGAGTATCTGCGGGATGATGTATAACCGACGATATTTATTTCGCTGAATATTTTTCAGCAACGGCATCCCAGTTGATTACATTCCACCAGGCGGTGATGTAATCGGGGCGGCGGTTCTGGTAATTCAGGTAGTAGGCATGTTCCCAGACGTCAATGCCCATGATCGGGGTGAGGCCTTCTGAAAGAGGGCTATCTTGATTGGCGGTGGAGACAACAGCCAGACCACTGCCCTTTTTCACGAGCCAGGCCCAACCAGAGCCGAAGCGGGTTGTGGCAGATTTGGTAAATTCCTCTTTGAACGCGTCAAATGAATTGAACGCAGCGTCGATTGCTTTTGCCAATTCGCCTTTTGGCGCGCCACCGGCTTTGGGACCCATCACTTCCCAAAATAAATTGTGATTGTATGTGCCGCCGCCATGATTGCGGACAACCATGCGCACGCCTTCGGGAACCGCATTCAGGTCGCCAAGTAACGCTTCAAGCGATTTGCCGGCGAGTTCGGGGGTCTTGTCTACTGCGCCATTCAAGTTGGTGATATAGGTCTGATGATGTTTGGTGTGATGGATTTCCATGGTGCGCGCATCAATATGCGGCTCCAAAGCATCGTATGCATAAGCAAGTTTGGGAAGTTCAAAAGCCATGAGATTTCTCCTTAGATTTGATAATCGTTATTTTGTGAAAATACAATCTTTGAACGTATAATACGATTTTACCTTGTTAGGACGATACCTGCAAGAATTTGCACAATTTTTATACAAATATCATACAAATCAACCGCTCAATAATAGACTTTATCGGAAATAACATATAAGCACGGTCCCGAAGGGTTGTTACGAGTGGTTTGAGCGTCTGAAAGCAACCTTCGGGACGTTTTTTCTGATTCCCGATAACGTCTAATAGATGAAGAAATAGAAACGTATACGAAGGAAACACATGACCCTACACCTGACCGCTAAAGATCTGGAAATGTTAAACGGCGCCTACGGCCCGGCGACAAAGATGGCTATGTCCATTTTGGTTCGCATGGCAGAAGTAACGGGAGCAAAGGAATTGCTTGATATCACGGGTGCGCATATCGATAGCACTGTTTATATCGGAGATGCCGGGTTGGAATACGCAGAACGGCTCGCAAGCCTCGGCGCAAAAGTATCTGTGCCGACAACCCTGAATGTGAGCGGAGTGGACGAACACCATTGGAAAGAATGGGCTGTCCCGCCTCATTGGGCCAAACAAGCATACCGACAGATGGTGGCGTATCAAAGTATGGGAACCATCCCTACCTGGACCTGTGCGCCATATCAAACCGAAATGAGACCGTCTTTCGGCCAGCAAATTGCATGGGGAGAATCCAATGCGATTGTCTTTGCCAACTCTGTCATCGGCGCGCGAACGGAAAGATACCCGGACATGTTCGACGTGTGCTGCGCCATCACAGGCCGCGCCCCTGCGATCGGTCTGCACTTGACAGAAAATCGTGCAGGGAAAATATTACTCACGCTCGAAGGCATTCCTGAAGCGCTGCAAATGAGCGATGACTTTTATCCTGTGCTCGGTCATTATTTGGGGAAAATCTCACTTGAACGAATCCCTGTCATCGAAGGGATGAAGGTCATTCCAAATGATGACCATCTCAAATCCTTAGGGGCAGCCGCGGCCTCTTCAGGGGCCGTTGCCCTCTTTCACATGGTCGGTGTGACCCCCGAAGCTCCTACGGCCGAAGCAGCCTTTCAGGGAAATACTCCCGAAGAAACGATTATCGTCACCATGGATATCCTGCGGCAGGCTCGCAAAGAATTAACTCATGCAAACGATGCCAGCCTGGACATGGTGGTGTTGGGCAGTCCACATTTTTCACTTGCTGAATTCAAAACGCTGGCAATGCTCGTCGCTGGAAAGAAAAAGCATGCAGACGTGAAATTCCTGGTCACATCCAGCAGAGCCATGACCCAGCTTGCACAACAAGCGGGTTTTCTTGAATCCATTCAAGCTTTCGGCGCACAGCTCACGGTGGATACTTGCATTCTTACGACGCCGATGCTGCCAAAAGAGATTCGCTTTCTGATGACCAACTCTGCAAAATTTGCTTATTATGCGCCAGGCCTGCTCGATAAAAAAATAGCCTTTAGCAGTCTGGCCGATTGTGTGGCATCAGCGGTCAAAGGTGAAATCGTTCGGGATGAAACCTTATGGAAAAGCTAAAATTGGCCGGCAAGGTTGTGATAGCGGGCACAGCAAAGGGAATCGCCTTAGTCAGCCATGAGCCGCTTTCGTTTTGGGGCGGATACGATTGGAAGAGCGGAGAGATCACAGACCGAAGGCATCCACTTTCAGGCGAGATTGCAAAAGGTAAAATATTGGTTGTCCCATTTACACGCGGCTCATCCACAACAACTGCAGTTTTGCTGGAAGCGATCCGCGCAGGGACTGCGCCCGCTGCCATCATCACCACGACAACCGATTTTTTCTTCGCACTGGCATCTGTTGTCGCTGGAGAGCTTTACGAAAAGTCCTTCCCATTAATAGCCCTTTCTGATTCAGATTTTGCCATGTTACAAACTGGAGATCAAATTGAAATCACAGATAGTGGGAGCCTGATCATTATTCCCAGTCGTAAAGGATTAAACTTATGAAACTTCCAGCTCACATCCACCTCGACAACTTAAACATACCCTACGAAGCCCGCAGTTTTTCATCCGAAACTGAAAAGGGCGCGGCAAACGCGGCTCATGCGTTAGGTTTCTCTGAACGGCAAGCTGTGAAGACCCTCATCTTTCAAGTGGATACCGGCGAACGTGTGCTCGTGATGCTGGGCGGCGACCAAAATGCCATTTCAGGAAATTTGAAAAAAGCAATCGGGTCGCGCAATATTCAGATGGCTGCGCCTGAAGTGGTCAAGGAGGCAACGGGATATGTTATCGGGTCCATCCCTGCCTTTGGCTGGCAGCCAGTCAATTTCAGGTCCTTCCTTGAGGCTTCTCTTCTCAATGAACCCATCCTGGGAACTGGAGCAGGTCAATGGGGCGAGGAGATCATGATCACGCCTGAGAATTTGATCAAGGCAGGCGATGCAATCGTGGTGAATTTGACGGATCGTGACAAGCCAGTAAATTGGGATTCGGGAATCGGGAATAGTTTTAATAAAAAAAGATATTGATTTATATAATTAGCATTTTGAATTACAATGAGAGTACTCTGATCATTGGTCTTTGGCCGCCTAATTCCCTATTTGGGGTATTATACGGCTGCCGTCCATAGTCAGTTGAACTAAGCGCTACGCGCAGATCCCAATAGATAGTCGAACTGGATAGAAAAATACAATCAGGCTATATTTTCTTTTTGAAACCAAATTCAAAAAGGAGATGTAGCCATGAGTGTATTAAGACAAAAGATGATCGAGG
>JBBSCM010000336.1:0-4271 GCA_038250295.1 Anaerolineales bacterium | reverse complement strand
TGACCGTGACAATTTCAGCTTTCAGTTTTAGCGGGTCGTACCCAACTTTTTTATTATCAAATGGATCGGTGACCACGGTGACATAATTTCTCTCCGTAAGCCGAAAACAGGAATGTCCGTACCAGGTAATTTCCATGAAAGAGCCTCCAAGCCATAATTATACACTTAATAAAAACCGCACGTACAAATTGTACGTGCGGCTTGTTCTAAAAATTTCTATTCTTTACGGACAATGCGGCGCGAGCTTGTTCGCTTCGTTTACTGAACTGCTCCAGGAATATTCTTCATTGTCGCTGAAATAGTAATAGGTGGCGCCATTGGGCATCATTACGACAGTAATGCCGCCATACCCTGACATGAATGGAGTATAGAACGAACAGGTATACCCATCTGCTGAAGTGAATTGTTTGGCCCAGTAAGCATTGTTGTACTTGAATACTGGCGAACCAGTTGTATCCAATCCGCGATCTGTGGCGTCGTCCTGCATTGAATCGGCCAGCATATCGGCTTGAAGCAATTGGACACCATTCGCCATGCCGTTATCGTTGTTAAGTAATTTGGCAACCTTTGCGATATCATCCTGGGTCCAGAATAATCCGTAACCACCAAAGGGCGCACCTGTGGGGCTATTATCTGTGCGTAAGCTGGTCATCGTCCCAGCGGAGAGTTTGATGGGTGCGAAAACTTCATCACGCAACATATTGAATATATTTGCACCGCCGCCTGCCTGGGCTTGCAGATAATTATTCATAGCGCGTGTGACAATGAAAGTGTCTGAAGAGTGATAGTTCCAGAAGGTACCGGGCGCTACTTTAGACGGAAAATTAAACGCTGCTGCGATCTTGCTGGAATATGGTTCTGCCAGGAAGAATGTTTCCATATACGAGCCGCCTTCATCTGATTCATATCCTGCCAGGCGGTAGTTGCCGGTTGCCATGTCTATCGTGTTGTTGAAGGTTACGTTTGTCCATGTGCCAATGCTGCTGGAGTATTCAGGCACATAATCTTTGACAAGTTGGTTATACACGCCCGAACCATAAACTTGTCCCAGGCGCATCAACGCCATGCTGGCAAAGGCTGATTTTGCCGTGGAATAGGATGGAGCGCGCATGTTTCCACAGAAAGCATAGGTGCCATAGCGCGTTGTACAGCCAGACACATAGTTTGTGCCATTTATCAAAACGCCGTAATAGGTCATGTGCGCGGCTGTAACTCCGCTGCCAAACGTGGATACGTTTACACCAGACCCGGGGAAATCAGTGGCAAGTTCTGCGATGGGTTTGGTTGGCAGGCGATTGGCAACCTCGGTTGCGTGATTGGCTTTATAAGCAGCGGCATTGACGACAGCATAGGGTGAATATGTCCCTGTCAGTTGTCCCCACATATTGATCTTGTAATAAGCACATGTTTCCTGCGTGATCTGATAGCGGACCTTGGATATTCCGCTATTATTGAACAGGAAAGTCATCACGCCGTTGTGTGTGCAGTTGGCATTGCGCTGGATGAGGGCAAATGGAAAAGCCGCGCGGGAATAACCGTTATCACTGGTTTCCTTCCACACACGCCCAGGGCCGACGATATAATTCCAGTAGGTATGACCGGTGTAGGATAATCCCTGCTGAACAGGAATTAAGTGACTGCCATTTTGAACGAACTCAAAACTGAATTCGGGCAAATGTTTGCGCGGATTATCGGCATTGCCAGTGTAGGCATATGTGTCTTTGACTTCACTAAACCCGCCGCTGGTTGCCTCGGAGACCAACTCCAACCTTCCTTCAAAAACGTGGTCGGGCATGGCCGCGTTGGCTGGCAACGCAAATGCGCTGTCATCAACGGGGGCCGCGCTGGTGCCTGAGGTGAGGTTGGCATACGTCAGCAAGGTGCGTGTTACAGAACCAGAACCAGTTAGCGGGTCGCCTGGAACCGTTGATCCTGGAATTGGAGTTGCCGTTGGTCCGGGTGTCGCCGTTGGAGGAATCGAAGTATTTGTCGCCGGTGTTCCAACCGCGCCGCTCACGGTGACATCTTCTGCGTAGCAATAGTCGCCGGTGGTCGCGCCGCTGCCACGATAGCGAACCTGGAAATTGGCATTCTGATCTGCGCCAGCGATGTTGTTTGTCGTTCCTGAAAAAAATGTTGAATTATCCTGGCCATCATTCAGGATGCCGATGGCTGTCCAGCCGCTCCCAGTATTATATTCAGCATAGCAGTGATCGACACTTTCCAATGAGGATGCTGCCATGTTCCAGGTAACAGAAATACCTGTGTAACCAACAGTTGAAATTGTACGTGTGATACTGCTGGATCCGCGCAGGCGCACAGAGTTCGGGGCCATGGCAGGTGTGGCGACACCGTCTACTGTGCCGCTGGCTGTCCAGCCGCCATAGCCGCTATTGAAATTGGTGAAATAAATTTGGGTTTGCTGGGCTTGCGCAGATTGCGGCATGAACGCCATCATGATCGCAATGATGAGAAGCAACGTCATTGCAAAAGAAAAAACGGGCCTTTTCATATTTATCTCCTTTGGCGAGAGAAATGATACGGCAGGCAGACCACCCACCCGCCGAAAACAAAACGAGCCACTTCCCTCAAGGAAACGACTCATTAGCCTTAAAATGAATTAACGCTTATTCAAATGATCCGATTGCCGAAAGAATTTAAGCGGACCGAGTTTTTCAAAACTTCCTTTTTGCAAGGCGCCATCCTGATACATGGGGAATGTATGTCCTGAGTCGCGCAGTTGTTTAATGGTTTGTGCCAGCCCCAATGTGCCATATTCGCGTGAACGTGTGGTGTGATCGAGATCGAGGAGCTCGGTCATAAATGTTTGGTTTGTGGAGGCTTCCTGCAAGACGCGCCCATCCGGGTCAATGATGGTGGAACGCCCACCGCCCCAGGCGCCAATTCCATTTATGCTGACAAAATAACATTGGTTGAACAGCGCGTTCGCGCGAGCCATCACCAATTCCAATTCACGATCAGAAGTTGGCGTAAGCGTAGGTTGAATAATTACCTCCGCGCCCATCCATGCCAGTGTGCGCGCCACCTCAGGAAACCACATGTCGTAACAAATGCACAAACCAAAACACCCCACATCTGGAATATCGAATACGCAAAATTCATTTCCAGCCGATGTGCCCGCTTCATACGGAAGCCACGGAAACATCTTGCGATATTTTGTAACGATCTCCCCTTGAGGTGAAATGACAATGGCAGTGTTATACATCTTGTCACCGTCACGTTCCCACATGGAGCCAGGCACAAGCCATTGATGCGTTTTTCGCGCCAGCGCGCATAAACGATCGGTAAGCGGTCCCGGTATCGGCTCTGAATTTTTTAGATGCCAATCCTTATCTTCAGGCGTGACAAATTGAACCAGCCCCGGCACGATCAATTCATGGAACACCACCATATTTACCCAGGGTAAACCTTTTGCGATATTCAACGCAACGTCAGACATCTTATCCAGCGTCCCATGCGCATCAAAAGGCGAGACCGACATTTGCACACCTGCGATTCCAAACAACCGAGTCATAAATGGCTCCTCATACCTCAACAAAATGACAGGCGACGAAACGCCTGCTTCTTACTTCATGGAAAACTGGTTCTGTTTCCTGACAAATTCCCTGCGCAATAGGACAACGTGTGTGAAAGTGGCAGCCCGAAGGAGGATTAACCGGGCTGGGGACATTGCCTTCCAATACCGTTAATTCACGTCTCACAATATCCACAACCGGCAAGGGAATCGCTCCGAACAATGCTTTTGTATATGGATGCAGGGGTTCGTTGTACACACTCTCCGATGGACCAAGCTCCACCAACTTCCCCAAATACATCACGCCGATGCGATCGCTGATGTGCTGCACAACATTAAGATCATGCGAGATGAACACATAGGTCAGGTTTTTTTCTCGCTGCAAGTCTTGCAATAAATTGATGATCTGCGCCTGCACCGAAACATCCAGCGCGGAAGTAGGTTCATCCAGCACAATCAAACGCGGATTAACCGCCAGCGCACGCGCAATCGCCACACGCTGACATTGCCCGCCAGAGAGTTCGTGCGGGAAGCGATCCAGATGTTGTTCGCCCAGCCCAACTTGTTCCAACAACTGGAGCGCACGCGCGCGGACTTTATTTTTTTGCACGATATGGTGGGTGAGCAATGGCTCTGAAATCGCATCCACAATTTTCAAGCGTGGACTTAAAGAAGAAAGCGGATTCTGGAAAACGATCTGCATTTCACGGCGAATCTGCCGCATTTCATTACGGGA
>JBBSCM010000335.1:0-4272 GCA_038250295.1 Anaerolineales bacterium | reverse complement strand
GCCCAATAATTTCATCGCCTTTTCAGCGGACTGCGCTTCGGCGGGTCCGCTTTCACCTTTTTGCGCGAGGACTGTCCCGCCGACTTTTACAAAGGGAAGCAAATATTCACTCAAGACATTGAGATTCGCCACTGCGCGTGCTACGGCCCAATCATAGGATTCACGATGTTCTTTTTTCTGGCCGAGATTTTCCGCGCGAGATTGGATCACATTCACACCTTCCAACCCAAGCACGCGGACCATGTGCTGGCAGAACATGGCTTTCTTTCCCACAGACTCGAGCAATGTCAACTGCATGGAGGGGTAAATTATTTTCAAGGGAATGCCCGGGAACCCCGCGCCAGTTCCCACGTCAATGAGGCGAAGCGGTGGGTTGGCCTTCCACGCCAGCACACAGGAAAATGAATCCAGAAAATGTTTGGTGCGGATCGATGCCACATCCCGAATGGCAGTCAGGTTGAATTTCTGATTCCAATCCATCAACTCGCGCTCGTATGTGATAAGCGCCATGATGTGCCTTCCCGTCAGGTGAACGTTGAAAAGCGATAATGCGTCGCGGGCTAAATTTTCCATGGGGTGATTATAGCAAAGTGTTCCGTCCTGAGCGGAGCCGCATGCTTTTCGCGGCGCAGTCGAAGGACAGGCTTTCACATCAAATTGTCCTTCGACTGCGCTCTTCGAAGAACACTCATCGCTCCGCTCAGGACGAAGTATCGTGGCAATAAAAAAGAGAGGCACCGTTTGGCAGCCTCTCTTCTCACTTTTTACTTGTTACTTTCTCTTACTTCTTTTCTTCCACCGCTGATTCCTGTATTTCTTCTTTCTTCGCTTTTTCCCCGCGCACTTTTCGGAAGATTGCGCGTGCGCCGATGAAGATGAGATAGAGCGGAATAAGAACGACGAGCCAGGATGGCAGGATATAGATCACGAAGCGAATGGCGAATTCGGTAAAGTTCTGAAGGAAATTGATCAGGTCTTGTATGGCTTCAAGCGCCGCGCCTTTGGGTTCCCATTTTCCAATGATCACCGGCTGAATGGTTTCTTCCGCGATGATGCGGACACTGACGGCGGAAAGCGCGGCGGCTTCATCGTAGTATTTGATCTGTCCCTTTATGACTTCGATTTGTTCGCGATAAGAGACGAGTTGATTGAAGATGGTCACTACATCCGTGGTCTCAGTGGCATTTTTCATGATCTCATTCAACTGCGCCTCGGCGTCTTCGAGATTCTTTAACCGCGATGTTAAGTCCACGTATTCGGAGGTCACATCTGTGCCTGATACGTTTTCGTTCTGAACATCTACCGCATCTTTTTTGATTTGCCCTAGGGCATCATCCAGCTTTTCAGCAGGCACACGGACAACGACTTGCGCTTCGGGAACTTCAGTGCCGTTGTTTGTGTATGATTTGTATAAATTGGAGGAGACAACAAATCCGCCCATTTGTACGGCCATCATCTGGATGTCCCTCATGCGCCCATTTACGTCCGAGACAACGATGGTCACGTCAGCGTTTTTGATGACGATGCGTTCGACAGCTACAGCAGGAACGCTGATGCTGGAACCGCTGTTCGATACAGCCTGATCAGTAAGAATGAGCGCTTCTGGAGCTGCCGCAGGCATTTCCAGTGCGGGGGCACCGGCGTCATAAGATGGCTCGCCGCCTCCAACGCCTGAAAGGTTCCTATTGACGCTGCTGAATGTGTTCCCGACCACTGGACCAAAAATCATCATTGCTGCAACAATGATCAATACAGCGTTGATGATAAGACTAACTGGCAATAATTTTTTCATGATTACTTCTCCTGATTACCTTTGGTGATTTCTTTCCAAAGGACGAACGTTGCAGTGAAATAGTTCCTGTTTTTGACGATGGATGATAGACCGCGGACGATGCGAATCAATAATGGTCTATCGTCGGTTATCCATCGTCTGATCTACCACCCCTCCGCAATGCGGACTGCATGTTTCTCAGGCAAACCTGATTCGCGGATGCGTTCCTGAACTTCGGCAACATTGTATTCAGCGCGGCGTGCTGTCCATGTGCGGGCTTCGGTATCGTAAATGGCATATGCGGCACGCGGATCACGGTCGCGCGGCTGGCCGACCGAGCCTGGGTTCAGGATCAGCTTCGGGCGGAGTTCGATCGCAGTGTCGGGTTTTGTCTGCTCCAGGGTTACGCGCTCCGTCTTTTGGTCCAATGCAAACATCGATTGGATGTGTGCATGTCCAACAAAACACCAGGGCGTATCGAAATGATCGAAGTTCAGGCGCGCCGAAAGCGCATTCAAAATATATTCCCATAGCGGGTCACGCGGACTTCCGTGCGCGATCGTGGCTTCACCGCGTACTTTTGTATTCGACGGAAGCGCGCGCATAAAATCCATATTGCTTGCTGTTAAAACTTTTTCATGGTGTACCAGCGAACGGCGCGCATCGCCGTTGAAAGTTTCGAAGGGCATCTTGCCGATAACCGCCACATCATGATTTCCAAGGATGCAGGTCAGGTTTGGGATGTCGCGCACTTCCTCAACGACTGCGTTCGGGTCCGGGCCATAGCCAACGAGATCGCCAAGGCACCAGGTTTCATCCACCGCGCCGGCGTCTGCCAAGACCGCCATGAGCGCCGTGTAATTTGCATGAATATCCGATATGACCAAAATGCGCATTTTTACTCCAACAGCTTTGCTGTGTATTCGACGATTTTTTCCGCTACTTCCATTTTACTCATGAGCGGCAAGGTTTCTTTTGTTCCATTCGCAAACAATAATGTGACTCGATTCGTGTCCACCGCAAAGCCTGCGTCATTGGCAGAGATATCATTTGCGGCAATAAAATCCAATTGTTTTGATTTCAACTTTTCGGATGCGTTTTCAAGAAGGTCTTGACTCTCCGCCGCAAAGCCTGCCACGACTTTGAAACGCTTCTTTTCTGCCCTTTGACTTGATACGGTTTTAAGAATATCAGGCGCCGCTTCGAGTTCGACCTGCGGAATCCCATCGCGTTTCTTCATCTTATCCTTCGCAACCGTTTTCGAGCGGAAGTCTGCTGCTGCGGCGGCCATGATCAATGCATCCGCTGATTCTGACAGCACGGCGTTAAGCATGTCCTCCGCGCTGTTTACTTTTATCACACATGCACCCACGGGCGGAGTCAATGCTGTCGGCGCGGTGATCAGGCACACGTCCGCGCCTGAATCGAGCGCGGCCTGGGCGATGGCATATCCCTGCTTGCCGCTCGAACGATTCGTAATGACTCGCACAGGGTCGAGCGCTTCTTGTGTTCCGCCCGCAGTGACAACTACTTTTTTGCCAGCGAGTTTTCCTTTTCTGCCGAGCACAATTCGTATATGACCAAGCACTTCTGCGGGTTCAACCATGCGGCCTGTGCCTGTTAACCCCGAAGCAAGATGACCTTCTGCAGGCCCAACGATGATCGCTCCGCGTTCTTTCAGCTTTGCGATATTCTCTTGCGTGGCAGGGTGATCGAACATGCCGCCGTCCATGGCAGGCGCAATCAATAGTGGACAGGTCGCCGCCAGAGCAGTGACCGTTAATAAATTATCCGCGATGCCATGCGCGAGCTTTGCAATTGTATCCGCTGTGCAGGGTGCAATGACAAGTAAATCCGCTGTCTTGCCAAAGCTGACATGTAATATATGAGCCTCATTACCCCACAAATCCGAGTCGACATAAGCGCGGCGTCCCGTCACCGATTGAAAGGTGAGCGGCGTGACGAATTTTTCTCCCGCGCCAGTTAGGATCACATCCACTTGTGCGCCTGCCTGTGTGAGTTTGGACGCAAGATCTGCGGCTTTATACCCCGCAATGGAACCTGTCACGCCGAGCAGGATGTGTTTATCAGAAAAAATGGACATACGGGGTGATTATACTTCCAACCGTTAGGGATAAGCGTGTTTTGTAGTACTTACGTCTGGTTTGGGGATAAGCTATAAAGAGGCTTGGTTTCCAAAGTAGAATGTCACTTGACCTTCCTCCTTTCCCGTCCTACAATTCAAGCTAAATGAGGATGCGTCGCACCTGAATCGATAAGATAATCTAATCCGTAGCACTCAATCACTTAAGAAGCATTGTCCACCCGTGAGGTCCCCATACGGGGATGATATGCGACGCACTACCAAATTCAAGGAGATTTACAATGCCCGATTATTTGTTCCGTGGTTCGCTTGAAAAGCTTGACCCTGATGTCTATAAACTGACCCAGCTCGAAGCCGAACGCCAGTATCGCAAATTGATTCTGATCGCGTCCGAATC
>JBBSCM010000334.1:0-4293 GCA_038250295.1 Anaerolineales bacterium | reverse complement strand
TTTGGCTGTTGAGTATCTTATCGAGTTCAAGGTAGTCTGCGTAATAGAGGGGCGTGGATTCTTCGTTTGTCATTTGGGATTCCTCGTCATTGCGACGAAGCAATCTCATCGCTGTAGGGGATTGCTTCGTCGGGCTGGGTCTCGATACAGGCGAGAAAAACACTCGCCTTACTCGACCACCAGCCCTGCTCGCAATGACGTTGATTATAGCGGTTCGAATCTTGCAGTAAAGTGACGCAGCAGCTCAGGTGCGTACGTGAATTTATATCCCCGTATTGTATCAGCGCCTGCTCTTGTTATTTCACAGGATTTGCAGGTTTGGATTTTTCCGCTTCATTAGTAACAGGCTGGGATGGATGGAAAGGTTTCGGCGGTTCGGCAGATATATTCGCCTGCAAAATGGGTTCGGCTTTCTCAAGCAGATCAGTGAGCCTCTGTATACTGCTGACCACCAATTGCGGAGGCGGTCCTTCCATCTCATCTATGGCAATCTGCAGGTGTGCCTGTCTTTCTTTGAGATCTGAAACCTGAACCACAGTATCTGGAGCCTGACGATCATTCATGAAAAGATTCCAGAGGATTTGACATATGGCTGATATGGGCGGCGCCGCAATGATTCCAAGCAGACCAAAAGCGTCTGCCATGGCTAGCAGTATGACAAATGTCAGTAGGGGATTATCAAACTTGAGTTTGAAAAGGCGTGGCTCGACCCATATCTGCAGGGCAATTAAGACCACCAGTGTATACAGAACCGTGAATAGACTAAGCTGCGCACTGGTTAGGAGTCCAAGTATGAGCGGCAGAATCATAGCCAAAACCGCCCCTACCACGGGAATCAACCAGGCTATTGCGCCGATTACTGCCAGCAGTGCTGGATAGGGAGATCCGAGCAGCCAATAACCAAAGCCCAAGAGTAAAACCGCCAGGAGACTTTGAATAATTTCACTGCGTGTGTAGGCACCGACATCACGTTCAATCGTCCGCCAAATGTCCCGCGCCTGCTTGCGTTGTTCAGATGGAAGCAGCGATAGCCAGAGACGTTCAAAATGATCCTGATTGATACTCCAATAAACGCTCAGGAACAGAATAACGAGAAAGCCGCCTACCAGGCCGCCAATGCCTTGTGTGATATCAAGAACAGCGGATAATACAAGCTGACGCTGGCTGGTTATTGCTTCAAAGATCTTATCCGGTGTCGGCAGCCATGCGAGCAGCGTACGTTGCAAAAAGCCGCCTTCCAACCATGAAGGTAACATCCAGCTGCTCTGTAAAGAAAGTTTCTGAGCTAATTGTTGAAAATCACCGACCAAAAATTTCCCAATAAGATAGATTAAGAAACCGAAGGCACCCAGACCAACCACGTACTGCAAGGTCAAGAGTAGACGTATCGCAAAGTTATATCTGGATTCACTCCTGGCCATTGGACGGACTGTTGCAGCCAGCACAAGAGAGATCAGAACATAAATAGCCACGATACGAAATTGCCATAACGCCACCAATGCCAGCAAAGTGGTCATCACTGCGGTGCCAATTATCACCAGCTGCTTTGTCATTCCACATCCGAATTATTGGCTTGTAACAATAAGGCATCCAGATTAGTTGCGATCGTTTCGATCTCATCCATCACTTGTTCGATCTGTATGATTTTTTCATCCGAGCCTCCCTTTTTGCTGCGTGATTGTTTACGCAGATCCTTAATTAGATCCTGAGTTTCATATCGCAGGCGGCTTGCGTAATCGCGTCCTTCAGAAACTTCCATTTCCACCGTTGCTTGTTGGAAGACGAAGTGATTGAGCGCAAGCTGTATCATGGCTGCCATGGGAATCGCCATGAGTGCTCCGACAATGCCAAACAGGGAGCTAAATGCAAACAGCGCCAGTAATGTAACAAATGGATTGACCCCCACTGTTCTCTTCATGACACGCGGTACCAACAGGCTGTTTTCCAGTTGCTGAATGACAATGGTTGCAACAATAACCCAAATCAACCTATCGGGCCCAATGGATACTGCAACCAGTGCCGCTGGGACGGCGCCAAGCAGCGGCCCGATCATCGGGACGGCCTCCATCACGCCCGCTGCGAGTGCAAGCACCAAGGCATTCGGCAGGCCGATCAATACATAAGCAATCAGCGCCATCAGGCTGATCACCAGGCAAAGGACTCCTTGCCCGGCAATATAAAAACCAAGCTTGGCTTCCATGGCCGAAATAAGTTCACCAATACTCTCGCGCCGATCTTGTGGGGCCAGCAGCAGGATCGACTTGATGATTCGGGGGCCATCCAGAGTCCAATACAAAGTTATTCCCAGGACTACTAAAGCTGTAAATATAACTTGAGCCGCCACCAGTACGTACCCCCAGACCTGTCCTGCGGAGGTCACCATTTCCTCTCCCGTTTGTTGTACTGGATTCAGACCTGGTAATATAGCCGGGAGTAACTCACCCAGGCGCACAAATAATTGATTGGGAGAATTAACCAGCCCGTTGCGCAGGGTTTGGTAATAGGCTGGCGCTTCGCTTGCTATGGTTGCACTTTGCTTGAAGATCAAAGGGAATAACAACCATAGGAAACCTGCAAGCAGGATCAGCATTAGGAGATAGACAACAATAACCGCGGCCATCCTGGGAAGCCCACGCTGATGCAGCCAGTTGGCGATGGGCCGAATCACCGTGCCGATCACGATCGCAATAAACAGGATGAAAACAACCTGGTAAAACCGATAGAGAAGCCAGAAGCAAAAGATCACAGAGACAAGCACCAAAGTTGCCCACATGACTCGGCGAAATGTCCAATCGTACGGGTGAGAAATTGGATTAACTGCCATGCTTATCCTGTGCTTTTGGTCGTTGCCAGTTTATGGTTTCGTTGAGTTTGAAGTAGTATGCGCAATAGAGATGGTTGTATTCTTCGTTTGTCATGAGGATTCCTCGTCATTGCGAGGAGGGTGCTCTCCCCGGCGAAGCAATCTCATCGCTGTAGGGGATTGCTTCGTCGGGCTGGGTCTCAATACAGGCGAGAAAAACACTCGCCTTACTCGACCACCAGCCCTGCTCGCAATGACGTTGATTATAGCGGTTCGAATCTTGCAGTAAAGTGACGCAGCAGTTCAGGTGCGTATGTGAATTTGTACCCCCGTATTTTATCAGAACGCGCTTTGATTTCAGCAAGTGTATCGGCAACATAGTCCATGTGACTTTGTGTATACGTTCGTCGTGGAATCGCCAAACGAAGTAATTCTAATTTTGGATAGTGCCAGGTGTTGTCTTCAGGGTCGAGACAGGCAAACATGACCGAGCCAATTTCCACACCGCGGATGCCGCCTTCACGATAAAGTTCCACGGCCAATGCCTGCGCTGGGAATTCATAATTAGGAATATGAGGAAGGACCGCGCCAGCATTAATATAGACTCCATGTCCGCCCGTGGGTTGGATGGTGGGGATGCCTGCTTCGTTGATGCGTGTTGCGAGGTAGGCGGTTTGTCCCAAACGATACGCGAGATAAGCTTCGTCCAGGCCTTCATATAAACCGACTGCCATCGCGTCGAGGTCGCGGCCTGCGAGTCCGCCGTAAGTGGGGAAGCCTTCGCGCAGGATCAATTCATTTTTGATATTCTGAAAAAGCGATTCATCGTTCAAACATAACAGGCCGCCGATGTTGACAATTGCATCCTTCTTCGCGGACATGGTCATGCCGTCTGCTAATGCAAACATTTCGTGCGCAATTTCTTTGACCGACTTGTGCTCAAAGCCTCGTTCCCGCTCCTTGATGAAGAAGCAGTTCTCGGCGTAGCGCGCAGCGTCGATAAAGAATGGGATTCTGCTTTCGTGGTAGACCTCCGCAACTGCTTTGAGATTTTCCATCGAAACGGGCTGACCGCCTCCCGCGTTGTTTGTGACTGTGATCATCCCGAACGGAATTTTCTCATGCCCATACATCGCCACGAAGGCTTTGAGTTTGACGATATCCATATTGCCTTTGAACGGATGCAGGTCCGATGGATCGTTCGCTTCATCAATGACAAGGTTGGCGGGACGACCGCCGCGCGCACGGATGTTGGCATCGGTGGTGTCGAAGTGCATATTCGAGGGGATCAGATCGCCAGGCTTCACGAGGCACGCGGCCAGAATATTTTCGGCGGCGCGTCCCTGATGCGTGGGGACAAAATGTTTGAAGCCGAAAATATCGTCAACAGCATTTTTGAGACGATGGAAGGAGCGCGCGCCCGCATAAGACTCGTCACCGCGCATGATCGCCGCCCATTGCTCCGAGCTCATCGCGCCTGTGCCTGAGTC
>JBBSCM010000333.1:0-4309 GCA_038250295.1 Anaerolineales bacterium | reverse complement strand
AAGATACGAAAGCGATTAATCTTTCAGTTCCACACCATCGAGCAAGACTAGTCCGACCGTGTATTCGTGAAATCGCGGCAGGAGATTCACAAGCGATGTCTTTCCTGAACCTGTTGACCCAAGCAGTGCGATAGCCTGCCCAGGCTTGGCATGAAACGAGACATTCTTCAGCACATCTGATTTGCCATCAGAATACATGAACGAGACATCCTCAAAAAGCAAATCGCCTCTTGCTGGACCTTCAGGCTGGTGCCGTCCATCGAGCAACGGTTCACGCTGCTGCTTGACCACTTCCATCAGGCGCGCGTACGAGACCATGCCTGTTGACGTTGATACGATAATGCGTCCGAGGTTGCGGATCGGCCAGATCAGCCAGACGACCAGTCCGATATAGGCTATGTATGTGCCCAGTGAAATCTCGCCGTTGATAGTCATGTTCGCGCCGTAGACAAATCCGAACAGCATTTGAAAGCCAAGCACGATATCCGAAAGCGGCCAGAACATGGAATGCATTAAGAGCAATATCTTGCCTTTCAGATATTTGCCCCAGTTATCCTTCTCGAACTTACCCTTTTCGTAATCCTGCCGCGCAAAAGCCTTTACCACACGCACGCCCGTGAGGTTTTCCTGGAGCGTTGTGGAGAGCAATGCCTCTTGTGCCTGATACTCTTCGTAGGCCTTGGTTACTCTCTTGAAGAACCAAATCGACACAAGCAGGATAATGGGAATCGTCACAACCGATACGAGTGCCAACTCTGAATTTAAATTATAGATTGCTATAAAATTGATCACAAATAACAGGACGATGCGTCCCACGCCGATGGCTTGCTCGCTGAAAAAGCGGCGCAAGGCATCCACATCGGAGGTGACGCGCTCGATCAGGTCACCTGTTGGAGTGGTGGCATGATACGAGAAACTCAAACGCTGGATGTGATCGAAGAGGAAATCTCTCAGACGCCTCGTAATGCCCTCGGCGGTGTACGCAGCTAAACGTCCGGAAAGAAACGCGAAACTTCCTTCAACGGCGGCGAGTCCGATAAATCCCAAGCCGATCCAGACCAGGGATGATGTCAACGAATCCCCAATAAATTTTTTCTCTGCCAGCACATCATCCGCAAAAAAGCGCAGGAGAATGTAGGTATATGTTTTCGAGAGGGCAGAGATCGCCAGCGCGATGGTGGCCGCGACATACGACAGGCGATAATCGGACATCATCTGCCATAACCCCTTGAGACGGTTGTCTTGCAGGGTGGGGCGGAAGTCAAATGTGAGCGCAGGCTCGTGGGCAGGTTGTAATGTGGTCATGGTTACTCCGTTCTGGAGTCCATCAGTTTGCTGATGGACATGGTCAGGCAGCAAGCTGCCCGACTCCAGAGTAATGAAAATTAAACAAAAAGGCTGCGGCGAGTACGCCGCAGCCCGTAAAAACAGGGGACAGGAGTAGATCTAATGTCGATCTACAGGCGCACTTCGAGAAGGCAAATTGCCAACTGCATCAAGGGTTGTGAAGATGTTGACGGACATATCGTGCGCGCTCCTCTCGTAGAATTTTCTTACAGTGGTTCGAGTTTACACCAATAAAATAAGATATGTCAAGGGATTTACATCCCGCTTACTTGATTCGCCAGGTTATTGATCCACTTGCGTGAACGATAGCGGTATAAACCCAAAATCCATTTGGTAAATTCCTCGCTCATGGCAAAAAGGTAAACAAAATGAACGGGAAGGTGAAGCCAAAACGCCGCAAGGGCAGCCAGCGGCACGCCAACGATCCAAATAATGAAGCCATCCAGGAACATGGAATATTTTGTGTCTCCGCCGGCTCGCAGGATTCCAACCACGATGGTCATATTGTTGACGCGTACCCACAAAAAGAGCGAGACCACGTTGATGACATAACTTGCATTCTGTATCACCTCAGGAGAGACATTGTATAGGGATAAGATCGGCGCTTTGAGCATTTGAAGAACAATTCCGATTACAATGCCGCCGCCGATGCCAAGTCCCAACGAACGGCCTGCATATGTGAAGGCTTCGTCCTCGTTTCCTGCGCCAATCCGATTGCCGACTAATACAGAGGTAGCGTTTGCAATTCCGATAAATAGAACAAAGGCAACCTGCTCAATCGAGTTGACAATGTTCATGGTCGCAATCGATGCTGTTCCCATGCGGCCATAAATAACATAATAGGTTGTGATTCCCAGTGACCAGAACAACTCATTGATGATCACTGGAAACATGGGCTTGATTACCCTGCCGACAAAGGCCAGGTCAAAATCAAATAGTTCACGCAGCGAGCCTGCCACCGGTGACTTGCCCACATACGTGACAACCAGCAAGGCCACGCATTCGATTGCGCGCGCGATCACTGCCGCGATGGCCACGCCTTGAATGCCCAACTCAGGCAGTCCAAATTTACCGAATAACAAAGAGTAAGATAGAAACGTACTGATCAATAGTGCGCCAACACTCACTAAAGTTGGAACTTTTACATTTCCTGTGGACCGCATCACCAGTGCATAACTAAATGTGATCGCAAAAAATATGAACGTCCACGAAAAGGTGCGGATGTAATCTGTGCCGAGTGCGATCACAGCTTCGTCTTTTGAATAGATGCGCAGGATGGATTCAGGGAAGAATTGCGACAGCATAAAGAAGATAAAACTGGCTGATAGCGCCAGCGCCAGACACATACCCAGCACGCGCCTCAAATTTGGAATATCCTGTTTCCCCCAAAACTGCGCGGTGAACATCGCAGCGCCGCTGATGATCCCAAAGTGGACGAGGTTCAATAGAAAAGCCAATTGCCCTGCGAGTCCAACCGCTGCTACAGACACCTCACCTTTTTGCCCCACAAAGACAACGCCAAGCATATTCAAGCCTGCGAAAGCCAATTGCTGGACAATAATAGGCAGGGCGATCTTAAGCATGTTGTTGAAGTATTCACGGTCACGATAAAAATCGATGAGTTTAATTAACACAGAGTCTCCACAGCGTAAGCGTTCGTCATTATAAGCGAGTAAAATATTAATATGAAAATCGCCGCGTTCCAAATATCCCCATCAAAAAATATTCCATTTAAAACACAGGCTTCCACATTGGATGAAATGACCAGGGAGCTTCCGCAGGGATTTTACACAACCTTTAATACGCTCTCCCAGGGAACAAAGGTGCTCGGTTTGCATGCACATCTGCAGAGATTGTATTTCCCTGCGATGGAGCAAGGGATCGATCCCTCAGTGGATGAGCCGACCCTGCGAACCAGAATCGCCGAATTTGGAGCCTTGTATTTGCCGCGAGAATCACGCCTGCGATTGATCCTGATAAAAGAGAGTGGCAGGATCTATATTGGGACTCAGCCTTTCGAACCGCCATCAAAGTCAGTTTATGCAGCGGGTGTAAAAGTGATAACAAGCGAGTCGATTCGAGAATCTCCGCGCGTGAAGGATACCGGGTTTATTTCGTCCAGTGTCGCTCAACGTAAACTTGTGGGCAGGGATGTGTTTGAAGTTTTGCTCACAAAAGAGGGGCAAATATTTGAAGGCATGACCTCCAACTTCTACGCGATCAAAGGCAGGGCACTTGTCACGGCCCAAAAAGGCATTTTACTGGGTGTTACAAGGCGCGTGGTTCTGCGGCTGGCAAGAGGGCAGGGGATGTCGATTGAATATCGAGCACCGCATATCAACGAAAAATTTGACGAGGCATTTATCACATCCAGCTCAAGAGGTGTCGTGCCCGTCATCTTCATTAATGAGATTCCAGTGGGGGAGGGGAAGGTTGGAAGATGGGCAAAAACCCTTTCGCGAGCGTATCAGGCCTACGTTGAGAGGAGAAGCGAGAAGATCATCAAATAATCGATCTTTTCCACACCAAAGTCACCAACTTTATCAGACCAAAGATAGGTGGTGGAACTTTCCTGGATGTGTAATAATTCGCTGAAACATTTATTCTTGAGGAGATCAAACGCAATGCCTAGAAAATTTATTGTTATTTTAGTTTGGGAAGTTTTGAAACGCCAATCGCTGACAATGGATTATCATTTTTAGGTGTTGCATTTGACGAAGCAATTGTTGCCCGCGTGGAAGTTAAATATGGCACAGGCACGCTGGGTCTCGACGATGGGGCAGGGGATGTGGATGTGGCTGTAATGGATAATTTTATTTTTGCAGAACCGCAGGCGGTAAAGTAGATTGTAACGTCCCGAAGTTGAAAGCCTTCGGGACGTTTTTTGCGGCAACAGAGAGGGGGGTATCATTTATTCTTTTTGTTGAAAAAATCATATTTTTGACTTCCATTTTGATTCTTT
>JBBSCM010000332.1:0-4318 GCA_038250295.1 Anaerolineales bacterium | reverse complement strand
GTGTCGGGACCACATATTTCCAAGTTTTCTATCGACAATTAATATGTTGGTCTCGATATGGCGGCGGAGATGAGATGCTTTGCAAGGCTGGTTTATATTCCGCCGCCTACCCGACCAACAATATGTATATTCATTTCTTCACTTCTCAACAGACTTAATGATCCTGTCAAACTCCTTGCTGATGTTTTCATCCAGCGGATCGGGTTGGTGTTCCTTCAACAGTTTGCGTGCTCTGGTCAACGCCCAATCGCGGGCGTCGTCTTTTTTCGTTTCCCATTCAGAGTATGGGCGGCGGTCCATGAATTTTGGCATGAACAATTCGCGCATGTGATTGCGGGTGTGTTTCTGACCAAGATAGTGACTGCCCGGGCCGACTGCAGCAATCGTATCCATGGCGAGGGTTTCCTCGTTTACTACGATCCCTTCCATCATCTTGTGAACAATGGAGAAGATCTCACAATCCATCATCATCTCTGCGTAAGACCAGATACGGCTGCCGTGCAGAAATCCACAGCCGAGCAGCATATCAGACATGACCACGCTGGCCATAAAACTTGACATTGCGCCTTCGAGTCCTGCCTGCCAGTTTGGCTCTTTTGCGCCCGTTGCAAATGCGCCCATCGAGAGTGGAATGTTGTAAAAGTCTGCAAGCACATTGGTTGCTGCGCCAAAGAGAAAATCCTCGGGCCCGCCGCCTGTGTAGGCGCCTGTGCGAAGGTCAGATGCGGTTTGAGCGGCTGCATAAAAAACAGGCGCGCCCGGGAATGCAAGTTGTAAAAGGGCTGTCCCTGCGATGACTTCGGCGTTACCAACTGCGAGATTACCAGCCATGGTGGTGGGACCCGTTGTGGCGCAGGCTGCCATCGTCATAAATCCAGTTGGGATGCCAACTTCTGCGGCAAGGAGTGCTGCGTCCAGACTTCCGCCATCGTGACCTAACGGCGGGGCAGTACATTGCATCAGGGAAAGTACGGGCCGCTCACGGAGCTTGTCTTTGCCGCCAACGATCAGCGCTGCCATTTCAATTGCGGCTTTGGCTTCCTCCACATTGTAAACAGACTCGGTCTGCACATGTTTGGTGGAGTTCTCCCAAACAGCTTTCAGTTCATGCAGTCCGCGTGCTTCTGCGGGTGTATCCTGTGCTGAGACAGGGACCCAGTGGAAGGCCACTTCTTCGGTGGCGTCAGCCACTCGGGCAATGTCACGCACATCCTGCAAACATGATGTGCGCTTTTCACCGGTGTTGATGTCAATGACTTCCACACCGCAGCCGTCAGTCCCAAGGTTGACGTGGTTTCCATCGAGTTGCAAATCCTGCTGTGGATCACGCGCTGCGAGTTTGTATGCGGGTGGCGCGTTCTTGAGTGCGTCTTCGATGATCTGCGGTTTGACACGTACGATCTTCTTTTCGTAATTCACATCCGCGCCGTTGGCTGCCCAAATTTCCAACGCGCGTTTGGATGGAAACCTCACGCCGACTTTTTCGATGATCTGTAAAGTCGCTGCGTGTATTTTCTTTACTTCATCTTGCGTCAGTACTTCCAGCTTTAGCTTTGGATTGCTGATAGTCTTTATGTTTTTTGAAGACATAGGGCCCTCCCGAGGCAAATGTCTCTCTTACTCTCTCTGGTTGGTAGCGCTACGGAAACAGGGAAACGCGCACACAAGTAAAAACGGAACATGCAACACGCAACAAATTTTACGCATCACGCATCACGTATTACTGATCTGCCTTGCCGACTAATTCCTTCGCGATTCTCACAGCACCGATCGCATCTTCCGAATAACCGTCAGCCTTGATCTTTGTGACCCAGTCACGAGTAATCGGAGCGCCGCCGACCATCACTTTGATTCGGGGACGCAGGCCTTCTTTGTCCAATTCCTCGATCACTTCGCGTTGACGCACCATGGTCGTGGTCAACAACGCGCTCATGCCGATGATGTCTGCATTGATCTCAAGGGCTTTGCCGATGATATTCGCCGCGGGTTGATCTACCCCGAGGTCAACGACTTCAAATCCAGAGGCGCTCAACATGGTGCCGACGAGGGTCTTGCCGATCTCGTGAATGTCGCCTTCAACGGTGGCGAGAACCACCTTTCCCATCATTTCGCGAGTCTCGCCGAGTTTGAGCAGCTCAGGTTCCAAAACGGCAACTGCTGCCTTCATTGCCTCACCAGCCATTACGAGTTCAGGCAGGAATGCTTCACCCAAGCCGAACTGGTCGCCGATGTAATTCACACCGATCACGAATCCTTTTGTGATCGTTTCCAGCGGATGCATATTCAACTCGATTGATTTCTTCGCAAGGTCAATTGCGATATCCGAGTCTCCGTCAATAATGCATTGTGCCATCTCTTTATATAGTTCTTCAGACATACTGCCTCCTATTTTGATTTCTTGATCAAGTGCATTACTTGCTGTTCTTTTTCCCGCAACATTTCCGCTGGAACATTGAGATACTCTTCCAGCCATTTCCCTGAATCCAGAACGTGTTCGATGGATGCTTGTACTGCTTTATTCACATCATGTTTAATTAGCGAGTTCAATATTGCCGTGTGCTCTTCAAAAGTTTGAGCGACACTGCTAGTCAACAAGTTGGGAATACGATAGAGCGCTTCGTATAATAACCAGTCCGGAAAAGCGTTTGCCACGACCGCATATAACTTGATCAGCAGGTCGTTCCCTGAAGCCTCTGCAATGGCAGCATGGAATTCACGGCTTAATTGCCTTTCCTTCGGCATCTCGTTCAGTTTGACATGCCTCTTCATTTCATCCAATATTTTTTTGAGACCTGAAACCTGCTGAGGGGTTACATTCATCGCAGCGTCACGGGCGATCATGGCTTCGAGTACCAGCCTCATTCCATAAGCTTCCACGATATCCTTGGTGGACATTTCACGAACACGCACACCGCGATAAGGTACACGTTCTGCGAGGCCCGAAGCCACAAGAAGATCGAGCGCTTCGCGGACCGGGGTCATGCTCACGCCCATCTGGCTGGCGATGTCTTCCTGGCGCAACCAGTCGCCAGGTCCGTATTTGCCCGCAATGATATGACGGTGGAGCGCGTCATAAATCTCTTCCTTAAGAGGTTTGTGGGTGAGTTCTTTTTCCAGTATTGACGCCATGATTATATATTATATATAATTAAGAAGGTTTGTGGAAGTCTTGAATATCACGAAGATTGTCACTAAAATTGACTGAGTCGGAGCTTCGCATGTTGCGGCAAATTAATAAATATTTTCTTTAGGAACTTAGAAGTTAAATGCTTGCTTTTTGTACAAGAATTTTTTGAACCACGAAGGGTCACAAAGGGTCACGAAGGTTTTTTTAGGTTTTCCTTTGTGCTCCTTTGTTGCCTTTGTGGTTGAATCCTTTTTGGTTTCGGCTTGTCCGAGTTAGGTTATACTCGGCATATTGGAGCATCCATGTCTGAAATCGACTTGACTCATCTAGAACCTGCCATTGAATCTTATATCCCTTTAGGCCGCTCGGGGCTGTTGCCTGCCCTGCATGCGGCTCAAAAAATTTATGGATGGCTCCCCGAAGAGGTGGCCGCTGAAGTGGCAAGATTACTGCGCGCGCCCCTCGCCGATGTACACGGTGTGATCGAATTTTATTCACTTTATTACAACGAACAGGTTGGCAGAAAATTCATTCGAGTTTGCACCGACCCAGCCTGTGCGCTAAAAGGTGCGGATCAACTCCTCGATCATCTTTGTAAAAATCATGATGTGGAACCCGGTCAGACGACCGATGACCTGTCCCTAACCATTGAGCGGAGTCCATGCCTTGGGCTTTGCGAGCAGGCCCCAGCCGCGCTCGTAGACGATGACGCAGAGATGAACATCACTCCAGACTTTCAGTCCTATGACCTTGGTATTCCGAAATCTTTGGTGTACGGTTCAATGCGATTGTTGACCGCCAATTGCGGCAATGGCACAACCACGCTTGCGAAATACGGGGAGTATTCTGCTTATAAAAAAGCCCTGAGCATGACCCCCGATGCGGTGATCGCCGAAACTGATAAAGCCTCCGGACTTGTCGGACGAGGCGGCGCGGCATTCCCAACCGGCATCAAGTGGGGCGGTGCTGCGAAAGCGCAGGCTGATCAAAAATATGTTGTATGCAACGCGGATGAGTCTGAACCCGGCACGTTCAAGGATAGAGTTTTATTGTTGGATGATCCGCACCGCACGATTGAGGGTATGTGCATTGCGGCCTATGCCATCGGTGCGACAAAAGGCTATATCTATATTCGCGGTGAATATCCATACATTGTGCCTGCGTTGGAAAATGCGTTAAGCGAAGCCCGGG
>JBBSCM010000331.1:0-4351 GCA_038250295.1 Anaerolineales bacterium | reverse complement strand
GAAATCGATTCAATATGATAGGTCTGGGGGAAAAGATCGAACGGAGTCACTTCCACCAAACGATAGCCCCCATTAATTAATCTGGCCGCATCCCGCGCCAGCGTGGACGGGTCACAGGATACATAGGCAACAACTTTCGGCTTGATGCTGATGAGCGCATCGAGGACATGTTTCTCGATGCCTGCGCGCGGAGGGTCAACGATCATATAAGCTGAACTGTCGAACCGGCCTGCCAGCCCAGGCAAAATTTCCTCTGCTGCGCCCTCGTACAATTCAACATTATCGAACTCATCAAGGTTGACCGCGAAATCCTCACAAGCTGATTGAGAAGATTCAATTCCAATGACCAGTTTACATTTTGGCGCAAAAAACCTGCTAAACAACCCCACTCCGCAATACACATCCAGCAAAGTAGTTTCTGAGGTAACAGGCAGTTTTGCCAATAAATGCTCCACCATTTTCTCCGACATCTTTGTGTTGACTTGAAAAAACGAAGTGGCAGAGACTTGAAAATCATTTTCGAGAATATTGATTACAAAATAGTCCCGCCCTGCGATAACGACAGGATGTTCGTCGAATAAATGTATAACCGAAACATCCGCTTCAATTTCAATTTCAGGGGCTTCAAGCTTTTCAGATTCAAGCACGACCATTAATTCTTCTTCGCGGCCTTCACGCACAGAGACGCGTTCAAAATCCTTATTTGAGTCAAATTGCAACTCGGGCCAGAAACTATTGATTCCCACTTCCGGCAAATGACATTCTTCAATGGGAAAGGTGGAATTTCCTTTTGAGTTTACGAATCCCAGCTTTCCCTCCGCCGTAAGATGAAATTGCATGTGATTGCGATAATTCCATTCAAGCGGTGAAGCGACCATCGGTTTTATAGGCGGCTCCGCTATCTTTCCAATTCTTTGCAATTGGTCGCGCAGAATCTCTGCTTTGGCCTGTAATTGTTTTTCGTAAGGCAGGTTTTGATAATGACAGCCGCCGCACTTCCCGAAGTGTTTGCATTTCGGGTCAATTCTGTCAGGTGATGCTGTTAATACTTCAAGCAGCTCCCCACGCGCAAAACTTTGCTTATCCTGTACCAAACGCAGGCGAACATTTTCACCCGGCAAACCAAATGGAACAAAAACCGCGCGGCCATCGGGTAAACGTCCCATGGCTTCGCCGCCGTAGGTTAATTTTTCGAGTTGTATATCGTAAGTAGGTTGAGTGGTCATTTACAAATTATAACTGCAACAATAAAGAGGAAAGACCATAAAACAGTCTTTCCTCTTTTTCATCGCTGACATCCGTCATTGCGAGGGTGTCTTTGTTCTTTGCCCGAAGCAATCTCCATCAATGACCTGAGATTGCTTCGTCGGGAAGTGCGTCCTCCTCGCAATGACGGACTCCCTTATTTTATGAAGAAGGAAAGGATGATCAGCCCAGCAAAGAATGTCCCCGCCAGAATGCCGATACGCGCAAGGTCCTTCTTTACCGTGGTGTAGTCGGGGTTGAATTCTACTGGCGCAGCAGGAGCTATCGCCGTACGGATCATCGGTCGTTTATTTTTCTTAGCCATTTTATTCTCCTTTCATTTAGTCAATTTTGTAATCGCGCAAAGACAACAATGCGCTGGTTATCAACAAGATATGGATAGCACGAGATAAGCGTAACTGTAGGACTGCCCGTGGACGCCATCACTTCCACCGCGGTGGGTTCGACCAAAACAGTTCGGTCTACAATATAAGTATACTGCCTCTGCCGCGTATAAATAATGACCTGATCACCGGGAGCGAGCCTGTCCAAATAACGGAACAACTCGCCGTAGACATCATTATGCGCTGAGAGCACCACGTTTCCATCCCGACCTGGGTCAACGGAGCCAATATATTGGCCGACTCCCTTCTTTAGCTGTTCCCACCCATCTCCCTGAACAATGGGGGCATCTACATTGAGAGCGGGGATCTGAATGCGGATTCCCTGGTCTGGGGCAGCTGTGGGGATGGGAATGTTTGCCAGCGACTGAACCATGGGCCGCAGATGTTCGGGAATCTCCGCTTCGTTCGGCGCGGTATTACCTTGCGCGTCTGGCGGTTTATGCCCCGATGGCAATACAACGGCCATCACCAATGGCGTGGGCGTAACCGTCTCAGGATTCAGCGCTGCGACTACTTCATTATTGAGAGTTCGGAGCAGACCCAACCCGTTTAATAGTACGACGATCAAGCCAACGACTGCGAGTACTTCCACACCCAGCAGAATGCGATCCATCAACTTGCGGCGCGGGCTGGCGGGAGCAACCTCCTGCGCTGACTCGCTTGTTTCCGCTGTATCAATTATCGGGGCGGAACGATGCGCGGATGCGTCAAAATCGGTTTGCTCCGAGATAATCGATACAACACGTCCAGTTCGGCGAAAATGTTCGAGACGTTCCTTTCGCGCCCCGCGTCTCTTTTCCACCAAAAGGCGGCGAAGTTCTTCAACGGACAAATCTTCAGGTGCTTTCTTGCGGGCCATGGCGAAGGGATTATACAAGGGATTGCCAATTTTTGGGACACTCGTTATAATGTCAATCCTTCGGGCGGGTAGCTCAGTTGGTTAGAGCACATCGTTGACATCGATGAGGTCGTAGGTTCGAGCCCTATTCCGCCCACAAGGTCAGTGATTAGTAATTAGTGACCAGTAATCAGTAAAACGCGTTGACCAAGACGAGTAAGTGATATTTGTTCTGACAGAGAGAAGATGCAATTGTTGAGAGCATCTTCCAGAAATCATCACTGAAAACCCCTTGCGAGCGTGAAACAGAAAAGTGATCAGTGAATAGTGATCAGTTAGTAAGTGAAACGGGTGGCTCCGTTAGAGGCTTAAGAGATATTCTAAACGTGGTTTCGATACAGGCGAGAAAAGCACTCGCCTTACTCAACCACCAATAAGAATAAATCGGGTGGAACCGCGTGAGCTCAAACTCTCGTCCCGTTGTGGATGAGAGTTTTTTGTTTTAGGAGGTCGCTATGACTAAAGATAATACCAACACTCTTCAGCGTCTCGGAGGTTTGTGACTGCTTTTCTCCGAGACGCGAAAATGTCCACGAAGCAGGAGCAAACCAAAATTAAGAAAGGAAACGAAAATGGCACAAGTAACAGAACGTTATGAAGATTCACAGCTATACAAGATCCGCCACTCTGCAGCGCATGTCATGGCGCAGGCAGTGTTGGAAATGTTCCCTGATGGAAAGGTCACGATCGGGCCGCCCGTTGAAAACGGTTTCTATTATGACTTTGACCTGCCACGCAATCTCACACCCGAGGATCTGGAAGCCATCGAAAAGCGCATGAGACAGATCGTGCAAGGCAAGTTTGAGTTTAAGAAGAGGGTCGTTTCAGCGGAGGAGGCGCGTCAGATTTTTGCAGACCAGCCTTATAAGTTGGAATTGATCGATGGCCTCGAAAAAGGCGGACTCGATGAGTACGGAAATCCGCTCAAGGAGAAACCTGAGATATCCATTTATCAGCAGGATACGTTTACAGACCTCTGCCGCGGCCCGCATGTTCAAACGACAAAAGAGATCAGGCAGGATGCGTTCAAGTTGATGTCAATTGCGGGCGCGTATTGGCGCGGCGATGAAAAGAATAAGATGCTCCAGCGTGTGTATGGAACGGCGTGGGAGAGCAAAGACCAGTTGAAGGAGTATCTCAATCAATTGGAGGAAGCCAAGAAGCGCGACCACCGCAAGCTGGGCAGGGAATTGGAGATCTTCATCTTCGATGATGAAGTTGGACCTGGCTTGCCGCTCTGGCTTCCAAACGGCGCGATCATGATCGAAGAGCTGGAGAAGCTGGCGAAAGAGATGGAAGATAAGGCTGGTTATTCCCGGGTCAAGACGCCGCATCTCACGAAGGAAGATCTGTTCATTCGCTCGGGGCATCTGCCCTACTATGCCGAGAGCATGTATCCGCCCATGGAGTTGGAAGGCGTGAAGTATTACGTCAAACCGATGAACTGCCCCATGCATCATAAGATTTTTGGATCAAAAGGACGTTCCTATCGTGACCTGCCGGTGCGCCTCGCGGAATATGGCACATGCTACCGTTACGAAAAATCAGGTGAGCTGTTCGGCCTGATGCGTGTCCGCTCGATGCAAATGAACGATGCGCACATCTACTGTTCCGAGGAACAATTCGAGCAGGAATTCATGGGCGTGATCGACCTGTATCACAAGTACTTTGAGATATTCGGCATCGACAAGTATGTAATGCGTTTTTCCCTGCATAGCAAGCAGGGACTTGGCAAGAAATATGTCGATAACGAACGCCTCTGGATCAAAACAGAAGACATGGTGCGGCGCGCCATGACGAACGG
>JBBSCM010000330.1:0-4376 GCA_038250295.1 Anaerolineales bacterium | reverse complement strand
TGCCGCCATTCGGGCGTTGCTTGGGGCAGCCGGTATCCCGGAAAACAGTCCCGCAAAGGCCCAATATTTCGATGCGTTTGGCCGCACCTGGGATGTATTCCTCGCGAGTTTGAACGAGTCTGATAAAAGCGATGCATTCCTGAAAATGATCCAATTCATGGTGGAAGTTTTACAGCGTAATGGATATGACTCAACCACCTGGCACAATGTGATCTCGACTTTTAGAAGATACGCGCTGGGCGGAATTACGAGCAGTGCCATGCTGCGCGCCGAGAATCTTTTTCAGCAGGCGCGGTTATTGGTGGGAGAACTCTCACAGCGCGCGCAGGCGTATCGGCGGCTGCAATTTGAACAGAGGGAAGAGGCATTAAGTAACTTTAGCTTTTCCATGGCGCCGGCCATGACTCTTGAAGAGATTGGCGATGCCATTACAAAGAATTTCCCAACCATGGGGTTGGAGCGCTGGTACGTAATGTTCTATAGCGATGTCAGCGCGCCGGGTTCAATTTCCTCCCCGCCGCCTGAAAGCTATCGTTTGCTTCTGCAATATGACGAGAATAAATTCGACATCCCGCATGAGAAATCTGCTCTGGCCACGGGACGGTTGGTGCCGCGTGGAAAAACGCCTGAAGATCACCGTTACGACGCCGTTGTGATGCCTCTGGCCCTGGCAAGTAATCGCTTTGGTTTCATGTGGGTGGAAATGGGCCCAACCGATTGGGATGTCTATGTGCGGTTGAAGAACCTGCTTTCGAGCGCGCTCCTGCGGACCATGCTCGTGCAACAGCGTGAACAGGCGCAAAGGGAAGTGGAACGTTTGTTGAACGAAGCGCGTGAACGCGCAGTGGAACTTGCCCGCGCTCGTGATGTGGCGGAAAAAGCCGCGGCCCAGAATGCAAAACTCTTTGAGTCCGAGCAGTCCCGCCGTCGAGGGACGGAAGCGCTGGCGCGTTCGTCGCGTCAATTGTCATCCTTAACCACCATCGAAAAACTGCCTCAACACATCCTTGAGCAGTTGGAGCATGTCCTGCCTTATGATCGCGGTATTTTATTTATGGAGGATGTGAATAGTGTGCCGCACATGCGCGCGAATTATGGTTTGCCGGCGGACGCAAATGTTTCCGAATTTCGGTTGAAGATAGACGGCGTTGATTTTTATAAAACGGTTGCGCGCAAAGGGGAAACCCTCCTTGTCAGCGATGTAAATGCAGTCAAAAATTGGGAACAACCAGACTGGCTGCCGCGTGACCGTTCATGGTTGGGCGTGCCGTTGTATGTGAAGGATCATGTGATCGGCCTGCTGGCTCTAAGCCGTTCGAAAAATTCATTCAATGATGATGATGGTTTGATGGCAACTGCTTTTGCCATGCAGGCCACCGTTGCTTTGGAAAATGCGCGTTTGTATGATGAAGTGACCAGCATCAATCAAATGATGGAGCGCATGGTCTCCCAGCGTGTGGAAGAGTTGAATACCGCCTACAACAACCTCGCAAAACACGATAAAAATAAATCCGCGTTCATTCAAGTAGCCGCGCACGAATTGCGTACACCGTTGACGGTGATCAAGGGTTATCTCGGCATGTTGAAAGCGGATGCCACGATTCAAAACAATCCCATGCTCTTGCAGGCGCTTGAGGGAGTGCTGCAGGGCACAAACCGTTTGCATCAGATCGTGAGCAGCATGTTGGATGTTGCCCGCCTTGACAGCCAGGCGATCAATCCGCATATTGAGGCCGTGAGTCTGGGCTTGACTTTGCGGCTCATTCACAAGGATTATGTAACCGATCTCGCGGCTCGAAACCTGACCCTTGAGCTGGATGAGTCGACCCAGTCCATGCCTCCAGTGTTGGCTGATCCTGAATTACTAAAGAAGGCTCTCGACCATGTCATTGTCAACGCAATAAAATTCACCCCGGATGGCGGCATGGTCACTATTTCAGCAGCGGTTGTGGAAGATACTCGCCTTGGCAAAATGGCTGAGGTGCGCGTGAAGGATGGCGGTATCGGCATTGACGCTGAATATCATAAGATCATTTTTGAAAAATTATTCCAGTTGGGGAAAGTGGAACTGCATTCATCCAGCCGCACCAATTACAAAGGCGGAGGCGCAGGCCTTGGGCTGGCAATTGCTTCTGGCATTGTGAAGGCATTACAAGGCAGGATGTGGGTGGAAAGTGAAGGTCATAATGAAGAGAAATTCCCGGGCTGTACGTTCTTCGTCCGCTTGCCGTTGGTTAAAGAATAATAAAAATTGGTTCGCACCGATTCTTCCTTATCTTGCTGTGTGGGCGGGATTGTTTTTAGTTAAAAGTGCATGGTTTACATTGATTGGATTTCATGCTGCCATTCTGTTCGTTCTTCTGGTTGCGCGCCCAAATATTCCAATAAGCATTCTTTTCAAAAGTGAATATCCAAAATGGATTCTTGCCAGCATTCTTTTTTGCAGCACGAGTGGAATTGGGTTGTATTTCCTCTGGCATATATTCGGAGTCGCAAATGACCTTCCGGCGCAGCTAAAATCCATCGGCCTGAATTCATCATCATGGCCTGTGTTCATCGCTTATTTCTCATTGATTAATCCATTTATTGAAGAATATTTTTGGCGCGGGATTCTTGGAGATATTTCAAAAAAACTTAATATCAGCGATTTTATCTATGCAGGTTATCATGCGATCATCTTGTGGGGCAGGGTGAACCCGTTTTCCATTTTGTTTGCTGTTATCATCCTGACCTCGGCAGGCTGGCTGTGGCGGCAAATAGCCCGCAAAGATAACGGTTTGCTTGCCCCTGTGCTGGGTCACATGATTGCAGATTTTTCGATACTGCTGACCATCTACTTAAAAACAAGGTAATAGTTGCCTTCAAACAGAAACACAATATCACTTGTCTTATTCAGAAGATATTGATTTTTCAGTAGCTGGATATTTCACCGCCTATTTTGCGCGATTGCTTCTCGAAAAAAATTACCACAAGGAGTGGATTTGATGAAAGTGGAAGTGCTGAGTCATGCCACGCCTGAAACTGAGTGGCAAACTACGAGGCTTTCTCACCTTCGATACTATGAACCCATGCCTGCTAAACGTGACTCGTGCGAGCAGCCTGGTGCAATTACCTATCAACAATCTGCAACGCTTAAAGATGAAGACGAAGATACAGACGTATACGTTCTCCGAAAAAAGAAAATGGTTGCAGTGGCCTGATTTTGAAAAACTTCTACGAAAATAATGAAACGGAGAGCTTTGCAGCTCTCCGTTTTTTATTATTATCCATCGTCCGCTGTCCGCGGTCAGTTTACAACTCGCTCGCCCGTCCTATAATCTTACCCTTCGCTCGCGCAACAAACTCACTCAGCGGAATATTATTCTGCTGGCTTCCGTCTCTCACACGCAGGGACACTTGTTCCGCCTGCATTTCGTTATCACCAACCACAAGCATATAAGGCACTTTCATCAACTGCGCCTGACGGATCTTGGCATTCATGCGCTGTGCGGATGTGTCTGAATGCGCGCGGACTCCGCTTTCGCGCAGCTGCTTCGCAATGCTTTCTGCATACTCATTCTGTGCATCCGTAATCGAGATGACTCGCACCTGCTCCGGCGAAAGCCAGACAGGAAAATTCCCAGCGTAATGCTCGATCAGGAAACCGACCATACGTTCGTGTGTGGAGAGAGGTGCGCGATGAATGCAAAGCGGCACTTCATCATGGCCTTCTTTATTTGTGAACTTTAAATCAAAACGCTCAGGGACAGCGAAGTCTACCTGATTCGTGGCAAGCGAGAATTCCTTGCCGATGGCGCTCCAGATCTGCACATCAATTTTTGGACCATAGAAAGCGGCTTCATCTTCAGATTCCACAAACGGGATATTGCCGTTCGTCATGGCGCGCCGCACCATGTCTTCTGTTTTGATCCAGAGGCGTTCGTTATCGACATATTTCTTGCCAAGTCCCTGCTTGCTATGCAGGGAAAAACGCATCACATACTTGTCAATGCCAAAGATCTCAAAGTATTTATGATACAGGTCAATGACGCCCATGAACTCCTGCTCAAACTGTTCTTCGGAGCAGTAAATGTGCGCATCATTCATTTGCATCGAGCGGACACGCATCAGGCCGAACAACTCGCCTGATTTTTCATAACGGTAGCATGTCCCATATTCTGCGAGACGCACCGGCAGGTCACGATAGGAACGGCCCTTTGATCCAAAAATCTTATGATGCATCGGACAATTCATCGGTTTGACGTAATACTTCACGCCGTCCAACTCCATGGGCGGATACATGCTCTCGGCATAGTAGGGCAGATGCCCCGAGCGAATGAACAGATCTTCCTTCGTGAGATGCGGCGTCTTGACCCGGGAATAACCAGCCTTATCTT
>JBBSCM010000329.1:0-4390 GCA_038250295.1 Anaerolineales bacterium | reverse complement strand
TCCTTTCACATTGACCTATATTCCGGGCGCGGCCAAAGCGAAGTGGAATATTTACACGGCGCAGTAGTCCGCGAAGGCAAAGCGCGTGGCATTCCTACGCCTGTCAATGAATTGCTTACAAATACGTTGTTGGCTTTAACTAAAAAAGAAATTCCTTTGGAAGAGTATGCGAATCAACCAGAGAAATTATTAGTAAAACTAAATTCCAATTAACCCTCGGTGGTTGAGTAGGACTGGATGTTCTCCCCAGTCCGTATCGAAACCACCACATTACAAGTAAACCTTAAATTAGATTTTAATTCGGTTGTCTCGATATGCCCCTCTAAGAGCATTCGGGGCTACTCGACCACCAAACTAAATTATGCCAATAAAAATTGTTCAACCTAATGAAAATGTCCAACTCCGCCTCCCTGATGAGCGGATTCTCTCCGGGCCGCGCGGCACACAGGTGGGGGAGTTTCTGCAAAAGGTCAAAGATGATTTTTCCGCGCCTATTGTCGCCGCCATTATTAATAACGAAATTCGCGAACTTACTTTTCCCATTGAGATCGAATCGCTTTGCAAACCTGTCACCATGGCCACAGCCGACGGCGCGCGTATCTATCGCCGTTCATTGGTTTTCCTGCTGGAAATCTCCTTTAATGAATTGTTTCCAAAGGGAAGGCTCAATATCGACCATTCGGTTTCATCGGGCGGATTTTTTTGCGCGGTCACAGGTCGCGAGATACTTTCTGAAAAAGAGCTGGATATGCTCAAAGCTCACATGCGAAAGTTGATCAGGGAGGATCATCCATTTGTCCGCAAGGAAATACCCATTCAGGCGGCCATTGATTATTTCAAACAGCGTGGTTATGAAGATAAGATCCGCCTGCTCGCGCATCGCCGCAAAGATTACCTCACCATGTACAGCATCCTTGGCCAGATGGATTATCTGCACGGTTACATGGTTCCCTCCACAAGCTATTTGAAATGGTTTGACCTAAAATCTGTCAACGGCGGTTTTCTGATTCAATTTCCGCGCCGTCACTCGCCAACCGAACTCGAACCGATGGGCGATTATCCAAAACTGCTCAGCGCCTTTCGTCAGTATGGTGACTGGCTTGAAATGCTCAATATCAATAATGTGGGCGCGCTGAACGATGCGATTGAATCTGGACGCGCCGATGAGATCGTGCTGGTCTCTGAAGCGCTTCACGAACAAAATGTCGCAGACATCGCGCAGCAAATCGCGCAAAAAAACTCGCGCATTATATTACTTGCGGGCCCGTCCTCATCAGGTAAAACAACCACGTCACGACGCCTTGCGATCCAATTGCTTGCGCGCGGCATTTCCCCATTTCCACTTGAACTGGATAATTATTTTATAGACCGAGCCAAGACTCCTCTCGATGAAAATGGTAAACCTGATTTTGAAGACATCAATATTTTAGATCTCGCCCGCCTCGCGCATGATATTGAAAAAATTCTCAGCGGAGAAAAGGTCCTATTGCCGCGATTCAATATCATGTCGGGGATGAGCGAAGCGGGGGACTTCATCCAATTAAAAGATGGACAGCCATTGATCCTGGAAGGCATTCATGGGATGAACCCCCGCCTCATCCCTGACCGTTGGTCTGGTGCGGCGTTTCGGGTGTACGTCTCCGCTTTGACTCAGATCAACCTCGACCGCCACAACCGGGTTTCCACTACTGACACGCGCCTGATCCGACGCATGGTGCGCGACGCGCGCGAGCGTGGATATTCTGCGATGCAGACCATCTCGAATTGGGAATCTGTCCGCCGCGGCGAAAAGCGGCACATCTTTCCCTATCAGGAAAATGCGGATGTGATGTTTAATTCCGCGCTGGTGTATGAGCTGTCTGTGCTCAAGCCGTTGGTGGAACCGCTGCTTCGTCAGGTTCCATATAATGTGCCTGAATTCATCGAAGCAAGAAGATTGCTCGCCTTCCTGGAATGGTTCCTGCCATTGGACGCAAGCGCCATTCCCGGTAATTCGATTGTGCGTGAGTTTTTGGGCGGTTCAAGTTTGAAGGATTTCAAGATTTGGAGAGGGTAGATCACGTGCAACCCGCTTAAAATTTTGCGAGAATATGGGCGCGCAGACTCCATGTATTTGCATAGCGGACATGATTAACCCATCCTTGCACGCTTGCGTTAAGTTGAGGGAACGAAATTTTGCCTTCGCGAAATAATTTTTTCATAGACTTGTATTTTCGTTGGAAGGCAACTCCCTTCCGTGATTTCAACCTGCGGTGTGTGGGAAAAATGTGAAAACCCAGAAAAGCAAATCCTTCCGTGACTGGTTTTACCTGCGCAGATGATTCATGCAGGGTAAGGCGGTATTTTTGCAACTCCTGAATGATCTGCATCCGCCATAGATGAAGAATTTCCTTTTCATTCGCAAACAAAAGAAAATCATCCACATATCTCACGTAGCCCTTGCATTGAAGTTTGCGTTTTACAAAATGATCGAGGGGATTGAGATAGCAATTTGCCCAAAACTGGCTGGTGAGATTCCCAATCGGCAGGCCGCGCGGGCGGTTGACGAAAAAAAGATCGTCTCCTGAAAAATACACCATGTCGTATTCCTCCTGCAAAACGCCGACGCCGCTTTGCAGGATTTTTTCAATTAGCGACAGCCTGTCGTTGCGAGTGCGGCGCTCTCCCGCGCGAAGCAATCCCCTCGCAATGACAAACAGCAATATTTCATGATCTATGCTCGGAAAGAACTGGCGCACATCACAGGTTAATACATACTTAAAGCGTCGCGCAAATTGCTGGGCGCGGTGCATGGCTTTGTGTGTGCCTTTGCCGGCCCTGTTTGCATAGGAATCATAAATGAATGATTTTTCAATAACAGGTTCGATCAGGTTGCAAAGTGCGTGATGAACCACACGGTCTCGAAAGGGCGCGGCGGAAATCAATCTCTTTTTTGGGTCGTGAATGTAGAAGCTGTGATATTCCCCGGGTTGGTAAGTTTGATTCCTTAACTCGTGTTGCAGTTGTAATAAATTATCTTCAAGACGATATTCAAACTCTGCCACATTTGGATGCCCGCGTTTGCCTTTGCTGGCTTTGCGGTAGGCGAGTAAAAGATTATCGAAAGAGTGAAGTTGAGAATTCATGATGGGTCAAAAGGTGACAGTCATCTTCAAGATGACTGTCACCTGGTTTGCCGCGCGGTGTGGGCCTGTCCTGAGCGAAGCGAAGGATCTCCGAGACCGCGCGGCTCTTCTATATTCGCCTGATTCATTCTCTGGAGTCGGACAGCTTGCCGTCCAATTACCCGGAAGCAAGCTTCTGGATTCCAGAGTCTTGAACCAGCCAGGGCGTGACTGCGCTATTTCTCTATTTGCGGCCTCGGCTGTCATCCATGAATGAACAGCATTTCCGACCTGAGCGAACAGGCAAAATGCCTGATTGCTTTCCAAGTGAGAAGCATGAGACGACACGCACACCACAACACGAAAACCGATGTTGTTGTTCCTGTTGTTGGGATTGTTCCTGTTGCGGTACGCACAACGCAGATTCCTGTCTTCATTGTTGTATGAGCCGCCACGCAACACGCGCGCGACGCTGCCAGCCAGCCCCGCCAATTTGTATTGGCATTTCTATTATAAGACCCTAAAGGTTTTTTTCGCAAACCCTATACTGCGTTTGCAGGAAACCCATGGTTAAGCTGCGCCTTTCATGGCCATGGAAACCTTTAGGGTCTGTTACTTCTTCATCCAAGCGCCTAATAATTTACCTACTTCCCCCACCAACTTAAAAACATGTTCGTACTGTCCTTCGCTGAAAAATTGCATCCGCTGACATAAGCGTAAATACAACCTCAATCTTTGCAATTCGATATCGGCTTGCGCCAAATGTTCCGCTTTGTTTTTACTGAGAGAGGCTGCGGTAATCTCTTCGTAAAAATTAAACGCTGTATTCTGTACCCGCGCTGCCAGCACAAAGCGCTGATCTTTCGGAAATTTTTGCGTCATGGGCAGTAACCATGCCAACAGATCAAACATCCTGATAAAGATGGGGGATTCTTGCATGTTTTTATTCTCCTTGTAAAAGACCTGACAGGTTTCCGGGATACCTTGATCCATCGGATGGATTCTGATTCATCGAATCCCGATGGATCGCAGCTCCGATAAAACCTGTCAGGCCTATATCTAATTTTTTTTAAAATATTTCCCGCCTACGGCGGGAGGGTAGGATTCAGCAACCAGAAACGCAGAATTCAGAAACCAAAAAATTATAGAGAAATAGGAGACGACACGCACACCACAACACGAAAACCGATGTCGTTGAACCTGAAGAAGGGATAGTTCCTGAAGCGGTACGCACAACGCAGACCCCAGACTTCAATGACGTATGAGCCGCCACGCAACACGCGCGC
>JBBSCM010000328.1:0-4415 GCA_038250295.1 Anaerolineales bacterium | reverse complement strand
GATGGCTGGGATGAAAACTGTCAGCGTGCCCAGGATAAAGTTATAAACGGGAAGCCAGTTGAGGACGAAGTAACCAGGCTCCCAGCCCGTCATCGTCAGTGCGCCTGCAAAGATTGACAGGATGCCGATGATGAAGGCGAGAACGGATGCGATTTTGTTGAGGGTTGTATTCATATTTTTCCTTTGGTTGTGCGAGGATAGAGCGTATTTTTTTCTTTGCAGGTATTGAATTCTAAAATCAGTATATGCCCTCCCTGTGGGAATGTTAACGACTTTAGTCGGTAAATGGCGGGAATCTTCAAAAAACATTTTAGGCGGTTCTTGCCGACAAAAGTCGTTAAGAAAAATGATGCTCCCTTCTATAATGACAGAACACATTTGGAGAAAAAGGAAAAACTCATGAGCAAGAAAAATATTTGGATCATTTTAATCGTCATCGCGATTGCTTCGCTGGGCTTTATTGCGATGCGGCAAATAGCGGCGAAAAAAGCGTCGGCAGAAACACCCGCAACCGAAACTGCCATCGTCGAACGCGGCGACCTGTCCGTAACAGTGGAAGCCGCCGGCAGCCTGACCCCGCCGACTGAAATTACGTTGGCTTTCCCAGTGGCTGGAAAGCTTTACGAAATTCCCGTGTCCGAAGGGCAGACAGTGCAGCAAGGTGAACTGCTTGCGCGCTTGGAGGATAACATCCAGGCGGAAGGCGATTTTCAGACATTGTTCAGCGATGTCAGCGTTCTCCAGGTAGAACTGGCTACCGCCAATACCCAGGAAGCGCTGGTTGATGCCATTGACTATCTCAAGTATCGGATTGGTTCGGCAACGTATTACTGGGAAGGACAGTTGAAACAGGCAGAAGGGACACTAGCTGCGCTTGGTGCGGATCCCAATGCCAGCGCCGAACAGAAGGCGGAAGCGCAAAAAGCAGTGGATTACGCGCGTCACAAACAGGAATATCTTCTGCAAGAAAATATTGCCTATCTGGGGAAAGAAGATGATTACTACCTGGACGACTCCGATATCGCCTTTGCCCGCGTCAACCTGGAAAATGCTAAAACTGCTCTTCAGGACGCGCAAGCCGCGCTGGAGATCGTCACAAGCGGACCATCAGCCCTGCAATCGCCGCTGGCCGCACTTGGACCTGAAATGGCACGGCTGGAACGAACCCGCCTGAACATGGAAAACACGCGCCTGACCGCGCAGGCAGATGGAATTGTGACAACACTGCACTATCAGGCTGGCGAATTTGCCAACCCCGGTACGCCGGTGATTGCCTTAACCGATGTATCCTCCATACTGGAAGCCGATGTTAACCTTGATGAAACCGATGTGGTACGAATAGCAACAGACATGACAGTTGTCGTTACTGTAGATGCTTTTCCTGGCATGGAAATGAGCGGCAAAGTGATCGAGATTGCGCCAACCGCCAATATCCAATCGGGCGTGGTGCTTTATTCCGTGACCGTGCGCCTCGATCCAACGGATCTGCCTCTGCGCTCCGGGATGACCATCAACGTCACCTTTCCCATAGAACAACGGAACGATATTTTGATGGTTCCCTTCCGCGCCATTGAGACAGAGGGCGGGCAGGCTTACCTGACGCGAGTGACCGCCTCCGGGTCCGAGCGTGTGGCAGTGACGTTGGGACTGATTACCGATACCCAGGTGGAAATCCTGAGCGGCATCAATGAAGGGGATGTTGTAACAGTCTATGCCAATCCCGTTCAAGATAGAGAGTTGATGAAAAACCCCATGTTTGGCGGAGGACAATGAGATGATCAAGATTGAAAATATGACTAAAATCTATGGGTCAGGCGAGGCAGAAGTCCGCGCATTGGATGGCGTCTCGCTGGAGATTACCAAAGGCGAGTGGGTCGCCATCACTGGACCCTCTGGCTCGGGCAAATCCACGCTGATGCACATCATCGGCTGCCTGGATTCGCCAACCTCCGGCGAGTACTGGCTGAACGGCGCGGAAGTGAGCGGCATGGATGACACCCAACTCGCCTCCGTCCGCAACCGTGAGATTGGCTTTGTCTTTCAAAGTTTCAACCTACTCTCGCGTGTGGATGCGCTCCAGCAAGTGATGTTACCCCTGCAATACCAGCGCGGTGACAAGCGCCTGCCGCGCAATGAGCGCGCTAAAAGGTCGCGCGAAATGTTGGAACTGGTTGGGCTGGGAGACCGCACGCACCATCTTCCCACCGAACTTTCTGGCGGACAGCAACAGCGCGTGGCGATTGCCCGTGCATTGGCACAACAACCGTCCATTTTGCTGGCAGACGAACCGACTGGCAATCTGGATTCAAAGTCCGGCGCGGAGGTGATGGAAATCCTCCACCGCCTGCATCGCGAACAGGGACTGACAGTAGTGATGGTAACCCATGATCCCAAAGTAGCGGCACAAGCGCAGCGTGTCATCCACTTTCAGGATGGGCTGATTGTAGAACCGCAACAGCAAGGAGTCGCATAATGGACTGGATTGAAAGTTTAACAACGGCGTGGAATGGTTTGAACGCCAACAAGATGCGCTCCGGGTTGACCATGCTGGGCGTCATCATCGGGGTGGCGGCAGTCATTGCCCTGCTTTCCATTGGACAGGGCGTACAGGAAAGTATTACCGGCTCAATCACGGGCGCCGGGTCGAACCTGCTCTTTGTGGCGCCCGGCTCGTTCCAAATGGGCGGGGTGGAAGCCCCCAGCGGAAGCGCCGCGAGCCTGACGTACGCGGACGCGCAAGCCATCGCAGATTCGCGCAACGTACCGGATGCCTCCATCATCGCGCCGGAGTTTACGGGCAATACGCAGGTCATCTTTGGCTCCGCAAATATCAATACCAAAGTCACCGGTGCCACTCCTGAATATCTCACGGCTTTTGGCATGGAAGTCAGCCGCGGACGTTTCATCACCGAAGGGGATGTGAGCGGGCGGGGGGCGGTGGTTGTATTAGGAAGCACAGCCGCCAGCGACCTGTTCGGCGGATTTGACCCGATTGGACAGAAAATTAAAATCTCGATGCCGGGCGCAGCGGGCGGGCGCGTCTCGCTGACCGTAGTCGGGATTCTGTCCCCCCAGGGTGGTTCACGCTTTAGCGACCCTGATAATGCCATTATCGTTCCCATCACCACCGCACAAACCAAAATTTTCGACGGACGTAACGCGCAGGGCGAATCCGTTGTCACTTCGGTGAACGTAGTAGTCGGAAATGAAGAGCGTGTGGATGCGATTACCAGTCAGATCACCACCCTGCTTCTACGGCGGCACGGTTTCAAACCCGGCGAAGAAGGCGATTTCAGCGTAGTCAGCCAGGCTGATTTGCTGGCAACCCTCACACAAGTCACCAACATTCTGGTTGTCTTTTTGGGCGCGATTGCCGCCATCAGTCTGCTGGTCGGCGGGATTGGCATCATGAACATCATGCTGGTCTCGGTGACAGAACGTACCCGAGAGATTGGGCTGCGGAAAGCCATGGGTGCGCGCAAGGTGGATATTCTGACACAGTTCCTGCTGGAAGCAATCATCTTAAGCCTGGCAGGCGGCGCAATCGGTATAGCGCTTGGTGTGGGCATTGCCCTGCTGGTAAATGCCTCAGGCGTGACCCATGCCGTTATCACGTCCCAATCGGTGATGCTGGCGGTCAGCTTCTCTGTGGCAGTTGGCTTGTTCTTCGGAATTTACCCCGCCAACCATGCCGCAGGTTTGAAACCTATTGAAGCCCTGCGATATGAATAAAAATGGGATTCAAAACCGCATCGAATCATCCGGCACACCCAGACCGGTCAGAAACATCAATCTTAATCTTCAAAATGAAAAGGAAACTGAAGCGTGAAAAAATTTTTCAACAAATGGCTGCGCCAAATCCATCGCTGGATTGCGATACCGACCGCACTTTTAATTCCCATCCGGATCATCATTGAGATGGTTGACAATCCAGCCGCTCTTGAATTTTGGGAGAAATGGGACAAACTACCCTCGGTTCTGATGCTTTTCATGGCTATTACTGGAGCCTATTTATACTTACTCCCCTACATTGTTAAAATTCAACGTAAACAGAAAGTCGAACGCGCTAACGCTTAGACCAATTCTCGTTCAATCAACTCCTGCGGATCAAAGATGATGAATTGGGCGCGTTCCATATGCAGGATGCCATCCGCTGCCATCGCACTCAACTGGGAGAATCGCCCATTTTACAGGCTCCCCCCGAGAAGCAACGCCTGTTCCTGGGAACGGAACACTTTCAAAGAACACTATTCCGCCCTGATCTGCTTATCAAATTGAAGCAGTCTAACTCACAGACCTTAATGAGTTTTTAGATTCAAATTCGAACATCTCGCAGGGTTCTTTTCATGATACGGTTGAATAGCTCGAACCTTCAGGACACCAGCCGATTTTGGTCTTCAAATTTCATTAGGTCT
>JBBSCM010000327.1:0-4437 GCA_038250295.1 Anaerolineales bacterium | reverse complement strand
GCAAGCTGCACGGAAATTTCTTTATCAATTATGGTGAGACCAAGGCGGAAGATATTCACGCCTTGATTCGTTTGGTGCAAAAAACTGTACGTGAAAAGTTTGATGTTGATTTGGAGTTGGAAGTGGAACTGGTTGGTGAATTTTAATATGAAGAAACTTCGAGTGGCAGTATTATTCGGCGGTCGTTCAGGTGAACATGATGTTTCACTGATGTCTGCGCGCTCGGTACTGGCTGCCTTGGATGCGGAGCGATATGAGGTCATTCAGATCGGCATCACATTGGATGGCGATTGGCTGACCGGCGCGAACACGCTCGAAGCATTTTCACAGGGCGATATTGGAAAGTTGAACCGTGTTGTTCTTCCCGGTGAACCTTCACATTCCGCGCTTTACGAATTACGAATTACGGATCACGGTGGGACCATTGAAAAACTCTCGGATATCGACGTCTTCTTCCCCGTCCTGCATGGCCCGTTTGGCGAAGATGGCACGATGCAGGGCCTGCTCGAATTGGCAGACGTTGCTTACGTGGGCGCGGGCGTGGTTGGTTCTTCGGTTGGCATGGATAAAGGTGTCTTCAAAGATGTAATGCGCGCAAATGACATTCCAATTGTCAATTCGCTCCTTGTTCTGCGAAGTGAGATCGAAAGAGATATTAATGCTGTTATTGAGAAAACCGAAAAGATGGGTGAGTATCCATTCTTTGCAAAGCCTGCCAACCTTGGTTCTTCTGTTGGGATCAGTAAATGCACTTCGCGCTCAGACCTCGCTGAAGGCCTGATGGAAGCCTCGCGTTATGACCGCCGTATCATTATTGAACGAGGCGCCGGCAACGCGCGTGAGATCGAAGTGAGCGTGTTAGGCAACGAAGAGCCGCAAACTTCCGTGTGTGGTGAAGTGTTGCCGAGCCGCGAGTTTTATTCCTACGAAGCAAAATATATGGATGGCACCTCTGGCTTGATGATTCCCGCCCAAATCCCAGCGGATGTGAGTGACAAAGTCCGCGAGTATGCCGTGCGCGCCTACAAAGCCATTGACTGCGCAGGCATGGCTCGCGCAGACTTCTTCGTTGAAAAAGATACGAACAAAATATTTCTGAATGAGTTGAATACATTACCAGGCTTTACGTCAATTAGCATGTATCCGAAATTATGGCAGGCCAGCGGCCTCACGTATCCCCAGCTTGTCGACCGCCTGATCGAACTTGCGCTTGAGCGCAAAGCGCAGCGAGACCACATCGAGCACCGGAGGACGGCATGAGCGCTAAACGCGAACTCAGCCGCGCCGAGCTTGTGCGTCAACGCCGGGCACAGCGTGCCGCTAAAGAGTTGCAGCAGACCACTCAACGCGCGTTGAAACCGATCGCTGCGGTCACTTCACGCGCGGTTCCAACGCGCCCTGTGATCAAACCGAAACGTGTGGATGGTTCCCGTCGTTTCAACATTGCGCTCGGATTGCCTGAGATCCATTTGCACAGACCAAACATCGCCAGGCCGCATCTGCGTGGAAACTGGCGGCTGGCTTCTTTCTTTATTGCAATATTACTCGGCACGGTCATTTATTTCGCGTTGACTCTTCCTTACTTTCACGTCCCCGGCGCAACGGTGCTTGGTAATAACCGCCTGAGCCGTGAAGAGATCGATTCGGTGCTTGCTGTTACCGGCCAATCCATTTTCACGGTTCAGCCCGATGATCTTGCCGCCCGCCTGCGTATGAATTACCCGGAACTGGTTTCAGTGAAAGTAAATGTTTATTTGCCGAACCATGTCTACGTCACAGTCACCGAGCGCCAGCCCGTCATTTTGTGGCAGCAGGATGGCGGCTACACCTGGATCGACCCCACAGGCGTGGCGTTTCGTCCGCGCGGCGAAGCGGCGGGGCTTGCCTCCGTGATCGGATTGACCACCCCGCCGGCCGGTATTGTTTCATTGGATGACCTGTTCAGCCCGCCGCCTTTTATGGAAAAAGAATTGGTGGACGCGATCGTCGCTCTTTCGCCGAATGTGCCTGCCGGCTCGACGATGATCTTTGATCCCAGCTATGGGCTTGGGTGGAACGACAGCCGCGGCTGGCAGGCGTTCTTTGGCACGAGCGCAAAGGACATCGCTTTGAAAATTCGCGTGTATCAATCACTGGTCGATTCACTCGCAAGCCGCGGCAGGATCCCCGTATTCATCAGCGTGGTTTATCCGGATGCGCCTTTTTATCGAATGGCTAACGTTGAAGTTCAGGAAGTTACCGTGGAAGATGGACAATAACAAAGATGGATGAAATTGTCGTTGGCATTGACGTAGGCACCACCAAAATTTGCACCCTCGTTGGGCGGGTGGAGGATGCAAAGACGATTCGCATTCTTGGCGTGGGCATTGAGCCTTCGGATGGTATTCGCAAAGGCATCATCGTTGACCTGGCGGCGGCATCGCAAGCCATTAAACGTTCAGTGGAAAAAGCCGAGCAGACTTCTGGTTTGGAAATTACCACGGGATTGGTCAGCCTGGCAGGCGCGCATGTCTCGTCGGTTAATAGCCGCGGCGCGACGGGTATTCCCGGCGGGATCATCGATGCGATCGCTGTTGCCCGTGTGCTTGAGCAGGCACAGGCAGTTGCCATTCCGCATGACCGTGAGATCGTGCATGTCATTCAGCGCGGCATTACCGTGGATGGACAGGAAGGCGTGAAAACTCCTGTAGGCATGCACGGCTACAAACTTGAGATCGAAACGCACATCATCACGGCTGCCGCAGCAACCGTGGATAACCTGCGTCAATGTGTGGGCGCGGCGGGGGTTGCGATCCAGCAATTCGTTTTGAATCCGCTGGCCTCTGCCGAAGTGGTGTTGACCGAGCAGGAACGTCAGATGGGTGTGGCAGTCTGTGATATCGGCGGCGGCACAACGGATTTGGCGATCTATGTGAACGGCGATGTATGGCACACGATGGTTCTGGCTGTCGGCGGAAATCACGTCACCCAGGATATTGCGCATGGGCTGCGTTTGCCGTTGTCTCAGGCGGAGGACGTGAAGAAGCAGCAGGGTTATGCGGTTCGGTCTGCGGTTGGGGCCGAGGAATATTTCTCGATCCGCCCGTTCGGCGAAGACAACGATGTCAAGATCAATCGTCAGGACCTTGCGCATATCATCGAAGCCCGCATCGAAGAGACTTTTCGTTTGATCATGCAGGAAGTAAAACGCTCCGGCTATGACGGCCTGCTGCCGGCGGGCATGGTGTTGACCGGCGGCACCTCTGCATTACCCGGTATCAAGAATATTGCATCCGAAGTTTTGGGGATGCCTGTGCGGACGGCACAGCCGCAGGACCTCACAGGACTTGTGGATAAACTTGATTCGCCCGCCTATTCCACAAGTGTTGGTTTATTGCGTTGGGCCACAAGCATGAGAGATCAAGATGTAAGCTCATCCAGCAGCGGCAGGAAAGGCCGCAGATCGAGAGGAGAGAATAGTATGAATTTTGATGCAATCAAAAATTGGATAAGACGAATACTCCCTTAGTAATACTTTCGTCCTGAGCGGAGTGACGAGTGCTCCCTTCGACAGGCTCAGGACAGGCTTCAAGGAACGCAGTCGAAGGACACGTTACATGCAAACACGATGTGCATAAGTCACTTGTGCTTCGACTGCGCTGCGCTCAGCACGAATTACGGAAACGAATATCTTGTTTACCCTTTTAAAAATCAGCATTCTCGTTTAAGATTGGCATACCCTTTGCCAGGAGGAACACATGGAATCGAACAAAAGAAATCTGCAATCCGAATCCTTCGCCCGCATCAAAGTGATCGGCGTGGGTGGAGCAGGCCAGAATGCCGTCAACCGTATGATGGAAGAAGGCATTCAAGGCGTTGAATTCATTGCCTGTAATACCGATGCGCAGGCGTTGGCACTTTCACGCGCAGCGGTTCGCGTGCGTTTGGGTGACAAGCTCACGCGCGGGCTCGGCGCAGGCGGTGATCCTGAGATCGGCCGCAAAGCCGCGGAAGAATCATCAGACGAACTCTACAACGTGCTCAAAGGCGCGGATATGGTCTTCGTCACCGCGGGCATGGGCGGCGGCACGGGCACCGGCGCGGCTCCCATTGTTGCGCAGGTGGCCAAGGAAAGCGGCGCGCTCACCATTGGCGTGGTCACCCGTCCCTTCACTTTCGAGGGCGGCAAGCGCACGCAATCTGCCGAAGCGGGTGTGACGAAGATGAAGGAACACGCGCATACGCTCATCTCGATTCCCAATGACCGCCTGCTGCAGCTTGCAGATAAAAAATCATCCTTGCAGGATGCCTTCCGCATGGCCGATGAAGTTTTGCATCAGGGCATTCAGGGTATTTCAGAATTGATCACCATCCCCGGCCTCATCAACCTGGACTTTGCCGATGTGCGCGCCATCATGTCTGAAGGCGGCGCGGCGTTGATGGCAGTGGGCCGCGGCT
>JBBSCM010000326.1:0-4445 GCA_038250295.1 Anaerolineales bacterium | reverse complement strand
GGCAAAATACCGCCCAATATGTCCCTAATATTTGCGTTGCCGCGTACACGTCGTCCGAAGCCTGCTTCTTTTTTGAGAAGGTCAGGATTTTTTGTTTGGATGATGGATAGTAAACGCAAACGTGCGCTGACATACGTATAAGTCAATCCAAAACAGCCCTCCTTCTCGGAGGGCTGTTTTTATTTTTCCTCATCCCCGACCCTTCCCCCGAAAAGGGAAGAGAGTCCCCTCTCCAGCTGGGAGAGGCTAGGGTGAGGGTTTTGACGGAGAAAAAGACCTATCTATTGGAATGAAGCGGCTGAAATGTTCGCAAACCGAACGTGCGCGTGAAACTTGCGAGTAAAATATCCGCTCAAGATTGCGTACGCCTCAATTTGGGTTATCTTGATCCAAAGACAGTCAATGTACATGAATGGAAGGACAAAGAAGATGAAGGTGTTTTATTTGCGCCCAAAGCGGGCAAAATATTATATCGATTGAAAAACATGAAAATAAAATTTTTTGTCATCATGGGCGTTGCTGGATGTGGAAAGACAGGCGTGGGGAAACTTCTTTCACAATATTTGGGGTGGGATTTTTACGATGCCGATAATTTTCATCTCCCTGAAAACATTAAGAAAATGGCAGGCGGGATTCCGCTCACCGATTCAGACCGCGACCCGTGGCTGGCTTCGCTTCACGAATTGATTTTATCCAACCTCAAGCATAACCAACCTTGTGTGCTGGCTTGTTCCGCGCTTAAGGAACGTTATCGCCAGCAATTGCTCGATGGTAATAACGATGTGCAGCTTGTTTACCTGAAAGGCAGTTACGAATTGATCTGGTCACGAATATCCATGCGTAAAGATCATTATATGAAACCAAAAATGCTTCAGAGTCAGTTCGACGCGCTCGAAGAACCAGCTAATGCTTTAACAATTGATATATCGGGTTCCGTTGACGAGATCGTGCGGGAGATATTGAAGCACATTGAGTAACGTAGATGCAATGCTGATGAAATTGTGCTCGCGGATGCCCCCATTTGACGGAGGCACTATATGCAAGGATACTTATACTGTTTGAGGTTCCCTGTCAAAACCAAAAAAGAGTCTGCGATCATTCATCCCCAAGCGGATTGAAGCCGCGTCCCAAAATTTCCTGTGCGGGGGTAACGATCACAAAAGCCTGCGAGTCTTCCTTTGCAACAGCAGTTTTGAGATTATGCACTTCAGTGACGGTCAGCGCGCACATGAGAATGGTTCGATCTGTGCCTGTATACATGCCTTTGCCATTGATGGCTGTAACACCACGTCTAAGGTCGGAGAGAATACGACTGGAAACCGCCTCGGCTTTACCGGTGATGATCAATGCGAGCATCTGACGACGGCGATGACGAGGAACCAATAAAGCGCGCAAGCCTTTGGGTTTTCCCTGTTCAGAGGGCGCAGCGGTTGCACTGTCATCTCCAAAGCGAGGGAGCACCTCACCCGTGGCGCGAGTCATGGTGACCGTAGCCACGGCAAAAACAGTAAGGAAGATATAAAAGACAAAACCCAACAAGATCATGATCTCACCAGACAATGGACCAACCGAAGCACGCTCGATGAACACCTGAATATTTCCAGCAGGGGTTGGGAACAACCATATCTTTGCCACCCATGAAGCATAAAGGATGAGGAATATCCAAAAATAATTTCGACGCAGGCGGCGGCCAAAGGCCTCCCATATTGAAATGGGGAAACTGGGAGTCAGCAAACTTTCGGCGAGATTCTCCGCCCATTCAGGTGATGGATGAAACGGAGGCACAAGCATGGCCGCGTAAAAGTCCGTTTCCATCAAGCGCACGCGATAACTCCACAATTCGTAAGAGCGATACCGCCGCGCTTCGATAAAAAGGAACCACAAGCCGAGCAGCGTATTTAATAGAATGATCCCGTGATGGACCTCGGATTGGCTGAATGCAATCGAGAGCGTTGCACCGGTTGCCACCACCGCCCAGTTTGTGGTTGTATCCAGTCGTTGCCGCCACACATTCGCACGCTGGATTTCTGCGCGAAAAAAATGCACCATCGCTGTGACGAACTCGCTGGTCTTGAGATGGTAACCGCGATACGTCCAAACGGGTTCTTCAGGCTCTTCCTGCTTTTTGGAACTCTTTCTTGGTCTTGCGGATTTGACTGCCATTTATTTTTCACCTTACTTAATATGACGCTTCGGACTCGCCTTGCGTTGATTCGGTTCCAGGAGGCAATTCACGCACCGTGGTTCTATTTTAGCTCAAAGACATTTTTCCTTAATCTGCCTTTTTACTTCCGGTATTGCTTCCTCAATCCCTCCGCGGCTTTGTTCAATTCTTCTGCGTTTTTCTGGACCTTCTTGATCGCCGCGATCACATCATCGACACCCTTCTGTGCCGCTTGCGCATGAACTTTGTTTATGGTTCCCGTGCCAGCAAATGCAATATTCATGCTATCTTTAGGGTTCCTGTTCCATTGCCAAAGCTATTCCTCCGAGCAGCCCGGAGCGATTCCCCAACATGGGCGGAACGATATATTTATCGATATCTTTCAACAACAGATCATTCATCAAATATGAATTCAAGAGTTTCTGCACTTTTACTCTTACGCTGGGAAACATGAAGTCTTTTTGCATTACGCCGCCCCCGATGATGATCACTTCGGGGGTTAGGGTAAGGATGTAATTAACAAGCGCATTCGCAATATACCCTGCTTCTACATCCCAAAACGGATCATTATCGGAAAGAGTCTCTGCGCGTTTGCCAAAGCGCGCCTGAATTGCCGGGCCGGATGCCAGCCCTTCAAAACAATCTCCATGGAAGGGACAGGCCCCTCGAAACGGATCCAGCTCAAGGTTATGCGGGATGCGAATATGTCCCATTTCCAGGCTGGTGAGTCCACGCAAGGGTTTGCCGTCAATGATGAATCCGCCGCCAATGCCTGTTCCGATGGTGAGATAAAGCGAATGGCGCAGGCCCTGGCTTGCTCCCCATTTTGCTTCGCCGAGACCTGCTATCGCAACATCCATATCAATGGCAAGAGGGAGGTTCAATTTCTCACGCAGCATTCCAAGAATATTTGTGTTTCCCCAATGCGGTTTGGGTGTGCTGGTGATGTATCCATATGTTGGTGATGCGGGATTCACATCAACAGGGCCGAAAGAACCAAGCCCAATGCCATGCAAGTGATGCAGGTGTGGAGTGAAGAAATCGCAGACTTGTTGAATTGTTTCAGCAGGGATGGTGGTAGGGAAACGAACTTCATCCACAATATTTTGCGGACTGCTTCCCACCGCGCAGACAAATTTTGTCCCACCCGCCTCAATGCCGCCGTAAAGTTTCTCTTTCATTCTCCATCCTTGATCAAATCTTTATTTTCCTGGGCATGATAATATCAGGTTTGCCGGGGCCATTTGCATCATGGCGGTATATATCTATGCCGCCAACAACCCCACTATCAGTAATCCCATCATGCTCAATAATTCTAGGATCAATGAAAGTGCCGCTTGCTAAAACCATAGCAAGTTTTTCTTCTGAGATACCCAACATCCAACCAGGTCTTCCTTCTCCGATTAGAAGGGCAGGCACCCATTTGCGTTCGGCAACCTTGGCAAATTCCGCCTTGCTCATTTGCTTTTTCTTCATCCTTCATTCTTTCCCCTGCCCATCCCACGCCTCCAGCACTAGACGTCTCGTCCGATACTCGCCAAACTGCTTGATTTCCTTCTCCTTCATCACGCGGACAAATCTTCGCCAGGAAAACTTGTGCTAAACCTGTCGAAGGGTCTTCGCCGTGGACTTCTTTCGGGTCGACGCCGAAGGCGTGTAGCGCAGTTCGTCGCGGGTGAGACCGTAGAGACGGGTCTGATTGACGTGTCATTCTGCGCGGCCATTTTTTGCTACCAATTCTTTCATTTGTTCGAAGAGTCTTTCCGCGCCGTCATTCTCTATTTTGGTCGCATATCCTGACTCCATAGACACAGTATCTGATATGTAATCTTGAGTCAGCATGATGCAGTTCAATAAAGTTTGAGCATACTGGGAATCCGGCTCGTCCTTTAGCCAATTCATTAGGATAAATTCAGCCTGGCGCTTTAGATTCAGACAAAAAATATAACCGAAGGGCTGTTCGAGTTGCTGGACTTCTGTCCCTTCGTGGATGTAGCTGATGTAGTTTGGACTTTGTTTATTAAACTCAGTTCGCGGCTCTAACAAAGGATTGTGTTCGAACATATCAAGTCTCCTTACTAAAGCAATTCGAAAATTGACCGGGGATAGAACCATCTCTGTCCTTGCATTTTCCCCACGCCGCCAGCACGAGACGTCTCGTCCGACGCTTGGCGTCACCATACAAGCGGACTTCCTTCTCCCTGAGCACGCGGCTCACCGTGGCTATGGAAACCTGAGCGCGTTTTGCCACATCTACAATTGTAGGAATGCTATTTTTTTT
>JBBSCM010000325.1:0-4448 GCA_038250295.1 Anaerolineales bacterium | reverse complement strand
GATTGTTCCTCAAATGGAACCGCCCAACCGGAAACCTCAGTAGTACCAACAAAAGCGGCGCAATGAATCAAAATATCCAAACCATCCATTTGGTCAATAGCTTGACGAACAACCTGGCGGGTTTTTACCTCATCTCGAAGATCACACGCCAACGGAATGCTTTCATTCTTTAGCGCGTCTGAAACGAGTTGAGATTTGGACAAGTCCATATCTAAAATCGCAACACGAGCCCCAAGCTCTACCAGGGTTTCTGCCGCCGCCCGGCCAATATACCCTGTGCCGCCGCTGATCAGCGCCTTTCTGCCGGATAAATTAATAAGCTCTGATATTTTTTTCATTTTTCAATATTTGGCAGCCACGGTAACCGAATAATCCCATTATTGATCAATAGGTTCGCCCGCTCAAATTCATTAATATCATCAATATGAATCGCGCGAAAATCCGGGATCTCGTAAATCACGTGTGGCGAGGATCGCCAATCCTTGGTCTCATGTCGCACAAAATCAGCTTTCCATATATACAAAGAGGCATTAATACGGTAAACGATGGGCAGGTCCTGGCGACGGTTATATTTTTTTGCAGTATCAAAAAGATCTTTCATAATTCCTTTTTCTTCAACAACGCAATGCCAGATCGGATTAAATTCCGGTTGCGATACTCCCACCACTCCAACAGCGCCCGATGAATTTTTCAACGTCTCCAATGCGGCGGAGATATCACCTGGCAACCGCCCTGGAGATGTCGGATCTAACAAAATTAAAAAATCATATTGTTTATTTTCTTGCTCTTCAATGGTTAATAGCGCATGTCGAACGACAGGCCACATGGGGGTATCGTCCGCAGCCAATTCGGGAGGGCGTAAAAATGGCACCACTGAACCATATTGTGATGAAACCATGGCAATCTCTTCCGAATCAGTTGATACCAAAACGCGGGAAATCTCAGGGCAGCTTTTTGCAAGCAAAATGGAATGAGCAATAAGAGGCAAGCCTGCAAGTTGGCGTATATTTTTACCTGGCAGTCCTTTTGAGCCGCCACGCGCTGGAATCACGGCCAAAACAGAAGTAGGTTTCATAAATCATTGCTCCATTGAATAATCAACAGCTATCTCAACATGTTCTTCTGAAGATGCCCGCGCTGCGTCACAAATTGCCAGGGTACGAACACCTTCTTCACCACGTGCTAATTTCGTCAATGACGGAGTTGAACCAAACAAAAGAAAATCTAAATCCTGATCTTGATACATTTTGTCAGGTAATTGCATAGATGTATAAACAGCCGCATCTTTTCCTGCCAAAGACAATTTCACTTCTCTCAATAAACCATCCCACTCCAGGGTCCCATATTCTCCAAAAACTACAAGAGATCGGCGAGGCGGCCTTGAAAGATAATCCAGGCTGATCGAAACCATATTTCCATCTTCTGTTTCCCATATAATATCTGCAGTGTCTTCTGCCAAAATATCAAGACGCTGGGTTGACCTGACCTTAGCCATAACAGATTTAGGCCAGCCGAAAATCCATGTTGCATAATCGATTTCATGAATAAGATCGCGCAGTACGCCACCTTCGTTGGGGCGCGCAGAATACGAATCTCGATAAGGCCGCTGAGGACGCCATTCTGGAAGATAAGACCGACATTCTATGCGAACGCCATGGACATGCCCAACCTGGTTTAGCAATTCGCGAAATGTATTTAACGCCTCTTGAAAACGCAGACATGTGCCAACGTACAAACCTCTACCCATTGTTCTGGCGGAACGCAATAAAATTAATGCATCCTTTGTATTAACGGCCAATGGCTTTTCTGAAAGTACGTCACACCCTGCTTGAAAAGCCGCCATTATATCCTGCGGGTGTTGTAATGTATCTGTGGCAACGATGGCATGTTGAATACCTATTTCTTGAACCTGTTCCCAATTTTCGACGACCTTATAACCACTATTCACTAATTCATGCATACGCTCCCTGCGCTTTGGAAAGGCAAAAATATCCACCTTCCCGCTATTATTTAGAACATTTAGATGTCTCCATCCAATGGATCCCGTTCCTATGACTACACATTTTGGCTTATCCATAATATCGTGAATGATTAATAAAAAAATTTATTGAGCTTGAAAAACAATTGAAAACTTGCTTACAGCCTCAATCACCTCATCCTGCTGAGACAAAGTCAACTCCGGGTAGATTGGAAGCGCAAGGGTCTCCTGTGAAGCCAGCTCTGCATGTGGGAAATCACCTTCTTTATAGCCAAAAGCTCGACATGGCATTGCAAGATGCGGCGGTAGTGGATAATATACTTCTGACGCAATCTCCTTTTGTTTCAAGAAAGCCTGTAATTCATCACGTCGTGAAGATCGAATAATATATAAATGATACACATGCTTCCCCCAACCACGCTCAACCGGCGCAACGATACCCAGCGGCGCAAGCTGTTCGGTATAGCGATGGGAAATCTCGCGGCGTTTATCATTCCACGAATCCACATAAGCGAGTTTGACCTGCAAGATCGCGGCCTGCAAGGCATCCAGGCGGCTGTTGTAGCCGACTTCCTCTGAATAATATTTTTTCTTCCAGCCATGTGTGCGCAGCATTCGCATTCGTTCAGCCAGCGCGGAGTCATTCGTCACAACCATGCCGGCATCGCCAAACGCGCCAAGATTTTTGGTGGGAAAAAAACTCAAACATCCGATATCGCCAAATGAACCTGTTTTCCTGCCAAGATATTCCGCGCCAAAGCCCTGCGCGTTATCTTCAATGATTCTCAAGTTATTTTCGCGCGCAATTTCAAAGATCGGATTCATCTCGGCAGGATGACCATAAAGATGCACAGGGATGATCGCCTTTGTTTTTGATGTAATCGCAGCTTTAATTTTGGTCACATCAATCTGATAACTCCGCGGATCAATATCGACAAAAACAGGTTTTGCACCAACAGACAGCACCGTGCCCGCTGTTGCAAAAAATGTATAAGCGGGAATGATCACTTCATCGCCCGCGCCAATGTTCAACGCGCGCAATGCCAGCACCAAAGCATCAGTTCCCGAAGCAAGGCCAATCGCAAAGTCCACGCCAAGATACGAGGCGATACTCTCTTCAAACTTTGTAACCTGGGGTCCAAGAATAAAATGTCCCGACTCCAATGTGGATAGGACAGCCGCATCAATTTCTTTTTTGATGGCGTGATACTGCGCCGTTAGATCTACCAATGGAATCATCGCTCGCCTCTCTCTGGACTGACTACCTGATCCTGTTTTCTGTAAGAATCGCCGCAACTCTGGCAGACTGCGCGGTCATCCTCAAATTTCAACTGCTCACCACACTGGCACATCCACCCGCGCACGCGGGCGGGAGAGCCGTATACCAATGCATAATCTGGAACATCGCGGGTAACAACAGCGCCCGCACCAACAAAACAATATTTTCCAAGAGTTGTGCCGCAAATGATGGTGGCATTTGCGCCAATGGATGCGCCTTTGCGAACCAGCGTTTTCTTGTATTCATCCTTGCGGCTGACGTGGCTGCGCGGATTGATGACATTGGTAAACACCATTGATGGCCCGAGGAAAACATCATCCTCGACAATAACGCCGGTATAAAGAGAAACATTGTTTTGGATCTTTACATTGTTTCCAAGGGTCACATCAGAAGAGACCAGCACATTCTGTCCGATATTGCAGCGCTCGCCAATTCGCGCACGCGGCATGACATGGCAGAAATGCCATATCTTCGTGCCCGCGCCGATCTCCGCGCCGTCATCCACATAACTTGATTCATGCACAAAATAATCAGCCATGTCTATTTACTTCTTTAAGAATGGATGAACCAATTCATCCCTCGCTGAAATTTCGGCGGTACGAATGGCATATGTCAGGTTAATGGACGGACGCGCATCTGCAATACCGAAGCCGCGCCCGGCCAGTGTCTCTTCATAGACTCGTGTATGCAAGTCAGTAAAGCCTTCAGAGAATTCGATTTCCTGTCCGTCCACTGTGATGGAGCGATAAGTCGTCTTGTTAGCGGCTTTAGCAGAAGCGGGCAGATCATTCTTATCCACAGAAAGAAACCATTTCACGCGCGCCTTTTCCAATTCAATAAACCCAGACATGCGGCTGTCGTCTGCGTGGTAAACCTTGATCCCAACAACGGGGCCAAATAACCACAATAAGAGATCAAAGAAATGCACACCGATATTTGTTGCAACACCGCCCGATTTATCGTGCTGACCCTTCCACGAGACCTGATACCATGGGCCGCGACTCGTAATGTAGGTCAACTCCACATCGTGAATGATTTCCTCCTCTTGAAGAGATTCACGGAGTTTGACCAGCTCGGGATGTACGCGCAACTGCAAGATTGTATGGATGCTATGTTTGGTCTCGGTCTCAATCTCTTCGAGGGCGTCTAAATTCCACGGGTTGATCACAAGCGGTTTTTCGCAGATCACAT
>JBBSCM010000324.1:0-4474 GCA_038250295.1 Anaerolineales bacterium | reverse complement strand
GATCTCGGCGCGGCTTACAACAGCGGCATGGGAATCTGGACAGTGGTTGCGCTGGCAAACGGTGCCAGCGCAACCATCAATATCACTGCAACTGTAGCCACAGGTGGAGCAAAAACAAACTGGGCTGAGGTATGGAGTGCCGATCAGATCGACTCTGATTCAATAGCTGGTAATGCTTCCACAACTGAAGATGACGATGCCAGTGCCGTAGTTACCGCCCCTGCACCAACACTTATATTGAATATCACCAATACTGTCAACAATCCCAATCCAAATATTGGTTCCAATGTGGTATTTACAATTACTGTGAGCAACCCCAATGCCAATGCGACAGGAGTTGTTGTTAATTCATTGCCATTGCTATTACCAGCCGGGCTAATCTATATCTCGCATTCCACCACTTCAGGTACAACATACGCTAATGGTTCAGGTGTTTGGACAATAGGGAACCTTGCAGGCGGCGCAACCGCAACATTAAATGTTACCGCCAGGGTTGCAACGAGCGGAACTAAGAATTATTCGGCGGTGGTCTCATCCAATGAGTTCGCCAATAGCACTGCCGTTGCAACGGTCAATCCTGTTGGAAGCACACAAGCCGACCTAAGCTTATCGCAGATCTGGAGCAGGTCAACGACTACAGCGGACAGGGCTGACTTGAAAATTACGGTCACCAATCAGGATACAGTTAACACGGCAACCAATGTACAGGTCAAGGATTTGCTGCCTTCCGGTTTGGACTATGTTTCGCATACTGCCGTTATGACGTATAGCAGCACTACAGGTATTTGGGCGGTAGGCACCCTGGCTCCCAGTACAAGTTCCACATTGAACATCACAGTAAAAGTTTCGGCAAGCGGAACCTCCACGAACAACTTTGCTGAAGTATGGACTTCCGACCAATATGATCCAGTCTCAACGAATAATAGTGGCAGTATGGAAGTCGGTGTGTCAGACCTGAGCCTTTCACAGCGTGTCGATCTTTCAGCACCGACTGCTATATTTACACTTACAGTCAGCAATTCAGGCCCAGATGATGCAACAGATATAACAGTAAAAAACTCAAAACTGGCAACGAGCTACAATTACGTATCACATGGTAGCACTTTAGGGACTTACAACACTGCTACAGGTGACTGGACGATCCCCACATTATTAGATGGCGCAAGCGCAACGTTGACGGTCACGACAACATTCACGGGCGAACCTTTAGTCAACTGGGCACAGGTAACTAATGTAAAAGAAGTTGACCCTGACTCTCTGCCTAATAACTGTACTAATTCGATTAATTCATGTACAGAGGATGATGATGCTGGCGCCCCTGCCGCAGATTTATTCCTAACGCAGTCAGTTAACAACGCCAACCCAGATGTAGGTACAAATGTAGTTTTCGCAATCACTGTCGGCAACGCTGGGGTTGCTACAACAAACAACGTACAGGTGAAAGACCTGTTACCTTCAGGCTTAACCTACGTGTCAGACGATAGCGGCGACGCATACGTAAAAAGCACGGGTCTTTGGACAGTGGGTTCCCTTGCAAATGGCGCAACCAGGACATTGAAAATCACAGTGAAGGTGGCGGCAATTGGTATTAGAACGAATTGGGCCGAAGTATGGAAATCTGACGAAGCCGATCCTGACTCAACCCCTGGAAATGGCTCAACCACCGAGGATGATGATGCCGGTGTTACGATCACATCCTACAGGTCCATCATCATCAATGAAGTTGCTTGGGCAGGCACTGCATCCGGCCTTTCGAATGACGAATGGATCGAGCTGTATAACCCAAGCAATGCTTCCATTAATATTACCGGCTGGACATTAAAATCCACATCCGGTTCCCTTGATGTTACATTGTCCGGCACGATTGCCTCCGGTGGATATTTCCTTCTTGAGCGTGATGACAATAATACTGTTTCTGACGTAACCGCAGATCAAATCTATACAGCTTCGCTTTCAGAACTTTTGAATGCCGGCGAAGTTCTTACCCTGCGTGATAACCTGTCGAATTTTATTGACACTGCCAACGGCAACGGCGGCGCGTGGCCCAAGGGTAGTTCTTCCACGTACGGAACTATGGAAAGAGTTGGAACATCGGCTGAAAGCGATTCTGCATGGAAAACAAACACAGGTACCCAGAAAAATGGCTTGAATGCAAATAACGGGGTCATTTTAGGAACACCAAGGAAAGCCAATTCTGCCAGCTCGTCACCCGCACTCACGGCTTCCATACCCACCAATATTCCCACCAGGACGCCCACGATTATTCCTCCGGTTGGGCGCCCCATCCTCAACGAAATCCTCGCGCGCCCCGGCTTCGATTGGAACCAGGACGGCAAAATGGATGTCTTCGACGAATTCATAGAGATCAAGAATGTCGGCAACGGAGATATGAACATGCAGGGCTGGAAATTGGATGATGAGGCCAATCTTGGATCGAGTCCGTTTACCCTGCCCAGTGTCATCTTGAAACCCGGTCAAAACATGGTTTTTTATGGTCTTCAAACAAACATCCTGCTCAGCGACGGCGGCGATACGGTCCGCTTGCTGAACTCCGCCGGCACAATATTTGACGCCTACACCTATCCCATTGCCATGGTCGAGGATGCCTCCAGTTGCCGCGTGCCCGATAACAACGCTTTTGGCACATGGGTTTTTGGCACATGGTTCGAGGATTGCACCCCCACGCCCAACCTCAGCAACACGCGTGATGGAGTGGTCCCATCCATGCCGGGCGAAGGCTTTGAATCACCCATCTGCGCTCTCCCGGATACCCTGCCCGCTGATTTTCTTTTCGCCGAATGCCGCGGCTATGGCGCGAATATCTGGGACTCATTCTACTGGGATAAAGACGGCTGGCAGGGCGATCAATTCGTCCCTGAGAACATGAGCAAGTGGGAATCTTTTGTTGAGTAAGATTGTTCCGCCCGCAGTTGAACTGCGGGCGGAACAATAGGACGGAATAAGGATATTCAATGGAAACCTTTTTTTCTTTTCTGGAAAGACGAGTCGACGACTCATCCTCCCTGCTCTGCATTGGACTCGACCCATACATCCCCGACCTGAAAGAAGCCACCGCCGCATCTGCCCTCGACTTTTGCCTGAACATCGTTAAGCAGACAGTTCCCTACGCTGCGGCATTTAAACCCAACGCCGCATTCTTTGAGATATTCGGCGCCGAAGGCTGGGATGCGCTCAAGAAATTAATTTCAGCCATTCACAAAGAGTCCGCGCGGATCGGCTCGCACATCCCCGTCATCCTCGATGCCAAGCGCGGAGACATTGCATCCACTACCGAAGCCTATGCCAAATCTGCGTTTGAGCAGTTGAACGCGGACAGCATCACATTGAGTCCCTATCTCGGAAAAGATTCAATTGAGCCATTCCTCCAGGATCATGAAAAAGGCGTTTTTCTATTATGTAAAACATCCAACCCGGGCAGCGGTGATTTTCAAGACCTGATCCTTAACGTTGGCGCAGACGGAAATCTACCCGCGTCTGTTTCTGCCATGAAGGGGCGGCCGCCGGGAATGCCCCTGCGGTTATATGAATATGTTGCGCATCTGGCCCAGCAATGGAACACAAAAAATAACATCGGACTCGTTGTCGGCGCAACTCATCTGGATGCGTTAGCCAGCATCCGCGCTATTGCCCCGCAGATGTGGTTCCTGTCCCCGGGCGTTGGCGCGCAGGGCGGAGAATTGGAACTGGCCTTGAGAATGGGATTAAGAACTGACGGCAAAGGAATGCTCATCAACGTCTCGCGTGGGATCTCGCGAGCGGAAAGTCCCGCCAGGGCCGCGGCAGAATTAAGAGATGAGATATTGGAGATCAGAAATAAGATAATCAGCCAGAAGGTTAAATAAAAAGGGTGTGTTTCATTTCAGTTGAAACCGTCCCGAAGGTTGGCACAAACGACCAAATTTTCTCGACAAAACCTTCGGGACGTTCTTTTATCAGCCAGAAGGTTAAATAAAAATCATGCAAACACTCATCAACGATCACGGACTTTCGAAGCTCGCAGACGACCTTTTATTGGCTGGCTGCATCAAATTTGGTGACTTCACCCTCAAGTCGGGACTCAAATCCCCCATTTATATTGACCTGCGCCGCATCATCTCATATCCAAAATTGCTCGAACAAATTGGCGCGGCTTATTTGCCAATTCTTCAAAACCTGAAATTCGACCGACTCGCAGGTTTACCGTATGCTGCTATTCCAATTGCCACCGCAGTGTCCCTGCAAGGCAATTACCCAATGATTTATCCGCGCAAGGAAGTCAAAACCTATGGCACGAAAGCCGAGATCGAAGGTGAATTCCATGCCGGCGAAACCGCCCTCGTCATTGATGACCTCGCCACCACGGGCGGAAGCAAGTTCGAAGCTATTGAAAAATTAACCGCCGTCGGTTTGGTCGTAAAAGATATCGTTGTGCTGGTGGACCGTCAATCTGGCGCAAGAGAATCTTTGGAGCAGG
>JBBSCM010000323.1:0-4478 GCA_038250295.1 Anaerolineales bacterium | reverse complement strand
ACGCCTTTTTCTGCGAGGTAAGCACGTCCGTTCTCTTCATTGAACAGGCGCGAGATGTTGACTACGGCATTATCGTCAATGGCTGTCACAAAATCAGTGTTCTTCGTGTTATGAATCCACGGTACGTGTTTATCGCCGATGCCTTCGATGCGATGCGAGCCGAAGCCGTTTTCCAAAAGGGTGGGGCATTGCAAGGCTTCGCTGGCGATGATCTTGCTGTATGGGAAAACTTGTTTGAGATAGTCACCGCTGGCAATTGTCCCTGCTGAACCCGTTGCGGATGCCATGCCGCGGAAGCGGTCATCTTTGCCCATGACTTTCTTGAGCACTTCTTCCATCGCGTGACCTGTCACTTCATAGTGCCAGAGATAGTTTCCGAACTCTTCAAATTGATTGAAGATCATCAAATCCTGGCCTGATTTTTTCAACTCCCAGCATTTATCGAAAATTTCTTTTACATTGGATTCGGAACCAGGTGTCTTGATCGTTTCGCCCGCCACTTTTTCCAGCCACTCGAATCTTTCCTTGGACATGCCCTCGGGCAAAATAGCAATGGACTCGCATCCAAGCAGCGCGGAGTCATATGCGCCGCCGCGACAGTAATTTCCAGTGGACGGCCAGACTGCTTTTTGAGTCGTCGGGTCAAACTGACCTGTGACCAGTCTCGGCACGAGGCAGCTAAACGCCGCCCCGACCTTGTGCGCTCCCGTTGGGAACCATTTGCCAACGACGACAAATATGCGCGCCTTGACTCCCGTCAGCGAAGACGGAAGCTCAAGATAGTTGACTCCGCCAAAGGTCCCGCCTGATACGGTGGGTTGATTGTGCCAGTTGATGCGGAACAGATTCCGTGGGTGAATGTCCCAGAGTCCGATACTCTTCAATTCCTCCTTAACTTTCGCAGGGATCTTTGAAGGGTCTTTCATTTGTGCATAGGTGGGGATGATAATATTGCGCTCTTTTGCGCGCTGAATGGCGCGGGCGCGGCGGTCTTTGTGAATGGTCAGGTCAATTGTGGTCATGGGATTCTCCTGAGAATAGTTGTCAGACAACTTAAATTATAGCGCACATCAGTACAAAAAGGGTATAACTTATGTAATGTTCTGATGTTATGTTTGGCATATCTCAAATAATGAGGAGAGCGACATGAACAACGCAAAGACAACCGCAATATCTGGATGTGTAATCTGGTTTTTATTGATCTTCATCATCAGCAGTTGTGTGATGCCTGTATTTTTTCTTGTGGGCACAGTCAGTTCATTTAGTGATTATGCAATTAAGGTAACGGGCGGCTGGTTATGCCCCGAGGGGACAACTCCTGAAAGTTATACTTATGCGAGCACGACAACCGATGAGTTCGGTAACAGGCAGCCTGCCACTGCTTATGAATTACACTGCGTGGATGCAAGCGGAGAGGTCGTAAAAACTGACCCCGTCCTGTATGCCTTTATTTGGATCGGGATTTGGGCTTTGATAGGTTTGATTATTTCTGTGATATTGACTTTTGTATTTGCAGTGCCTGGTGGTATGTTGGTGACGAAAATTTTGAATAAAATAAAATCTTCGCGTGGCAATGTGAATGCTGGAAATTAAAAGAAGAGGCGAATGGTTCGCCATCCGTCTCTTCGAATTTGTTTTACCCAATCCCCAACATCTTACTCACCACCGAAAGCAAAATTCCACCCGCGATCACGCTCCCCAGTTGACCTGCGGTATTTGCCCCCATGGCGTGCATAAGGATGAAATTATTTGGGTCTTCATCGTTTGCTGTTTTTGCTGCTAATCGTCCAGCCATTGGGAAGGCGGAAATTCCCGCCGCGCCGATCAGTGGATTGATCTTGCCGCCTGAAAGCACGCACATCAATTTGCCGAATAATAATCCAGCAACTGTATCCAGTACAAAGGCAAATAATCCCAATAGCATGATCTTGCCTGTATCAAGATTTAGGAAACTCGCCGCGCTCATGGTCGAGCCGATGGCCAGACCTAAAAATAGTGTGGCGATGTTGATGATCTCATTCTCTGCTGCTTTGCTTAATCGGTCCACGACGCCGGACATTTTGAGCAGATTTCCAAGCATGAGCATGGAGATCAACGGTGTGGCTTCGGGGACGAGCAAGCCAACGACGATGGTCAACACAACGGGGAAGAAGATCAAGGTTCTTTTGGAAATGGGTTTCGGTGCATACTCCATTCGAATCAGGCGCTCTTTTTTCGTGGTCAGCAATCTCATCAACGGCGGCTGGATAATGGGAATCAAACTCATATAGGAATACGCCGCCACCGCAATGGGAGCGAGCAATTCAGGCGCGAGTTTTGTCGCCACGAAAATAGACGTCGGCCCGTCAATTGCGCCGATCACGCCGATGGATGCCGCTTGATTCAATGGGAAGCCCAGCCAGATCGCGAGGATGAGCGTACCGAAGATTCCGAATTGTCCCGCCGCGCCGAGCAATACCATGCGCGGTTGCGCGAGCAACGGCGAAAAGTCGATCATGGCTCCAACGCCGACGAAGATCAACAACGGGAATAATTCTGTTTTGATGCCCGCGTCATACAAAACTTTAGTCATGCCTTCGGCGGCGGTCATACCTGCCAAAGGAATATTCGCCAGTAAACATCCAAAGCCAATGGGCAATAACAAAACAGGTTCGATCTCTTTGAAGACCGCCAGATAAATTAATATCAACGCCGCAAGAATCATTACTGCGTTGCCAATGGTGAAATGTGTAAAACCTTTTAATAACTCAGGGAGTAATGAACCTAGATCCATGAAGCCTCGCCCAGGTCCGCAAACTTGATCAACGCCTGTTTGTGCGCCACGCTTTGCCCCGCGCTTACGAGCACGTCACTGACGGTTCCGCTGTATACCGAACGAATACTGTTTTTCATTTTCATGGCTTCGATGATCACCACCACCTGTCCCGCCTCCACTTTTTCACCTGCTTTTACAAACACTTCAATCACTGTCCCTGGAAGCGGTGCAGTTAAAGCATTCCCACTTAATGCGGGATTGGGAGATGACGAGGCGGCTGGAGCAGGGGTCGGATTAAATGCTTTTTTCTCCGTTTTCGCATCCGCATCTTTTCCTGTTTCAACCTGATCAGCGTTCTCAGGCATCACCTCAAACCGATCACCATCCACGAAAGCGATGACAGGTCTTGCGTTGATATTCTCAATTTCAACTTCGTATGTTTTGTTGTTAACTGTGATTTTATATTTCATAAAATTCCTTGTTCGCGCGCAGTTGTACTGCGCGCAGGATGCAGTACAACTGCGTCCAAAACTTATCTAATGTCTTCTGAAATTTCCCTTTTCAGATCTTTGACTCGTCCTCATCCCCAATTGCCAGGCAGAGACAATTGCTGTAGGCGGATCAGGCAATGGGTGCGCGGTGGATTGTCCCTGTTCTGCAAGGGCAATAGCCACAGCAAGTGCAACAGCTTGCAGCTTGAACCCTGTTTCAGGAATGGAAACAGGCTCGGTTGAGTCAGAAGCGGGTTCTTCTTTATCCGCAGTGAAAAGAGTCAATAGAACCATCATCAGCCAAAGCAAAAGGATGGCACCGAAGACAAGTCCCATACCGAGGGCGGTGATTTGGAGGGAAAGTAGTAAGTCAGTCATAAAAGGTTCCGATTTTGTTGCGTGTTGCGTGTTCCTTTACGCAACACGAATCATACAGGGATATTCCCATGTTTTCTCGGCGGCGTAGGCGCGTACTTGTCACGCAGCGCGGATAGTGACGCGATGATCTTTGGCCTTGATTCACGCGGCTCGATGATGTCATCTACATAGCCAGTTGAAGCGGCGTAGTATGGATTGTTGAACTTTTCGCGATATTCAGCCGCAAGCTTTTTGCGTTCTGCGGCGGGATCGTTTGCCATTTCAATTTGTTTCTTGAACAAAATATTTGCCGCACCTTCCGCGCCAAGCACGGCGATCTCAGCAGACGGCCACGCATAAGTAACATCGGTTCCGAGATATTTGCTGGACATGACCACATACGCGCCGCCATAGGCCTTGCGGGTGATGACACAGATCTTCGGCACCGTGGCTTCTGAATAGGCATACAAAAGCTTTGCGCCGTGACGAATAATGCCGCCATGTTCCTGCGCGATGCCAGGCAAAAAGCCAGGCGAGTCAACAAAGGTAACGAGCGGAATATTGAAGCAGTCACACATGCGCACGAAGCGCGTCATTTTATCGGCGGCATCAATATCGATCACACCCGCCATAATGGCAGGTTCCTGACCGACGATACCCACGCTGTGTCCGCCTATGCGTGCGAGGCCGATGATGGCGTTGCGCGCCCAATCAGGTTGTATTTCAAGGAAGGTGCCTTTGTCGATAATTTTTTCGATCACTTGATGCATTATGTATGGCTCGGTGGTTTCGAGTGGAATTATATGATTCAGATCCTCGTCCATGCGCCCAAGTGGATCGGCAGGCTGAACATAGGGAGGATTCTCCACGTTGTT
>JBBSCM010000322.1:0-4505 GCA_038250295.1 Anaerolineales bacterium | reverse complement strand
TGGCGCCGTGTTTGGCTGCAAGGGATTCAAGCCATGCCACTGCATCATCCTGTTCCTGGGCAGTCGAACCAAGGCTTTCAACGGAAGGTGTGGTTTGAGATGCCTCGCTCTTTGAGTCCATACCGCCCAACCAATCGGGGAAATTTTTCGTCGAAGCGGGTTCGGCAGCCTCAGGAGTTTCAGAATTACCAAGTCCACTCAACCAGTCGGGTAGATTACCGGGTTGTGCAGGCGCAGGTTCGGAGGTTTGCGAATCGTCAAGTCCGCTTAACCAATCAGAGGTATTACTCGGTTGCTCTGGTTCAGGTTCTGAAGTTTGCGAATCACCCAATCCACCCAACCAATCGGGGACATTACCCGGTTGCGCAGGTTCAGAAGCTTTCGAATCACCAAGCCCGTTTAACCAATCTGGTGTGGAGATTGTTTGTGCATGATCTGGTAAAGGCTTGGTAGGTGGATTTTCGGCGGCAGGCACTTGTCCCTTGAGCCAATCGGGTAATTCCGCAGGAGCAAGGTCACCGCTGGCAGGTTCTTCGTCAAAAATTGAAGTAGGCTTCTCGGGGGCATTGGATTCTCCCCAACCGGCCGCGCGGAGAAAATCTGGAATATCGTTATTTGAATCAGAATCGGAGGCAGGCGCGGGCGTAGCCGGAGACGACGTACTGAAAAATCCGCTGGACTTTAACCAATCAGGCTGTTCATCCGAAGAGGAAGCGCCGAGCGCGGGTGCTGAAGAAGCGCCAATGCCGAGCGAGGAACCCCACTCCTGTCCCATGGGAACTTCTTCGCCGGTATATTCAAGTCTATCCAAATTGACAGCGGCATCTGCGACTTCATTTGATTGAAATACAGAACCCTTTACAAATGTGGCATATGGATCAAGCTCGCCAACTCGCACCCGGTATACCTGGGTACTTTCAGCCGCCGCCCCGGTAGTAGACGGTAAAAGCTCGACCATAATACGGTTTGCATCAAGGGAAAATGGATAACGCTTAAGTAACTGCATACACATATCGGAGGCATCAGATTTTTGTCCGCCTCTAAAATATGAAAGCGCCAGCAGCACCTGCATATCTCCGCGTTGAGGATCCTGCGAAAGCAGGGCACGAATCTCTGCAACGGCCTGCGGATACAACTCACCCTGCACATACATGTGCGCGAGCGCGCCGCGTGTCATGCGAATCTTTGGCGGCTCCATGCCGTCACGCCGGCCATACAGCCTCTGTAATTCGCCCTGAATTGCAGCGTTCGACGGCTGCGCCTCGAAGGCGCGCTCCATATGCCAGATGGAATCATCAAGCTTATTCTCTTCGTCACGGATTATGCTCATGCCGACGTGCGCGACAAAGTCATCAGGAACCGACATTAAAACGCGGCCAAAAATATCGATGGCATCGTTGTAACGCTTTGATTCAAGGTAAGACTTGCCGAGCAAACGATAGGTTTCGACGTGCTTGGGGAAGGTCTTTAGGATATGGTGGCAGTGTGCTATGGCCTCGTCTGTCCGCCCCTGTTCAATGAGACCTTCGATTTCGCGATTGTAAATTCTTAATGAAACTTTTGCCATTACCGTTTTCCTGAGGTGAAGTATGCCTGATTCTTAAAAATTTTGCAAGACCAGATGCTATTTTACTCGTAAAACAACGGTAATGGAGATACAAATTCATCGCTAAAACTGAAGGCCGCCAGCACTGCCTTACGAGCATCGGCCAATTTTGCCTCATCATTGGCATGGACTTCGAATAGAGGCTCTCCCGCAGCAACTTTATCCCCCACTTTTTTGTGGATGAGAAAACCAACTGCATGGTCGATCGGATCGCCTTTTTTTGCGCGACCTGCCCCGAGCACTACAGACGCTTCACCCACGAGTCTGGCATGGACCTGTGAAATGAATCCACTTCGAGGGGCATTTACTACTTCCACATATTTTGCCCGCTCAAATTTGGATATGTCATCCACATAAGAAACATCCCCGCCCTGCGCCTGAACCAGTACACGGAGCTTTTCGAGCGCACTCCCATCTGCTATAGACTTTTCAGACATGGCGCGGCCTTCCTCCAGATCCTTTGCGCGCTGACCCAGCACAAGCACATTCGCGGCCACGTGTAAACAATGTTCATAATAATCTTTGGGAGCATTTCCGCGCAAAAGCTCAATTGCTTCAATGGCTTCAAGTGAATTTCCTACCGCACTGCCTAAAGGTTGATTCATATCGGAAAGCAGAGCAACAGTTTGACGACCCGCATGTCGGCCAATGTCCACCATCAAATGAGCAAGTTCGCGCGCTTCACCTAGTGTTTGCATAAATGCACCCAGTCCCACTTTTACATCTAATACAATTGCTTGCGCGCCTCCAGCAATTTTTTTACACATGATCGAAGATGCGATCAACGGCATGGATGGCACTGTACCAGTTACATCGCGCAGCGCATACATTTTTCCATCCGCTGGTGCGAGGTCAAGAGATTGACCTGTAAGCACAATTCCTTTTTCTTTCAATTGCTGTTTGAATTCATCAGTGGTCAAATCCACACGATAGCCTGGGATGGATTCCAGTTTATCCAATGTGCCGCCGCTGAAGCCAAGTCCGCGGCCAGACATTTTCCCAACGGGCAAACCGCAAGCCGCAACCATCGGCATGACCGAGATGCTGGTTTTATCTCCCACGCCGCCTGATGAGTGTTTATCCACGGCAATATCAACTACTTTGGAGAGGTCAAGCACTTGCCCGGAATGAGCCATTGCAAGTGTGAGATCGGCCGTCTCCTGAGCGGTCATGCCATTCAACATGACTGCCATGGCAAAAGCAGATGCCTGATAATCTGGAATATCCCCATGGGTAAACCCGTTTATAAAGAATTCGATCTCGGGAGAGGTCAATTCCTGTTTGTCACGTTTTTTGATGATGATATCCACCGCGCGCATATAAATCTCCTTGAATAGATTATATTTTATCGCAAATACCAATAGCAGAAAACAGAATATACGGAATGGATCCTGAGATATAAAAAAGACCGCAAACGTTTTTACATTTGCGGTCTTTGGCCTATTGTTTAATCAACTTCTGCCCATCTTTACTATCCTGCACAACCCAGCCTAGCGCAGACAATTGGTCGCGTAAACGATCTGATTCTACAAAGTCTTTTCGAGCGCGGGCTTCTTTTCGCTGTTCGAGCAGCTTGAGGGCTTCGACAGGAGGCGCTTCATTTACATCTTTCGTCTGCGCAGCCTTGACAACCATCTCCCAAACATCGGAGCGAATTCCTTTTTCAATCGGATCAGGATAGCTGATCTGGCCCAATTCACTTAACGGAAAACTCGCACCCGCTGGATACATTTCCATTCCATCACGCTTGATTACAGATACAGAACTCACCCCGCTGACTTCACAGGTTCTATTTTCGCAATCCATAATAATGCCTGTGTGTTCATCCAGGCCAACCATCACAGATTCGGCGGGGAGCAATTTACGCCATTGATCAAAGCGCTCCTTCCCGACAAAACAGCGGCTTGTATCGAGGTCGATTCCGCCCTCGGCATTATTCCAATGCGGCACAAACGACAAGTCGAGTCCACAAGCTGCAAATAAATTCAAACCATCCTTGGTATGTACATCCTCTCCCACCTTATATATTTCATAGACTGGCAAAACCCACGCACCGACTGAAATGGTGGCTGCAGATGCAAAGATCAATGTAGCGCCCAGCCGATGCCGCGCGCGGATGATCTCCCACGCCAGCGTGCCTTTCAACTGGCGCACCGCATAGCTGGGACTGCCCGGCCCCATAAAGATCATATTTGCCTGCAACAATGGTTTTAATATTTCCAGGTTATCCGGGCTGAACTCTGTTCTGAGTTTACGGGCTGGGATTATGTCCACATTTGGCTTGTAATTTTGTAAACGTGTTTTGAGAAATTCTCCCACCTTGCCTGCCACGAGAGGGGAATTTAACTCAAAGCCAGCCGTGGTCTCCATAATGGCAACCTGCAAGGGGTCCGAAATGCGTCGGGCCAGCGATTCAAAGATGCGTCCGCCCGCAAGGGATGTTTCACCGGAACCAAGAAATGCAATATGTCCTAAAGTCATGGTTACTTGGATGATACGTTAAGTGGGTCTATTACTTATAAAAAATTAAGAGTGAGTTCGCCAGAATAATGAGCAAATTTCATTTGCCGTCCAAATATTTTTTCACTTCTTCCATAAATGGATCGGGACATTCCTCCTGCGGCACATGTCCACAGGCCGGAAGCAAGGCAAGTTGCGCGCCGGGAATTTCAGTCGCAATCGCCTCAAAATACCACGAGCGGATCAAGCGATCTTCCTGGCCCGCAATGACGAATACTGGCACAGTCAAGTTTTGCACCAGCGGACGCAATTCAGGATAGGCAGGCGCAAAAGTCAATTCATAAAAAGCGCGATCCCAGTTTTTGATTTTCAATAATTTCAAATATTCCTGCTTGATCTGCTCTGTCAGCTTTGTCTGATCAAACCATTCGCGCTCAAT
>JBBSCM010000321.1:0-4506 GCA_038250295.1 Anaerolineales bacterium | reverse complement strand
GCGCTGGTGAAGGCGCTCAAACAATGGGAGGCGCACGGCACAGAAGCGCGGGTGGAGAGTCTGCTTGTGCTAAGAGTCAGCAGGCCCGAGATTATGGAAGAGATGCGCAAGTCAAAGGCGAGTAAATTTCTGGGCGAGTTATTAAGCCCGACGGCAGTGGTTGTCAAAGAAGGAGCCATCCAAAAAGTAATGGCGGCTTTGGCAGAGTTGGGATTGCTGGCGGAAGTAAAGGAGTAAATGGAAGTCATGGCGGAATCGTGACTTCCATTTTTTGTTGTGTTGCTATAATGGTTTTGTGGTCTCGATATGGACGAGAAAAGCACTCGTCCTACTCGACCACCATTTGAAGCTATAAGGAGTTTCCATGTCTAAAACTGATTGGATCCAGCAAGAGATCGATGGCCTGAAATCGCAGGGCCTGTATAACAACATCCGCACGATCGGTTCGCCGCAGGGGGCATGGCTGACTGTGGACGGTAAAAAGGTTCTGAACTTTTGCTCAAATAATTATTTGGGACTGGCGAATCATCCCGCGCTGGTTGCTGCAGCGAAAAAAGCGACAGATGAAATGGGCGTTGGCCCTGCCGCTGTCCGCTCGATCGCTGGGACGATGACTCTGCACATTGAGTTGGAAAAACGACTCGCACAATTCAAAGGCGTCGAAGCCGCGATCACGTTTCAATCTGGATTCACTGCAAATCTGGCGACCATCCCTGCCTTGGTTGGAAAAGAAGATGTAATTTTTTCGGACAGATTGAATCACGCATCCATCATTGACGGCGCGCGTTTATCTGGCGCGAAGATCATTCCGTATGAACATAATGATGTCAAATCATTGGAAGAACAGATTCAAGCGAATTTGAGTCAATATCGCCGCGCGTTGATCGTGACCGACGGCGTCTTCAGCATGGACGGTGACATTGCGCCGCTGCCCGATATTTACGAAGTGGCGAAGAAGTACGACATTCTGTTGATGGTGGACGATGCCCACGGCGAAGGCGTGCTTGGCAAAGGCGGACGCGGCATCGTGGATCACTTCGGTTTGCACGGCAAAGTGGACGTGGAAGTGGGCACGATGTCCAAAGCCTTTGGTGTGATGGGCGGAATCGTTGCGGGCAAAGCGGTCATCATCGAGTGGCTGCGTCAGCGCGGACGCCCGTTCCTGTTCTCGTCTGCGGTGACGGTGCCAGACGCGGCGGCTTGTCTCGCGGCAGTGGATTTACTTGAAGATTCAACTCAGTTGGTGGATAAGCTTTGGGATAACGCCAAATATTTCAAAGCCGAAATGAAGACGCTCGGATTTAATACTGGCGTGACAGAAACCCCCATCACGCCTGTGATGCTCGGCGAAGCTCCGCTGGCACAACAATTCAGCCGCGAGCTATTTGACGCGGGCGTGTTTGCCATGGCGCTTGGATTCCCAACCGTGCCGCAAGGCAAGGCAAGAATCCGCGTGATGATCTCCGCCGCACACGCGAAGGATGATCTGGATAAAGGTTTGGATGCGTTCAAGACAGTGGGAAAGAAGTTGGGTGTTATTTAGAAAATAGAGAGTGTAAAATAGATCATGCCTACCCTCATCATAGACGGTTTTAAATTTCGCTTTTACTCATCAGACATCAATGAACCGCCGCACGTTCACGTATTGCGTGAAGAGAATGTCGCCAAGATATGGTTGAATGAAATAGAAGTGGAATACAATCATGGTTATAATCAACCCACTTTGAACCGCATCTTGAAATTAACTCGTGAAAATCAAGAAAGATTAGACGTTATCGGTAATTAGAAAAAACGTCCCGAAGGTTGCTTTCAGACGCTCAAACCACTCGTAACAACCCTTCGGGACGGTGCTTATATGTTATTTCCGATAAAGTCTATTGACGGAGTTTTGGAATGATCACTTCAACAAATAATGTTTCATTACAGGTCCAGGCAAAGGACGTTCGCCTTGATGCAAATATTTTACATATCACATTGAGCGACGGCAGGGAAATCAGTTTGCCTTTGGAACGCTTCAGTTGGTTAAAGTGGCTTGCGAACGCCACCCCGGAACAACGCGCCAAGTGGAAAATTGAACCAAGCGGTTTTGCCATCTATTGGGATGAGCTGGATGATGGCATTGAGGTAGAACATTTACTCAGTATGAACCCACTGGTATAAATTGTGCTGCAGAGGGAGGCGCCGCTTTCATTCTTTTTCCTTCCTCTTCCTTCTATTCTTCCTGCCCTTCATCATCAAAGACTCGATCCAGGCGGCCATTGGTTCAGGCGGCGGGGATGATTTTATATCCCATGCTTCCATATTACGAGCAGTGAGCACACAATTCGCAGCTTCCATACCGGTCACACAGGCGCGCTCCAAAAAGAAGGCGGGCGTTTCGTGACGCACCCAATCTCCTGCACAGAATAAATTTTCCCAGGGCGTTTCAATTCCAAGATGCGTACCGCGCGCGCCGAGCGCTGGCAGAGTGTGTGTATCTGCATTGCGCTGCAAATACGGCGCGATCAAATGTCCCTTCAATTCGGGAAAGGCACGATATAAATCTGTAATTACCTTGGTTATCAAAATTGCATCGGGCTGCGCGAGCACATCACGCGGACCATAGACATGCACTTCAATACAAGCGCCGCCTGTTTCTTCACTCCATTTTTGATAGGGCGCATAGATCTTTTCAAGCCAGAAAAAATTATGCATGATGAAGTCGCCGCTGAACATGCCAGATTCGGGTCCACGCCGAGGCTGTGTGTCAAACCATAAACGAATCACCGCGTGGCCGAGTCCATGCGGGAAGAAAAAATTATCAGCGGGAAAACTGTTTTTGATAATTGAACCAGCTGCGGGTGAGTCAGATGCGAGGATGAGGAATGGAGCACGGTCAGCGCCTGAGAGTCCATCCTGCTCCCAGTGCGCGATCCAATCCCCATCTTTTTTTTCCACCCGCTTCACTCTGCGCTTGAACCTGATCTCGCCTCCGAATTGCAAAATCTTTGCTGATAGTTTCTCACAGACATCGCCGCCGCCGTTGGGAAGATACTCGAACGCCCAGGCATCGCGGCGCATGAGCGTATAGAAACGCAGAAAGGCAAGGAAGCCCGCCAGCGGAACTTCATGCGGGTCGGTGGCGAGTCCGTTGCGTGTGAGACCAAAAAATAGCGAACGAAATGCAGGCCCCCAACGTTTGAGAGTCTTGCCAAAGGTCAGCCCTTCAAGCGGCTGGTCTTCCACGAACGGGTCAATGCCAAGTGCCATCACCAATACAGACCAAACATTAAAAATGGACAGCAGGTCGCGCAGGGTTAACATTCCCCAAAAACGCGATGAAAGAAAAAGTTGAATGTAATGGAACGGCGCGGGAATGATGCTGTTGCGAATCGTTTTGCCAATCGACACACGCCTCACAGAATTTCCCACACGATAGATCCACTGTTCGTCACGCGCGGGGGTATATTGCGTAACGATTTCGTGTCTCTTAAACATATGCTTGAGATTCACATAGGAATACCAAACTCCATGCACGCCGTGCTCGGAAGGGAATTTCCAATTTTTTATTTTTATTTCCTGCTTGCCTGAAAGGCGTCCGCCAACACGTTCATCCGCTTCGAGGATGAGCGGTTTCAGTCCGCGCTCGGCGAGGTGAAGAGCGGCGGTGAGGCCGGCAATCCCGCCGCCAATGATGATGACATCGTAGTTTGTTTGCTGTTCCATTGATGTTGATTATAGCGGGGAACATGTCATTACGAGGCGCACTTGTTCTTAGCCGAAGCAATCCCCAACGAGATGATGAGATTGCTTCAGGCGGAAGAGCGCCGCCCTCGCAACACTTGCAACGCACGCAAGTGCAGGTGTGACGGCATCCTATATGGTAAAATCTTTTTTGCCTGGAGGGGTGGCCGAGCGGCTGAAGGCGCATGTCTTGAAAACATGTTTGGGTCACACCAACGTGGGTTCGAATCCCACCCCCTCCGCCAGGCTCATTACCCGTAGTGACAGCTTTAGCAACTGTCCTTGTGCGGCCAAAAAATAATAAAGGTCGCTACTACATAATAATGGGGAGGTGCCAGAGTGGCTGAATGGGCTCGCCTGCTAAGTGAGTGCCGGGTTAAACCGGTCGCGGGTTCGAATCCCGCCCTCCCCGCCACGAAGAAAAACACATCTTGTGATAGATGTGTTTTTTGTTGCCATGCTGATAAAATGCTGCGGCTACAACATATTCAGGCTGTGGTAATGAGTGTGAGACTTCCGATCATAGTGCGTTCAAAAAAAATTTAAACTCGAACCCGCCCCGCTTCGCGGGGCGGGAGCATGTCTTATTTTAGATCATCACACTTTGCTATTCTCAGCATTTCAGAAAACCAGTACCCAGCAGGCAGTAGCCAGCAAGCAGAAGGCAGAACTATATGTCAGAGCCAGGGGAAACTAAACGAAACCCGATAAGGTAATAGAAGTTGTCAGGCACGAACCTGTAACGATACGCACAGCGGACATTCCTTCGACTATTGTCCCAGG
>JBBSCM010000320.1:0-4529 GCA_038250295.1 Anaerolineales bacterium | reverse complement strand
GCTGCCAAGCGCGGAGTCTTGCCAAACTATACAGGCAAGCTGATATCTGCATTTGATGCGCAGGGACAAGGCATGGATGTAGAAGCGCTTCATTCTGCCTCCCCAGCTTCATCGTCCCTGATTGAGCCGCTCAGTCAGCGTGAGTTGGATATCCTGCGCTTGTTCAAAACCGAGTTGTCTGGGCCCGAAATTGCCCGTCAACTCGTCATCGCTTTGAGCACTGTTCGAACACATACCAAGAGCATCTACAATAAACTCAACGTCAATGATCGCCGGGCTGCAGTCAAACGGGGAATCGAACTGGGTCTGATCTAGTCGCGCAGACACACTACTAAATAAGGCTTCCATTCGCCCTGTCAGACTCTGGCGGGGCGTTTGTTTTTTTGCATCCTGCACATCTCCCCACACAAAGTCCCCACATGTGGGGATGACATCTCCCCACATTCATTTGTATATTGTATTCAATCGAACCCAAACAGGCAGCTATGCCGGGTGTCATCCTCTGACATTTATCCGTATGGTTCAAAACAGGAGACAAACAAATGAATACCAATAGAAAGACTGCGATCAAGGAAAGCAAAATGAAGATAACAAGCTCGAAAGTGATACGCGGGGCAGGTTTAGCAGCTATGGGCGCAGGGATCCTTTACATAACGATTCAGGCGATCCATCCGCTTGATGTTTTTTCGTCGGTCACCACTGCCCAATGGGCAATCACCCACTACTTGAGCATCGTTATGGATCTTCTCGCTATGCTCGGTATAGCCGGGATCTTCGCCCGCCAAGTGGAAAAGTCCGGTTGGCTGGGTCTGGCGGGCTATCTTCTGTTTAGCGGATTCTGGGCATTCTCAGTGGCCCTTCATTTCATCGAAGCCTTTATTTCGCCGGTGGTGGCGAATGTAGCGCCAAAGTTTGTGGAGGGACTTTTGGGAATGGTCGCTGGGCATGCCAGTGAGATTAACCTCGGCGCACTCCCAACCGTATATGACCTACTAATAGGGCTTGTTGGGTATGTGATCGGCGGACTTTTGTTTGGCATCGCTACATTCCGCGCCCGTGTCCTGCCGCGCTGGGCTGGCGGACTGCTTGCCTTGGGCACCTTATTGCCCGTCCTTCTGTCTTCAGTGGTCAACCACCCGTTCGATCGGTTATTCGCAGTGCCGGTAGGGTTAGCACTTGCCTGGTTGGGATATGCGCTCTGGTCTGAACGGCGCGAGCCAGTTTCAGAACCCGTGCTTGGCAAGGTCAGCTCGCTTAGCCAAACTGGAGCCGATTAAGTTCGCTGGAGACTGCATGAAAAGGAATAGGGATGGCAGAGAGTAACGAATATCATCTCTCCATCCCTATTGTTCAAAAAAGGAGATAACCATATGAACATTAGCAAGGATATAAAACTTGTGAATACTAATCGGCAGGCTGTAACACCTATGGACTCGTCGAGAAAATCCTCGTTAGCGGGAGGCATACTCTACCTGCTCACCTTTGTCTCGATCCCGATCGGCTTTCTCTACAGTTCTGTGCTGAACGACCCTAACTACATCGTCGGCTCTGGCACAGATACTGCTGTCATCATCGGCGGCATCCTGGAGATCATCGTGGCGCTCGCCGGCATCGGCACTGCCGTCGCGCTGTACCCGGTGCTCAAGAGACAGAACGAAGGGGTCGCGCTGGGCTTCATCGGGACTCGGGTTCTGGAAGCCAGCACGATCTTCGCAGATGTTGTCTGCCTGCTGGCAATCGTGACCTTGCGGCGGACTGGAGTCGGAGCAGAAGCATTGCTCACCGGCAAGATGCTGGTTGTCTTATATGGCTTGTTCCGCCTCGGACAAAACCTTATGCCGGCTATAAACGACCTGTTACTGGGCTCCCTGCTCTATCAGTCGCGCCTGGTGCCGCGTGTTCTTCCCCTGCTTGGAATCATCGGAGCGCCCCTGCTCATCGCTAACACCATCGTGTTTATGTTCGGCATCACCAGCGGACCAATTTATTTGCTGACGGGGATCGGTGTTCTCCCAATCGCGCTATTTGAGTTTTCGCTGGGCGTCTGGCTCACTGTCAAGGGATTCAATTCATCTGCACTCGCTTCCCTGTTTGCAAAAACAACAGAGCCAGCATAGATATGGAATGGAGATGGCAGAGAAGCCTGAATGCCATCTCTGCCATCCACTCCGCTCATGCTTAAGAAAGGAAGATTCGAAAATGAAAGCAATTGTAGCAAGCAAATATGGTGGTCCCGAAGTACTTCAACTCAAAGAGATCGAGAAACCGACGCCTAAAGGCAATGAGATCTTGATCAAAGTGCATGCAACCACCGTCACAATGGGTGATTTCAGAATGAGGAGCTTTACTGTTCCTCCCATGTTCTGGCTCCCCGCGCGCATCGCGCTGGGTCTCACAAAACCCAAACATCCAGTCTACGGCATGGAGCTCGCCGGTGAAGTGGAAGCAATCGGTAAAGACGTGACCCGCTTCAAGGTCAGTGACCAGGTATTCGCATCAACCCTGACGGAAAATTTTGGCGCCTATGCCGAATATAAATGCCTGCCTGAACAGGCGATGGTGGCGATAAAGCCTGCCAATATAACCTATGAGGAAGCTGCTGCCGTTCCCATCGGTGCGACCACAGCATTGCGCATGCTTCGCAAAGGAAATATCCAACGCGGACAAAAAGTCCTGATATATGGTGCTTCTGGAAGTGTCGGTACTTATGCGGTACAGCTTGCCAAATATTTTGGCGCAGACGTGACCGGAGTTTGCAGTACGTCCAATATCGATATGGTGAAATCTCTGGGCGCCGATCACGTCATCGACTATACAAAAGAGGATTTTTCTTCAAGAGAAGAACGATATGATGTCATCTTTGATACGCTTGCAAAATTCCCGAAATCAGAATACTCGAAAATTCTCAAGCCGAACGGAACCTATGTGTCAATGGCCAACCTCAGCACAAAGGAAAGCATGGATAACCTGGTTTCCATCAAAGAGCTGGTCGAGAAAGGCGAGATCAAAACGGTCATCGATCGCTGCTATCCGCTGGAAGACATGGTAGAGGCGCACCGTTATGTCGATGCAGGGCACAAAAAAGGGAATGTCGTCATTACTGTGGAATAGAAGAATGTCAAATAAACGCAATCCAATCATTGATCCAATTCAAACAATCGTCTATCAGATCAGACTCAAAGGTCATTTGAGTCATAAATGGACGGAATGGTTTGAGGGACTGACCATTACTCTGGAAGAGAACGGCAATACGCTCCTGACTAGTACGATTATCGATCAGGCTGCGTTGCATGGTTTGCTAAAGAAAGTGCGTGATTTAGGTTTGCCCTTGCTCTCTGTTAATTCCGCTGGAGTCGGCCCGCAAGATACGTCAGAGGTTAAACCTTGAAATGCATTTTTATAAATTGATAAAAATTTTGGTCATAAACAACTAATCAATAGGTGACTCGTGAATAATCTGGCTTTCTCCTTCATTAGCGCAATCTTCATTGGACTTGGCGCAACTCTCACTTTTGATCTTTGGGCGCTATTTCTCAAATATGCCTTCAAGATAACTCCATCCAATATGTGTCTGGTCGGACGCTGGCTTCGATACATACCAGAAGGAACTTTTAAACATACAAATATTGCATCGGCTCCACAGAAGAGCGGAGAATGCACGATAGGATGGATCGCTCACTACATGACTGGCATCGGGTTCGCTATCGCTTTCGTTGCATTCGCAGGCAACAACTGGCTTCAGCACCCAGCGCTGATTCCTGCAATCGTCTTCGGAGTGGTCACGGTCGTGGCGCCATTCTTCATCATGCAGCCTGCATTTGGACTTGGATTTGCTGCATCCAAGACCTCAAATCCCACCCAGGCAAGGCTTAGGAGTTTAATGAATCATACTGCCTTTGGCGTCGGCCTCTATTTTTTCGGATTGTTGGTTAGCTGGTTGCTTTATTAGGTGTTCGAGAGGTGAAAACACTGAATACGTCATTTATCCTATAGTAAATCCATCTATCCACAGATACGATTTGAAATCCAAAATGATAAGCTTTGGACGTAGCACAGAATTGGTGAGAATCTCTGAGACAATCGTAAAGGTTCTTCGCTCCGCTCACATCGTCCCGATGTCCTTCGGGAGAACGACACTACGCAAGGTGAGTTAGATTAGTCACTCCAAGAAAAAATCCCCGAGCATTACATCTCGGAGATTTTTTCTGAGATTTATGACCCATCATATGACCTCCAGCACTGACAGATATGACCTGGCATCCCGTACTATGTAAAGCGTTATAGCTTTACTCATCTTTAGTGTTTGGAGATTGTCATGAATAATATCAGATCGTTTGTCCAACGTTTTTCACTGCCCATATTCTTTGTATTGGCTTACGCGCTCTCATGGATGCCGTCGCTCTTTGAGGCGCACTCGCTCCTCCCGCTTGGTCCATTATTTGCGGCATTGATCGTGCTGCCTTTTATTGGCGGGGCGGATGTAAAAGACTTCCTGCGTCGCATCGTACAATGGCGGGTCGGTATCGGCT
>JBBSCM010000319.1:0-4547 GCA_038250295.1 Anaerolineales bacterium | reverse complement strand
TCGAGTAATTGATTATCGCTGTTTTTTCGGCAGTTGCACTGCCGAAAATTGAGTCATAAGCAAAATGCAAGCAGTACAACTGCTGGCGAACTAGTGAGTATTTCCAAAACAGGAGCATAAGATGCCAGAAAATTTTCGCACTGAAGAATTCAAAGTGGACGGAGAGAAAATACTCGGCAAGATCAAGGAACTCATTCACGAGGGGAATATCCGCAAGGTCATTATCAAGGATAAGGATGGAAAAACGATGATGGAAATCCCCATGACATTCGGCGTTGTGGGTGCGCTCATCGCACCGCAACTCGCCGCCATCGGAGCGATAGCCGCATTGTTGACAGAAGCAACTATTGTGGTGGAAAAGAATGAGTAACCTTGAATCGAGATTTTGAGATTGCCAAAAAAGTCTGACGTGAGAAGATACGCGCTCTTATCGAAAGCATGAGTGACGAAGAACTCGCTCTGTCCACAGTCGCAGGCTGGACAATTGCATCCGCGCTCGCGCATATTGCTTTTTGGGATTTTCGTATTATCTATTTAGTGATCGTTCTTTCGGCAGTTGCACTGCCGAAAATTGGATTAGAGCAAAATGCCTAACGCCCACCGCGTTTTTACCGATCAAAACTATGCTTATTTTGTGACTTGGACACTTGTTGACTGGCTGCCTTTATTTGCAGAAACTGTATATCGCCAAATCGTCTTAGACTCGCTTAATTTCATTAAAAATCATAAACATACTCAAATCAACGCTTTCGTTGTTATGCCAACCCATCTTCACGCAATTCTTTGGCCTGACGAAGGAGTTAATCTTTCAGATGTAACCAGAGATTTCAAACGCTTTACATCCCGCGCAATCTCAACCGAAGCGCAAAAGCAAGGAGCCAAGAAATTTCTCAAGACATTTGAAGTCACTAGAAAGAACAATCGCGCTCAGGATGTTTCCGATTATCAAGTTTGGCAGGAAGGTTCACATCCTGAAGCTATTTTTACTGAAAAATTCGCGCGCCAAAAATTGGATTACATACACTTAAACCCTGTCAGAGCAGGGTTGGTTGAAACCGCAGACGAGTGGCCGTACTCAAGCGCACGAACTTATCTGCTTGGAGAAGAAACATATCCAATAACTGATTTGTTGATTGTGAGATGATTCCCGTCAAAACGCCTGCAGTACAACTGCTGGCGAACCTTATTGGTTTTTCGGCAGTTGCACTGCCGAAAATTAATACTCTTTACTTCCTCACCACGCCCAACCCCACCCCATCCGGCAGGGACATTTTTGCGCCATCATATTTCAACCCCGTATACGGATCGTTCTTGATCAACAGCGGCCCATCCAAATCGGCGTAATCACAAAGCGGAGCGAGGTGCGCGGCGGCGGTAACTCCCACGGACGACTCGACCATACAGCTCAACATGATCTGCATGTCATGCGCCCGCGCGGTATGGATCATCCGCAGGGCTTCGCGAATCCCTTCGCTTTTCATGGTCTTCACAACCACGCCATCTATCGACCCAGCCAGTTTGGCAACATCATGTGAATTCCTGGCCGTCTCATCTGCAAAAATTGGGGTCTTGATTTTTTGTGCGGTTAATTTTTCCTTGAGCCAGAAATAACCTTCCACATCATCGACAGCTAGTGGCTGTTCGATAAATTCCAAGTCATATTCTGCCAAACGCGGAATGATCTGTAATGCCTGTTCACGACTCCAACCTGCGTTTGCGTCCACGCGGAGTTTGGCATTCGTAGCTTTGCGAACAGCAGCGACGATCTCCTCGTCGTGTTCGCTGCCCAATTTGATTTTCAATATAGGGTGGCCAGAAACCTTCGCCTGCTCAGCCATCACTGCGGGTTCGTCCATGCCAATGGTAAATGATGTCAATGGCAGGTTATTTGGATTCAGTCCAAACAATTTATATAAAGGCTGTCCCAGTTTCTTTCCCCACAGATCATGCAAGGCCTCGTCAATTGCAGAGCGCGCCGCGCGCGAACCTGGAGGTCGCTTTGCAAGAACAGCATCCATATCAAATAGATCATCGCCGAGGTCAGGCATGGATTTGAGATATTCGATAATGCCTTCCTGAGTCTCGCCATAATATGGGACAGCTGCCGCTTCGCCAACCCCATCATCCAGAAAAACGAGTACGTTAAAGCGTTGGTCGCTTGCGCCATGCGCCACACGGAAAGTAGTTTTTAGATCAAGTGTGATCGGTTCCCAGTGTAGTTTCATAATTAATCCAGGCTGCTATTTTGAATTGAAATCCATAGCTTGCCGAAGAATTCTGTTATGGCTCCGCATTAGATCCACTTTTCAAGTAAGCTTCCATAAAACCATCCAATTCTCCATCCAGAACGGACTGTGAATTTCCAACTTGAAAATCGGTGCGATGATCTTTGACCATCTGATATGGATGCAGCACATACGAACGGATCTGACTCCCCCACTCTGCCTTGGTATATTCGCCGCGTAAAATAGCGCGTTCTTCCTCCCGCTCCGCCTGGCGCAGCTCAAGCAAACGTGCCCGCAGGATATTCATGGCGAATTCGCGGTTTTGCGATTGCGATCTTTCATTTTGACAGGTAACCACAATTCCTGTGGGAAGATGTGTAAGGCGCACCGCCGTGGCATTCTTCTGCACATTTTGTCCGCCTGCGCCTGAGGAACGAAACACATCCAATTTAATATCGCCTGGATTAATCTCAATATCAGCTTCTTCCATGGAGACTTGCGGTAGCACTTCGATCAACGCAAAGGAAGTATGTCTGCGATGAGCCGCGTCAAAAGGAGAGAGCCGTACCAAACGATGCACACCTTTTTCTGAGCGCAAATAACCAAATGCATATCGCCCTCCTACAGCAATTGTTACGCTCTTGATGCCTGCTTCTTCGCCCGGAGTCGAATCCAGAATTTCTGCGCTAAAGCCATGATCTTCCGCCCAGCGCAGATACATGCGTTCAAGCATGGCCGCCCAATCCTGCGAATCTGTTCCGCCGGCGCCGGCGTGGATCGCGAGAATGGCGCCATCATGATCGTATGGACCCGAGAACATCGTCGTGAAAGAGCGCTTCTCAAGGTCGGTTTCGAGCTTCGTGATTTCGCCTTCAATCTCTTCACGCAGGGATTCGTCTTCAAGGCGCGCCAATTCGATCAGGTCATGGACATGCTGCTGTAACGAATTCCAGGATTCCACATCGTCACGCAAACTCGAGACGGTCTTCATTACTCGCTGCGCGTTCGTGGAATCATTCCAGAATTCCGGGTGTTCTATATTTTTTTCAAGCTGCGAAAGCTGAAGTTCCTTGCCCACCAAGTCAAAGACGCACCATAAGTTGTTGAGTCAGGTCATTCGCGGCCTGCAAGCGATTAAGCAAATCCTGCATGGTAACTCCTCAGCATGGTGGTTTCGATACGGGCGGAAAATCATCCGCCCTACTCAACCACCCAATAAAATATTTACGATGTCAATATTCCGTCAACAAAAGCATCGGGGTCAAAGGGTTGTAAATCTTCAGACTTTTCACCCAAGCCCGCAAACAAAATCGGCAATCCAAGTTCGCGTTGAATGGCAAATGCCATGCCGCCGCGCGCAGACGAATCCAGTTTCGATAAGATCACGCCTGTGACATGTACGGCGTCCTTAAATGACCTTGCCTGTTGCAGCGCATTTTGGCCCGTAGTCGCATCCAATACAAGCCAGACTTCATGAGGCGCGCCTTCAAGAGCTTTGCCCACCACACGATTTACTTTCTTTAATTCTTCCATTAGATTAAAACGGGTGTGCAAGCGCCCGGCAGTATCTATCATGGCGATGTCTACACCGCGAGCGACTCCTGCCTGAACGGCATTATACGCCACTGCGCCAGGATCGGACTCAGGAGCGCCCACGATCACTTCGACCTTTAGCCTGTCACCCCAAACTTGGAGTTGGTCCATCGCTGCGGCGCGGAAAGTGTCTGCGGCCCCAAGTAAAACTTCCTTTCTTTCAGACTTAAAGCGCGAAGCCAGCTTCGCAATGGTTGTTGTTTTCCCGGAGCCATTCACACCGACAACCAGAATAATCGTTGGTTTATGATGAAAGCTTAGAGGAGGCGGCGTTTCAAGACGCGTACGCAGTTCCTGCCGAAGGGCCGCAAAAAGCTCATTTGCGCGAGTCAGGCCCTCGGTCCGCGTGAAGCGCTTGAGAGCATCCAAAACGGATGTTGCGGTTTCGATTCCCATATCTGCTTGAACGAGAAGAGTCTCCAGATCGCCCCACGTATCGTCATTGATTTCAGAAGTGCCTAGAATGGAGGCGATCTGCCCAAACGCAGCCTTGCTTGTACGAGAAAGCCCATCTTTCCAGCGTGATAAAAGGTTCGCCATGAGCCGCGATTATACCCTACGGCCCGTAATGCATCAGGGAATTTATGTTATACTTTTTTGGCTCAATGAAATAAAAACCATGTTCAGTAAAAGATTACCGGACGGGATAATTCAAACAAGCACATCATGTAGAGCGAAAACATAAGAAGAAAGGAACACAAAGAAATGACCGGAGAACCTATTCATATT
>JBBSCM010000318.1:0-4554 GCA_038250295.1 Anaerolineales bacterium | reverse complement strand
TTGGATGGAGCCAGCGAGACGACGCGCTGTGCCGCCTCATCCAAAACGACAAGCCTGCCGAGGCCGTCTGTGAGTTCCATCGCAGCCGAAACAGGCATTTCGGTCGGCGTTGATGCGGGCCCGCATCCTGCAAGAAGCAGGCTAATCAGTAAAGTCAAAAGTAAAGTTTTACGAAACATTTTATTCTCCGAAAATATTTTGTAGCGCAACATTTATGTCGCATTGGGTTGGGCGACATAAATGTCGCAGTACATTATATGAATCAAAAACCCCAGCCGATGACTGGGGAGGTTGGAGAGGCAATCCATTCATGCCGCCATCCACCTCCTTTCCACGAGAGTGTGATGAACCGATTCAGAGGCGGGCGACCTGACTTGATTAGTTGGGTAGATTGGCAGTTCAGTAGTTCAGTAGTTGAACTACCAAACTAAACAACCATATAACTATCCAACTAAACTTACAGTTGCGGGACAGTGTTGGATTTACACCAACTTCGCCGCGTTCTGACCGTTATTTATTTACAGGATTATTTTACCACCGAGTTGCGCGCAATACTTTTTATTAAGCGGCGAAAAACAAATGCCTGAAATGGATGCAACAAAACCCAATATAAAAATCCGCCAAGGCCGCGAGGAGCGAAGTATGTCGTTTGGGTTAATTTGGAATCATCACTCACGCGCCATTCCAGCCATCTTTCACCAGAGTTGATTTTTGAATATAGAAGAAGATGATTGCTTGCAACGACAGTCACTTCACGATGGGATGCTTTTATTGCCTCAACGATTTTTTCAGGCGGCGCATCAACTTTCAATTCGCGATGATCAATGAAGAAGCCTTCATGCTTGAGCATTTTCACATCGCCCTGGCCATCCTCCCAGGTGTGTTCGATCTTAAGCGGATGCAAACGGGTCAACGCTTCCTTTGTAGCTGATTCACAATCGACGAGATTCACTTCGGGATAGATCCTGCGCGCGTCGTTATGCATGACCACACTATCACTGGATAAACCTCCCACCAACGCATAGGCTATGGGATATGGAATGGGAGTCATTAAGTCTATGCCAAAAGCCATGAACCAGATCGGCACAGAGGGAATTAAAAAGAAAACTCGTTTATGCCCGCGGTGTTTTGCGTAACTCAGCATCAGTTCCTGATAGGTCATAATATCGGGCCCGCCGATCTCGAAGACCTGGCCATGCCCATCGCGGTTATCTAATGCGGCCAGAAGATAATCCATAACATTTTGTGTCGAGATGGGCTGGGATTTATTCTTTACCCAAAATGGCGCAGGAATGACGGGAAATAATTCCGTCATAAAGCGGATCATCTCAAAGGAAATGCTCCCAGAACCAACAATAACTCCCGCGCGAAATTCGGTGACAGGGACTTTGCTATTGCGAAGCGTTACACCTGTTTCGATCCGCGAGCGCATGTGCGGAGCGATGTGTTGTTCCTCGTCTGCGAGGCCGCCTAAATAAATAATGTGCTGTACTCCTGCATCTTCGGCTGCGCGCACAAAATTCCGCGCACCTTCCAATTCGCGCTCGGTGTAACCACGTCCGCTGGACATGTTGTGGATGAGGTAATAAGCCGTGTGTACACCTTCAAACGCGGGCGCAAGCGTGGACTCATCCATCACGTCACCTGTGACTGTTTCCACTTGAGAATACCAGCTTCGGGATTTGAGTCGCTGCGGGTGACGTGCAAATGCGCGGACGCGATATCCGCGTTCAAGTAATTGAGGGATCAGTCTGCTGGCGATGTATCCAGTAGCGCCGGTGACGAGGATGAGTGAGGGCATGGGGTTACATTATGTCATGTCGTTGCGAGGGCGATGCGCGAAGCGTTCCGCCCGAAGCAATCCCCAACACAATGGGAGATTGCTTCGTCGCGAAAAAACAAGAGAACTCCTCGCAACGACATATGCTATCGCTCTATTTTGAACGGCGTTTCATCGGGATTAATCACTTCGTCAAATTCGCGCGCGGCAAGGTGACCTGAGAATACGGCTTGCGCGATGATGTTGGGCGCTTCGGCGTCACCAATGATACGCAATGATTTTAGTTTTCCTTCTACAAGTGATGGTTTAAGTTCGTGATACAACGCGTCGTTGGGAATTCTATCTGTAACCATGACAATGGCGTCGCAGGCGAGAGTCGACTCGGCGGAGGTGATATTGTTCGTAACAGAAGCAGTCGTCGGTGTGTGTGAAACGATGACATGATTCGCAAGGAGAGTCACGTTCAAATCCAGTAATCGCTTGAGGATGCGTTCCTGTTCGAGCGTGAATTGAGTCCAATAAGAAATTGTGGGAGCAGGAGTCATCAACGTGACTTCACAGCCATTTAGCGCGAGAAGTTCAGCAAGGACGCCGCCCATATAATAATGATCGTCGTCATAGATAAGTACTTTCTGGAGTGCGGGAGTTTGCTCCCGCAATTTCGACAGCAAGCTGTCGGACTCCAGATTAAATTCCAGAAGATCATCGGGGGTGAATATTTTTCCATTGCCAGGAACAGGCCGCGAGATATTACGTCCCATGCCATCGCGACGCCATGTGGCGCCCGTGGCAAGGATGACATGCGGCGCGCCTGCTTCGAGAATATCCTGCGCGGTCATCGGGCTGGACGGATAGAAAAATACATTTTGGATTTTGTTGATCTGAGTAAGCCGCCAATCAATCACGCGCCGCCATTCGTTGAGATTGGGAAGCGCAGACTCAAGCGCAACACGTCCGCCCGCCTCGCGTTTTGCATCGGTGAGGATGACGCGATAGCCGCGTTGACCCAACGCGCGCGCGGCCTCAAGCCCGGCAGGACCCGCACCGACGATTAATATTTCATCATTACTTTTCTTTGGCGCGATATTTTCAGGATGCCAGCCGCGCCGCCATTCCTCGCCCATGGTGGGATTTTGTGTACATCGAATGGGAACAAAGCGCGTATCGCCAGTAACGCAGATATTACAGCCAATACACTCGCGAATATCTTCGAGGCGGCCTTCCTTGATTTTATTCGGAAGGAATGGGTCGGCGATGCTTGGGCGTGCGGCGCCGATCATATCCATGACCCCGCGCTCGATTGCGGAGGCCATTGAATCAGGGGATGTGTATCTTCCAACACCCACTACAGGTTTGGTGGTGAGTTTCTTTACAAACGAAATATATTTTTCCTGATGGCCTTCCCTGCCAAATCTGGATGTAACCGAGTCATTCGCCCAGTTGCTGAGATTCACATCCCACAGATCAGGGAGTTCAGCAAGCATGGCTACGATGTCATGAGCTTCCCCGTCAAATTGAATCCCATCGTTTCCCAGCAATTCATCCACTGCAAATCTTACAGCCACCGCGCAAGTATCGCCAACGGCTTCTTTTGTATCTTCAATCAGTTCACGAAAAAATCTTGTTCTGTTTTCAAGCGAGCCGCCGTATTCATCCGTGCGGTCATTGTCTTTTGATAAAAGATGAAAGGCAAGGGTCATGTTGTGTGCGGCATAACAATAGACAATATCGAAGCCTGCTTTCTTCGCGCGGATGGCGGCATTGCGATGCCACTTGCGGACTTGCTTAAGGTCATCCTTGGTTGCAGCGCGTGTTTGACCGGGTTCATATCCGCTGCCGCCGGTGATTCCCATGGAGCGCGGACCAAACGCAGCAGCCCGCGAGTATAAATTCGATGCATCGTGGCTGTTATAGGTTAATTCGATCCCAGCCAATGCGCCATGTTTGTGTACAGCCTCGGTCATCATTTGCCAGGTGGGAATATCGTCATCACTCCAAATGCGGCCTTCAAAGAAAGGAGAGAGGTCGCTGGTGTGATGGATCTCCGTTTCTTCGGTACAGACCACGCCCCAGCCGCCCTCCGCTTTCATGCCGCGCATGGAGGCCATGCTCAGCGGCATGCGATGACCAAACCCGTTGCAATGAGGAACTTGATAGAATCGATTCGGCGCGGTGACCGGGCCGATCTTGACGGGTTGGAAGAGGATGTCGTAACGTGAGGTCATATATGTTTCCTTTGTAACCATAAAGACCCTAAAGGTTTTTGAAACCTTTAGGGTCTTTATATTTTATTATGGGCAACTTGCAAGATCGGGAAAGAGAGCAGTTGAATATTCTTCGATCAAAGATTTTGCCGCTACCGGGAATACGATCATGGTCCCCATCACACGAGTATCTGTGTCATTCATAACCCAGTATTTGATCGCATACTCAAGGCCCGCTGTAACCGCCTTGAATTCATATAACCTAAGCCCGGTATCTGTTTTACAGGCGGAAGTGGGCTCATAACTTTCATAATTTCCAAAGATAATTTTCCAGTTTTCATCGCTAAAAAAGGCATTCAAGTCAGGTTCTTCATAGCCGCATGAAAAGATGAGGGATTCCACGTAGGCTATGGCGCTCAAAGGATCGTTTGACCAGACCGCTGAAACTCTTCCGTCGGAAACTGTATAAGTTCGAACCCATTCAGGCGCACTTAACAAGTCATCGGTGAACGAAAGCGCGCGGTCAACATCCTCCTGTGCTGGTTCGGGTGAAATACAAACAGGCGTAAC
>JBBSCM010000317.1:0-4571 GCA_038250295.1 Anaerolineales bacterium | reverse complement strand
CCGTGAACAAAATCAATAGTGGGTTCGGGGCCAGGATCAATGTCAAAACCAAAGAGCGCGCCGCCTCCGCCCGCGCGCCACAGGACATGGTCATCGGGATGAAGAGCCACCAGCGGAAGCGGATTCAATGCATCCGCAATTGCGCCGGCGCCGCCGATATGATCGAAATGCGCGTGCGTATACCAGAGATGACCGATCCTCCAGCCGCGATCCTGCGCCGCATTAAGAATAATATGTCCGTCCCATGAAGGATCGATCACAACAGCTTCTTTGGTTTCTGAATCAGCAACCAGATAGGCATTGGTTTGCGCAGGCCCCAGTGTGAAAGAAACAATGTCCAGCATGATAGTCTGCCTTTCCAGATTCAAGGTAACAGTCACTTTAAGAAGTGACTGTTACCTGTTCCTTTCGCGGAGAGAATATATAACTTACAACAATCGAAATCATAATCAATCCAATGGAAATGGGATAAACAATGAAGGGATCGATCTCAAACAAATAACCAGCAATAGGCGGTGTAAAAATAAACACCACAGCGCTGATGGTTTCCATGATCCCATAACTAATTCCCATTTGGGATTCATGCACAAGTTCACGAGCCTGCGCCATCGCCATGGGGCGGCCCGCACGGAACCCACCCAGCAGGAAATATCCCAATGCAAAGATTGGAAGGCTCGTGCCTTTCCAAATACATATGGCAAATAAAATAACCAATGCCTGCGCAAACATGAACCCGCGGCGGGGATTCACACGGCTGAATGCAATTGCCATCAATGAATTTCCCAACGCACCTGCTGTAAAAATGACGCCTGTTTCACTCAATGAAAGTCCGCGCACGCCTTCGAGAAAATTCGGCGTAAGCGGCTGTGACAGGTACATCGAAAATATTGCAAATGCAAGCACACCCATCAGAATGATAAAACTTTGATTGCTCATCAAAGTTGGCGGCGGGGAATCAGGATCGTGGCGATCAATTGGCTGGCGCTCCGTAAAGAACATGAACACATTCGAAAAAACGAACACCACTGCGGCAACCAGAAAACTCATCCGCATTCCATAATGATCGCCGATCCAACCACCCGTAATTGGACCCATTGCCATGCCTAAGCCGAAAGTGGCAGTGGTCAGCGAGAGCACAGTTCCCACAGGCCACTTACCGCGCGCAGCTGTTACATAACTGGCCAACGGCGATGACACAAAAGCGGTCAATCCATAACCGAACAAACCGATCAGAAAAAGCGGCAAAGCCAGGGCAAAACCCATTATCAGGGTTGAGATCAAACCAAGCACCCATGCAATCGTCAACAAAGGCTTGCGCCCGATTCGATCCGCAAAGCGGCCAGCGGGAATGTGTGTGATCGCCATCGAAAAACCGAACGCGCCCAATATCCAGCCAATTTCATACTTGCTCAAAAGAAACTGGTTATCCAGATAGATCGGCACAAAATTGAAAAACATTCCTTCCCCAAAGCCCCATAAGAACAGAGATGCAGCAATAAAAAAAAGATTACGATTCAAATTTCCTCACATGATGTCGTTGCGAGAAACGCTCCTGCTCTTTGCGACGAAGCAACGACATGGCTCTTAAGATTGACGCTCAATACGATTAATAAAATCCCTTGTGGCTTCAAATACCTGATGACGGGCCGCGTCACGCGTAACTACATGGCCTGATCCGGTCACGTAGAGTTTTGTTTTATCTGGCGCATTCACCAGCCCTGCGTGGATCCTCTCCATATTTTCGGGCAGTACGTATCGGTCATTCTTAGAATGGATCAACATCACAGGCTTGCGGACATTGGGCAATGCAGCCTGCATTTCAAGCAACAATAATTTCAACTCGACCACTGAACGCATTGGGTTGTATGGATATGAGACATGATCTGCGTAAGCGGTTTTGTCAAACCATGAAGCGCCCGGTGTTTCATTTGATTTTGGCGCATAGCGGACAAATTTGCTGTACAAACGCAGCAGCCACAACGGATAATCTTGTGGCAAATGATACGGCGTGGACATGGCAACCACACCAGCAATACGCTCCGCGAATTGCGTGGACATAAGCAGCGATAACACGCCGCCCATTGAAAGCCCGGTGAGGAAGATTCGGTCAACACTGCCGGAGAGTAAATGAAAGCCGTCTTCAACGGAAGCAGTCCAATCGGTCCAGCGCGAACGACGCATATCTTCGGGGTGAGTGGCATGTCCATTGAGTCGAATCCCCAAACAGGTGTATCCCTGCTGGTTAAGGTATTCCCCCATCCAACGCACTTCCCTGGGCGTGCCGGTAAATCCGTGTATCAACAACACACCCGTGCGGCCGCCAGGAAAAAAGAAAGGTTCAGTTGTAGGGATGATTTGAGTGCTCACCCCTTGATTATATCAACGAGCCCGCGCAAGCCCAGCTCATAAGATCGCCAGCCAAAGCCGCTGACCCTGCCCTTGCACACCGCCGAGAGCAGAGACTTGTGACGAAAATCTTCACGCGCATACACATTCGAAAGATGCACTTCAATGACAGGAATCACGATTGCGCTGATCGCATCGCGCAGCGCAACAGATGTATGAGTGTACCCGCCCGGGTTGAACACAACACCACTTGCCCAAGTGCGCGCGTCGTGCAGTGCATCAATCAACGCGCCTTCATGATTTGATTGCAGGCATTTTATTTCCGCGCCCAACTTTTTCCCCAGTTCGATCATCTTGTTATCGATGTCATCGAGAGTCATTGAACCATATACTTCAGGTTCACGTGTGCCAAGCAGGTTTAAGTTTGGGCCGTGCAGGATTAATATTTTCATTTATTCCTCTTTTCGTCATTGCAAGAATTGGGGTCTCGATACGCCCGACGAGCACGGGCTACTCGACCACCAGTTTTGACAATGATACTTATCCCAACACCAATTCCAGATCGATCACATCCATCAACTTCACTTTGCCAATTTCAACTGGCAGCGCAAAACGGATGGCTTTCGCATTCTTCTTTTTATCCACCCGCATCGCACGGATGATTTCATCATGCGGCATTTCTTCCGGGATTTGAACGGGCAATCCCAACGCTTTGAGCGACTCTGCAACCGCTTCCACCAACCCGGCATCTGCCAGCCCAATCCGGGCAGCATACTTCGCCTCAGCCGCCATCCCGATGGCAATGGCTTCTCCATGCCGCAACTTAAATTTACTGACAAGTTCAATTGCATGCCCCACGGTATGACCCAAATTCAACGCGGCGCGGAATCCTTTTTCGTATGGGTCTTCCTCGATAATTTTTATCTTCACAGCCATCGCACGTTTGACAACTTCTTCCAAATTATTTTTCACCCAATCCAATCCACGCGAACATAAATTAAATAATTCAGGGTCAGAGATAATGCCGTGCTTGACCACTTCTGCCATGCCAGAGATCAACTCTGCTTCAGGTAATGTCTTCAACATTTGCGGGTCTGCCAATACCAGCTTCGGAGGGTAGAATGCGCCGATCAGATTCTTTCCTTCGGGCAGGTCGAAACCCGTTTTACCGCCGAGCGACGCATCCACCATTGAAAGCAATGTGGTTGGCACAGCCACCCACGAAATTCCACGCATATAAGTGGATGCGGCAAATCCAGTCAGATCGCCTAATACACCACCGCCTAATGCTATGGCTGTGCTTTTGCGATCCAAGCCTGCTTCGAGGAACGATTTCCATAATCCAGAAACAGTATCCAGTTTTTTGTATTCTTCGCCAGCGGGGATCGTGATCACCTTTGGTTTATAACCAGACTTATTAAGCACATCCACTACTTTTTCGGCATGAAACCTGGCGACGTTTTCGTCAGTGACAATAATCGGGTTTTGTAATCCGTATGAATTAAGCATTTCGCCAAGCTGCTCAATCCCATTGCTTTGCACAACCGCGTCATACTCCCCCATGGCTGACAGATGATGCCGCCCCAGCACAACTTGCACATGATGGGCGTTTTTGTCAATGTCTTTTTCATCCACATGCACAATTACAGGGAAAGAGTTGTAATGCTCATTGCGATTCTCAAGCAATGCTGTTAATTTTTCGCGCAAGTCACCTTTAAGCAAAGGACGCTTCCCTGAATCGTTTTGCAATCGTTCAAGTAATATCTCCAGCTTTGCCATCAGCAGGATCACCCTGCCATGGCTCTGTGCAAACACACGATTTTCATCACTCAAGAGCGCACCCGCGCCAAGGGCAACCACGCTTTCCCCTTCATCTTCAAGATCGATCAAAGCGGAGGTTTCAAAGCCCCGAAACGCCGACTCGCCCTGCTGTTTCATGATCTTTGAAATGATCATGCCGGCTTTCTCTTCAACAACATTGTCCAAATCGACAAATGGCAGGGAAAGACTGCGCGCGAGTATTTTTCCAATTGTAGATTTGCCTGTCCCAGGCGGGCCGTAGAGGAAGATGTGAGTCATAGTTTCTCCATCCGTCATTGTGAAGGCGACGCTCTTTCACATGAAGCAATCTCCTCGGTGAGTTGGAGATTGCTTCGTCGCGAAGAACAAGAACGCTCCTCGCAATGACGAGAAATGATTATTCCCAAAATATATGCGGAATGTTG
>JBBSCM010000316.1:0-4607 GCA_038250295.1 Anaerolineales bacterium | reverse complement strand
GACAATCCATGCAACAACCCTACCGAGGGACGTTGCGTTGTCAAGCTGAAAACTTGAGCGGAGTCTATCCAACTATGGTTTGTCTTATGCCAAAATGGAACAGCCGTCCTCATCCAGAAATTCGCCCAGCATGCTGCCCCCTGAGTTAAGATTACACGTTCGGTTTACCGCACAAATCCGGGCGGATGAACCAAGTAGCCAGCACAGGTCATTTGGCGCAGACTATAAACTCGGCGCCTTCCACTTCCTGATCACATCTGAAAATAGAGGGAGAATTTTCTTTCCGCGAAACGGATACCAGCCAATCTCGCCACGCACAGCTTGTTCCTTCAACTCTGTAGACCCCCAAATTAAAGACGCTCCCAATGCACCAAGCAAACCAGACGCCCAGTGATTTGAAACGAACATGGAGCCAAGGATTGATAAAATGCCTGCTCCAATCACATAGGGCCACCATAAATAACCGAAGTATCTTTCGCCGCGAATCACCCAGATGAAACCCAATCCTATTATGAACAGCGTGGCGATGCCGATCCAAAATCCAAATGAATTCATTTTTTTCCATCCTTCATGGAAACAAGCTCGTCAGATGAATAAGCGCTGCCGCGCGGACTGCGGTTCAGCCAGTCAAATGTTGTTGCGACAGGATATTCAGCCAAAATTTTCGCGTGGCGCGGATTATTCAGATTCGCAGGCGCATGTCCGCGCTTGATTCGCTTTTGCTGGCGATGGAACTCGAATGAATCCCAGAGCAATGTCACACCGAGAATGCCGCACATCGCAGACAGAATCAAATTTGAAGTTAAGAAAGAAGCGGTTTCAAATCCAATGCCCAAAGCGAGTGCAGCCAAAGTCGGTATCCATAAATTAACAGTTTCGCGTTCGATCTTGCGGACGGAAACATGCCCAAGCCATACGCCAAAGAATGTGGCAAGCGCGGTGGAAACACCCATTAGATTTATATCCATACAGACTCCTGTGAAAAATATTTTCAATTATATAACGGCGCATTTCGCAGTTTCACTGTTTAAGTAAACTCTTAGATAAACCTTCATATTCTATGTATACATAATTTTGAATAACCGTAGAATACATCAGCCGAGGAGAGCTACACAGGAGAAGTTGTATGCATATCGCTATCGTCGGCGGGGGAATTACGGGTTTGAGCGCTGCGTGGGAATTACAAAAACGCGGTATTGAATTTACCTTACTTGAAGCCTCAGATCACTGGGGCGGTAAAGTCATATCATCCAAACTTGAATTAAACAACAAAGCACATTTTTTGGTCGAAGGCGGGCCTGACACTCTCATCACGCGCAAACCAGAAGCGTGGGAGCTGGCGATCGAGTTGGGAATGCTTGACCAGATTGTGAATCCTGGCTCCGAAACCAGCGGGACTTATGTGCTGGATAACGCTTCACTCCACCCGATCCCTGTTTCGCCGTCGAAATTCATTCGCTCCCCGCTGCTGACAGTGCGCGGAAAACTACGAATGCTGGCAGAGCCGTTTCAACCTGCCCGCCGCGACGATGAAGACGAATCCCTTGCAGATTTTGTCCGTCGCAGGTTGGGACACGAAGCATTGGATAAATTCATCGGTCCCGTGCTGGGCGGTATCTACAACACAGACCCCGAGACGCAAAGCATCATGGTCTCTTCTCCGATCATGCGCGAAATGGAAAAAGATGGCGGCAGTCTAATTGCAGGCGCATTGAAGCGCTCGTTTCGCAGCGGGAAAAACAAGAAAACGAATATTCCCAGATTTATTTCATTCAAAAATGGATTGCAGGCATTGACAGACGAATTGGCGCGGCAACTCAAAGGGGGTTTGCGCCTGAATGCGCGGGTTGAAAAAATCATACGAGACGAAAATGGTTATCGGATTTTTATCGCAGGTGGAGATAACATTCACGCGGATGGGGTCATCCTTGCGGCGCTGGCGAATCAAACGTCAGAGATGATCAAGGAAATTTCGGCAGAAGCCAGCCAACAGTTAAGTGCGATCCGTCATCAAAATATCGGCACACTCTCCCTCGTGTATCGCGAGTCGGATATTCCAAGCAAACCTGTCATCAGCGGGTTGATGATTCCGCGCCGTGAAAAAAGGATGATTGACGCGGTGACGTTCACGTCGCGAAAAATGCCAGAACGGTCAACGGCTGGGTATGCCGTGCTGAGAATATTCATCGGCGGCGGCGCGCCTGAAATGGTGGAGTTTGACAATGACCGGCTGATTCAGTCGGTGCAAAAAGAACTTGCTGAATTGCTTGGCATCACCGCCGCACCGCAAACGTGGACGGCGTTCCGCTGGCAATGCGGATTCCCGCAAGCTCATGTGGGACATTTGAAGCGCGTGGATGAAATTGAAAAAATACTGCCGCCAACTCTTGCACTGGCTGGCAGTTCGTACCGCGGCATCGCTGTGCCCGATTGTATTCATCAGGGACGTGAAGCGGCGAGAAAATTCTCTAAATCATTAATTTGATGTCGTAGCGAGGCGGTGGACGTCCGCCGAAGCAATCTAAAAATTTGCAGAAGATTGCTTCGGGCGAAGAACAAGCCCACCCTCGCAAAGACATAAACAAAAGGAGCATAAAATGAAATTTGTTCGTACTCTAAACAACGCACGGCTGGCTTTCTTTTCCATCGCGTATGGATTGAGCGGCGCATTGATCGGCGGGACGTTGAACCGCATCATGATCGCAGAGTTGGGCCTGCCTGCCACACTTGTGGCGTTCTTCTTTGCCATTCCTTTGTTGATCTCACCTGTGCGTGTCTGGCTGGGCTATCGTTCTGATGGATATCCCATCTTCGGCAAACGCCGTGAGCCATATATTATCTTTGGCGCATTGGTGATCGGGCTGGGGATTATCGCCACATCACGGCTGGCCGCGAATCCAACCAAGGTGACCGCGCTGCTGCTTTTGAGCGGCTCATTATCCTTCATGCTGTACGGCCTTGGACGCAACCTCGCGCACAACACGTATCAGGCTTTGGTGTCAGACCGCTACACTGGGACATATCGCACACGCGCCATCACTTTCTATGAAGTAGCTACCTTGCTCGGCTCTGTGATGGGAGCGGGTTTTATCGGAAAGGCGTTGGAAGCCTACGAGCCCGCAAAATTGATCAGCGTTGCCACAGGCGTTGCTGTTGCCATCTTTTTACTTGCAACCTTTGCCGCGCTTGGACAGGAATCTCGCAATCAGGTTGTGCAAACTTCGGCAGAGCAGGCACGCAAAATGCCGTTCCAAAAAGTATTGCGCGAAGTTGTCTTTGCAGATAAACAGGTGCGGATTCTTTTCACGCTGGTTATCTGCACATTCATCGGGACACTCGCGCAGGATGCTTTGCTTGAACCTTACGGAGCGTTGGTGCTTGGCATGAGCGTAGGCGACACCACCCGCCTGACCATGTACTGGGGATTGGGCGTATTGGCATCCATGTTGACGTCAGGCTTGTTCCTGATCAAATGGCTGGGATACATGAAACTGATGCGAACAGGAATCGTCGCCAGCATTCTCGTCTTCATCGGCTTAATCGTGACGGGCTTGATGGGTAATGTGGGAATTTTCAAAAGTCTGGTCTTCGTGATGGGAATTGGCACAGGTCTGGCTGGCGCGGGCATGTTGAGCGCCATCATCTCGTTCACCACGCCGATCCGCGCGGGCATGCTGATGGGGGTTTGGGGAGTGGCAAACATGGTTGGTCACGCGGCGGGTAATCTGACAGGCGGCATCCTCGTGGACAGTGTTCGCTTTGCAACAGGCAATGCTTTCTTCGCATACTCTTCGCTCTTTGCAATGGAAGCGATCATCCTGCTCGTTGCGTTAAATCTTTCCACAAAATTGAATGCGAACGCATCCCGCGCATATACCGAGGAATCCGAAATACTGGCGGCCGTTGCGGGCGCGGATTAACTTCGCGAATAAAACAATCCCCGATTATTTACATTTCGGGGATTGTTTTTACCTATTAAAATTAAAGGATAAATTTGGGTAAAGCCACAATCGGTGGTTGGTAATTGAAACGCACTCATCTGAGCGCGTTTTTGTTTCAAATCGCGCCGACGACAGAAATCTGGTGGAGTCTATGCAGTCACCAGGCAAGATGACTTCTACGTTTCCGATGTAATCTCCGGCTTGCCTTGTGACTTCCGCCGCCAATAGACGCGAAACAATTCACGATGCCAGCGCAACAGGGTTTCTGGCTGAACGATGTGAAGGGTCTGTTTCCAAAACTTCGTAAAGTGGGAAAGAAGAACAAGATAAAAACGGTCTGCTCGGTGATCTGCGGTCGCTTGATCTGCCGATTTAGCACGATCAGTTGTTTACGTAACAACGCAATTTCTACAACCAGATCGGTTCGGCTACGGGTTAGATCTGAAAGAATGTCGGTGATTAAGGCTGATTTGGCGGGTTTTATCCAGTGTTTGATGCGCTTTTGTAGCCAGGAAAGGATTTTGCCCATCATGCTGCTCCCAAGAAATTATGATGAGGGTAAAATTGCATCATGTATATTACGCGTCCGTTTTACCTCCCAAATCCGGGCGGATGAGCCAAGTAGCCAGCACTGGCTTGACTCGCTTTTTTGAGTTCGCGAACTAT
>JBBSCM010000315.1:0-4636 GCA_038250295.1 Anaerolineales bacterium | reverse complement strand
GTCCTCAACTACTATCTGCAATGGCAGTCCCGCCGCGCATAGGATTATCCATGAAACGCTTTTCCTTGAAATACACTTTACTAACCTATCGCCTCGATCAACTCTGGTTCCCGCTTGCTTTCCTGGCATTCTTCGTCATCCTGACTTTGCTTCTTGGCAACGAAGTGCAAAATTATGACATTGCCCGTGCCTATGTCGGCTTTGCCATCCCATTGGTCGGCGGCTTCATGGCAGCATACGCCATCCTCGATGATCCTGCGCTTGAACTGCGCTTTGCAACGCCCATCCGTGCCGCACAGATACTGCTCGAACGCACCGCCTTGATCTTTCTTATTCAGGCAGTTTGTGCCAACGCCTTTCTGCTTTTCTCCTTCATCATCGGCGTGGATTTTTCTCCGCTTGGCAATTGGGTGAATGTTCAACTTTCCTGGCTGCTGCCCACCATCACTTTGATCGCGCTCGGAACCTTCGGCGCACTGCTCGGCGCTCAGACCATGATCGGCTCTTTCCTCGTCGGCCTCGTCTGGTTCATTGAGTTGATTGTCCGCGACGGGATGGCTGTCAACAACTGGAAATATGCTTACATCTTCATGAGCATTCTCAATCCTGAACATCCCGACCTTGCTTCGAACCAAATCACGCTCTTCGCACTCACTATTGCTTTCCTCCTTGTCGCATGGGCTTTGTTGCGAAAACAGGAAAGGTATATTTAACCCGTTATTGCGAGGGCGATAGCCCGAAGCAATCTCCAAGACAATTAGGAGATTGCTTCGCCGCAAAAAGCGCGGCTCGCAATGACGCAGTAAAAAGGAACTCATCATGATCGAAATTACTGGACTCACAAAAACCTACGGCTCTGGAAACAAAACTGTCAACGCCCTCAACGGTGTGGACTTGCAGATCAACTCTGGCATGTTTGGCTTGCTTGGTCCCAACGGCGCGGGCAAGACGACTCTCATGCGCATCCTTGCGGGCATCGTCAACCCCAGCGGCGGCTCCATCCACGTGAACGGACATGACCTCACCACCGAAGCAGGCAAACATGCGGTCAAATCCATGCTGGGTTATCTCCCGCAGGAACTTGGCATGTATACCGAACTGACCGCCGAGCAATTCGTGGATTACATGGCAATCCTCAAAGGCCTGGATGACTCTCGCAAACGCAGCCAACGCGTGACAGAAGTGTTGGAGATGGTCGGTCTGCGCGAAGTGGCGAAACGCAAAATAAAAGGTTTTTCCGGCGGGATGAAGCGCCGCGTCGGAATCGCTCAAGCCCTGGTCAATGATCCAAAGATGCTCATCGTAGACGAGCCAACAGCGGGCCTTGACCCCGAAGAGCGGATTCGCTTCCGCAATTTATTGGTCAACCTCGCGGCGGACCGTATTGTCCTGCTTTCGACTCACATCGTCGAAGACATCGGTCAAACCTGCCGTGACTTGGCTGTGCTTTCAAAGGGAAAGATACTTTTCCGCGGCAGCCCTTCTGAAATGCTCAAAGCCACTGAAGGCCATGTGTGGACGTTGACCATGTCTGGCTTGGAGAAACCCAATCATGATCTCACGGTCGTCTCCATGCTGCATCTTGCCGAAGGGACTCAGTATCGGCTGGTCGGCGCAAATGTCAACGGGTATGCCAATGCCCAACCCACCCAGCCAGGTTTGGAAGATGGATATGTATGGCTGATGAAGAATTCCAATCAACAAGTGGAAGCCGCGTAAATAAAAAGGGTATCCTGTTGAAGGATGCCCTTTTTGAATTAATTTGTTCCGAGTTCTTTCAAGAATTTTTCCTTATTCGCCGAGCGCGCCGTCTTGCCGCTGGAAGTTTTCACAATCCATTTTTCTCCAACCACTTTGACATGCCGCAAGGCAATGGCGGAGCTTTTCGTCACATGCTTGCGGATCGCGTCCGCGATGAGCTCCTGCTCGGACGGTTCTTCGCTGTCTACTTCGGCGATGATGACAACTTCCTCTGTCCCTGCTTCTTCATCGTACATGCCGAATGCCACGGTGCGGCCCGGGTGTACGCCGGGCACTTCGCTGGTCAACGTCTCAAGGTCCTGCGGATAAATATTTTTTCCGCCCACGATGATCATATCCTTTTTGCGGCCTGAGACATAAAGTTCCCCGTCTGCGAGATAGCCATAATCACCTGTCAGAAACCAGCCGCCTCGTAATGCCAATTCGGTCGCATCGGGGCGGTTGTAATAACCTGTCAACATGCAGTTGCTTTGCAGCATGATCTCGCCGACCAAACGGTCAGGGATATCTTCGCCGTTTTCATTTACGATGCGAATTTTCGTGTTGTCGAGCAGACGCCCCGAGGACAACATCTTCATCGATGGCCGACCAGCTTTCGGCGGAGTCGCGAGGCGGTCGGTCATAAAGGATTCACGGTCAATCTCATCGACGGTTGGTCCATGTTCCAATGAGCTTTGCGTGACCCCGAAGACATTTTCTGCCATGGCATAAGATGTATGCAAAGCCTGCGGACGAAGACCAAACTTCTCAAATTTTTCCGCAAAGAGCTTATGACTCTCAGCATGGACAGGCTCCGAGCAATTGATAATGGCCCGCCACGTGGAGAGGTGCACGCCTTCAAGATTTCGTTCACGAATTTTATTGGCGCAAAAATTGTATGCAAAGTTTGGGAGCCAGCTTAACGTCCCCTTGTATTGCGACACAGATTGCATCAGTTTGTAAGGTGCGCGCACCCAATCAAAAGGTGACATCTCGATGACCGGCACGCGCAGAAGAATTGGCATGAGAAAGCACGAGATCAATCCCATGTCGTGATACAGCGGAAGCCATGAAACGATGACATCTTTTTCCGCATCGAGATTGATGGCTTTGCTGTATGCCTCAAGTTGATTGAGAACTGCCTTGTGTGAAAGCGCTACACCTTTTTGCAGCCCCGTTGTCCCGGATGAATGCTGCAAGATGACAATATCTTCTGGCGCTGCCTTCATGCCTTGCAGTGAATCAAAATCAGGTTCGGATTGCGGTTCAATTGTATTGGTAACGATCACCTTGCGGACAGAGTCGCCGGGCACGAGCGCCGAACGAGCTTCCTCTTCAAACTCCGCGGAGGTGATGATCGCCGATGGTTTTGTAATTGAAATCAAGGAAGCGAGGTCAGCACGGTAACGTTCGGGCGAAAGCTTCTCGCTCAGGAACGGCATCACTGCGGGAATTGCGCCATGTAATATTGCTCCCCAAAAAGAGAAAACCAGATCCTGTCCATGTTGAAGGATAAGAAGTATCACCTCGCCAGATTTGATTTCCTCGCGCGCATAAGCCAGCGCATATTGATTCGCACCCAGAATCAATTGCCGATAGGTGATCTCCTGATCGGGCTGACCAGCATACTGCAAAACCATGCTGACCTTTTCAGGGACTTCCAAATAGGAACGGTGTAGAAGATTTGAAAACGTGGTCATTTATTTCTGGCGGGAAGCGATCAGATCAGAAAGTTGATTTAGGTTATCAAAAGTTTGTGCATTCAATTCCGTGTCTTCGATCCTCACGCCAAAAGTATCTTCGACAAATAAGGCCAGATCCATCAGGCTAAACGAATCGATTAATCCGCTGGAGATCAAGGCTTCATCAGGTTTGACTACCTTGTTTGGCTGCTTGAGGATTTTCTCCGCAATAAATTTTGCAAGAGCAGATGTTATGTTTTCGGTCATGAATTGTTCTCCTTTTTATTCATATTCTCCGTCCTGAGCGGAGCCGCATGCCTTTGGTTTCCCTGGCACCGCCCGCCAGGGCAGGTGTGTGCGGCGTAGTCGAAGGACAGGAATTCAAATTATTTATGTCAAACTACCCTTCGACTGCGCTCCTCGAAGAACACTCGTCACTCTGCTCAGGGCGAAGATTTTTATTCGCTCAACCCATTCCGCATCGCATCCAGCACTTGCAAAGCAGTGAGATTTCGCCAGGGCCATGCGCTTAACATATTTTTATGCTGATCGAAAAAGTTTCGGCTAAATGATAAATGGAATCCATCATTAAGATCAGTGTCGAATCCATGGTTGGGCAGCGGATAAGAGGCTGCCCAATAATTCCACATGGGGATGTCATATTCGTTGGCGATGGTGGCGATTTCCTCATTGATGGCGTCGTTGCCTTCCAGGTTGTCCGCTTTTGTTCCAAGGACCGGGACAATGCCCTGTGAAATTGTGTATTCAACGATCTGGCGCATATACCTGCCATAATCATCCGCAGAACTTTGGTTGAAATTGGTTTCCATGCTGATGAGTGCCACGCTGGGGCGATTTAAACGATATTCACAAGCCAGTGGAGACTCACCCGCATTACATTGTTTCGGGTCTGCCCGCAGCGGAGAGAGGACAGCCGCCACGTTAAATCCGTCTTTGACAGCCAGGCTTTGTCGTGAGAATGAACCTTGATAATAATCAATCGTGGGTTGCAGCTCGGCATACTCATCTCCTAAACGGTATTGATCCGCATGATCAAAGCCCACGAGAAAAAAATCCGTGCTGGTCTGGCAATCCCCAACTTTTGAAAAAGCCTGCGGATGGTTCCCCATTTCGAGTCCCTGTTCATAGATTGCGCGAGCTGTATCACTGACCGCTGGAACGATTGGCAGACTCTTCCATTCATCTGCTGCCAG
>JBBSCM010000314.1:0-4660 GCA_038250295.1 Anaerolineales bacterium | reverse complement strand
CTCGCGCGCATGTTAGCCGAATCAGGTGCGATCACGGTCATCGGCGGTGGTGACTCAGCCAGCGCGGTCAAGAAGGCGGGCGTTGCAAAACAGATGACCCATGTTTCCACTGGCGGCGGCGCGTCACTGGAATTCCTTGAAGGAAAAGAATTACCAGGTGTGGCGGCATTGCTGGATAAATAAAAGAACATCAAATGTGTTTGAGCAGGTGGAGAAATTTCTCCACCTGCTTATTATTTCAATTCACAAACAATTTGCAACGAAGCAACCGAAATTAACGACACTCGGCTATAATCGGGAAAAATTTCGAGCAAGGCAAGCGGAGAGCATGTATGTCCTTCAATATCGGTGAAAACATCGGTCCTTATCGGATCATCGAGCAGCTGGGTCAGGGCGGCATGGCGACCGTTTATAAAGCCTATCATGCCTCTCTTGACCGCTATGTTGCGTTGAAAGTTTTGCACCCCGCATTCCATCAAGATCAAACGTTCACGGCGCGTTTCCAGCGGGAAGCACGGGTAGTGGCGCGTTTGGAGCATCCGAACATTGTCCCTGTTTATGATTTTTCTGAATACGAGAATAGACCTTATCTGGTCATGAAATATATCGAGGGGGATACGCTCAAGGCCCGCTTACAGAAAGGCGCGCTTACATCTCATGAGATCGAAGATGTGATCAACTCTGTTGGCTCAGCGTTGGCGTTTGCGCACAGGCAGGGTGTTTTGCATCGTGACATAAAGCCTTCCAACGTAATGATTGCGCTCGATGGCGTTATGTATCTGGCAGACTTTGGTCTTGCGCGTATTGCGGAAGCGGGGGAATCAACCATGTCATCTGATTCCATCATGGGTACGCCGCAATATATTTCGCCGGAACAAGCCATGGGCAAGAAAGACCTCGACGCAGGCACGGATATTTATTCCTTTGGTGTCATGTTGTATGAGATGGTAGTGGGGCAGGTTCCATTTAGCGCGGATACACCCTTCTCCATTATTCACGATCATATTTATACACCCTTGCCTTTGCCGATGAAGGTTAACCCCAAGGTGCCCGAACCTGTTCAACGTGTGTTGTTGAAGGCGCTTGCGAAAGACCGCATCGACCGTTACGAATCTGTGGAAGACTTGATGGCTGCATTCAAGGATGCCTGGTCTGAAGCAGGTGTACCCATGCAGGGCACGGCGATTACCATGCGTCCTGGCGCTCTCAAGGCTGATAGAACAGATTCCCAGCGCCCTAAGGGTCAAAGTACGTTTATCGCAGGGGAGACAATAGCCAAACCTTTAGTTGAAAAGAAGAGATTCCCCTGGATGTGGGTGGGGGTCGCGGTGGTGCTTCTGCTTTGTTTTGCGGTCGCATTTGTTGCTTTCCGTGCGAATCGCGCCCGCCTGCAAATACAACCAACAGCTGTAGCGACCACTGTGGTCGCTACTCCTTTATCCAACTTGCCCACTTTGTCGGTCTCTCAAGAGAGTACGCCCTCTGGTCAATCACCTGAAGTTGCTGCCGCCTCAGATTTGGTTGCGAAGAATCCAGGCGACCCGGATGCACACTTACAGCTTGCGACGGCATTATGGGATTCGAAGCAAATCCGTCCCGCCATGGAAGAATTGGCCCAGGCCTCTAATTTAGCCGGGCCAAATAATAGGGAATTTTTTCTAAAAGCCGCGGAAGAATTTAAAAAACGTGAAGCCTGGATTCCCACCGCGGGCATGTACCTGCGTTTGGTTCCGACCTATCGAGAAAAAGGCATGCCGGAAGAAGTCGAGAACGATTTCCACGAAGCCGTCTATAAATCCACTGAACAAAAGGAAATGCCCCTCTTTGTATTCTTTGAAGCGATCGACAGGGCCAGCCTGCCGCTTGGCTACATTGCGCGCGGACGATATGCTTTATATCATGGCGAATTGGCCGATGCAAAAACGCAATTGGCGAGTGCGCAAAAAGTTAAACCCGATATGTATGAAAACTATTTGCTAATGGCAGAGATCAAACTTAAAGAAGGAAATCAGGCGGAGGCAAAGAATATTTTACTTTCCCTTTCCTCCGACCTCGGCGCACCGGAGTGGATTCGCTTTATGGCCGAAAATTATCTAAGTACGATGAAATAGGAAAAACATGCGAACACCATTTGTTGCAGGTAATTGGAAAATGAACAAGACCATCGCGGAAGCGCGCGATCTCGTTTCAACACTGAGTATAAAATTGCGCGAGATCAACAGCGTGGAAAAAGTATTGTGCCCGCCCTTTATGTCGCTGCTGGCTGTCTCTACATTGCTGGAAGGCTCAGATATTGGCCTGGGCGCGCAGAATATGCACTGGGAGGAGAAAGGCGCATTCACTGGGGAAGTCTCACCGGCCATGGTCAAAGAGTTGTGCAAGTATATAATTCTGGGTCATTCCGAACGGCGCGCTTACTTTGGCGAAACAGATGAAATTGTGAATCGGAAATTGATCGCCGCCCAAACTGTGGACTTGACCCCGATCGTTTGTGTGGGCGAGACGCTGGATCAATACGAGTCGAAACTGACCCGTGAAGTTGTTTCAAAACAAACAAGCCTGAGCCTCAGGGATGTATCTCCCGCTTTTGCCCCGCGCATTGTCGTCGCCTACGAGCCTGTCTGGGCAATTGGAACAGGCAAGGCATCCAATGGGCCCGAAGCGAATGCTGTTGTCAAAGATGTCATTCGTCCCGCACTGGCAGAGTTATTTGGAAATGAAACTGCGCAAGCCATTCGCGTGCTTTATGGCGGATCTGTGACTTCATCTAATGCAGTTGAATTCTTCGGCCAGCCCGATATTGACGGCGCGCTTGTGGGTGGCGCCAGTTTGAAGGTGGATGAGTTTGCTGCTATTACAAAAGCCGCAGCTAACTAAGCAGCCGTCATTGCGAGGCGACGCCCTTTCGCCGAAGCAATCCCCTATAGATTAGCAGAGATTACTTTGGCGGGGAAAAAACCGCCTCGCAACACCCGCACCAACATGCAAGTGTGGGTATGACATAAACATTTATGCCCTTTTCAGGCCTCTTCTGGTTTCTCCTGGTACTTCTGCCGCTGGTATTTCTCCAGCGGCTTTTGCATCGTGAAATACAGGCGGTATTTCTTATTCTCACCCGCAACCCGCAGTTGACCATTGGCCTGTTCTCGGTATTATTCTTCCCGGGCGTATTGCTGCATGAGACCAGTCATTTTATGATGGCTAAAATTTTACGGGTACATACCAGGAATTTTTCACTGATTCCCACTTCCTTGCCCGATGGGCGCGTGCAAATGGGATATGTGGAAACTGAAAGAACGGACGTGTTCCGTGATTCGTTGATCGGGCTTGCGCCTCTTATAGCAGGTTCATTGTTTATTGCTTATGCCGGTTTGAACCGATTGGAATTAAGAACGCTAGTGGATGTCTTGGCCAATGGGCAACTGGATTTATTTTGGGCGGGGTTGAAAGTGTTGCCCCAGGTAAAGGATTTCTATTTGTGGTTCTATCTTGTCTTCGCAGTGTCCAGCACCATGCTGCCCTCTGAATCAGACCGATACGCATGGCTTCCACTTGGGGTGTGGGCCGCTGTTCTATTTTCTCTGGCACTCTTTGCCGGTGCTGGCGTGTGGATGTTGGCTAATATTGCCCCATTCCTAAATGATTTCCTTGGCGCAGTGGCTGCCTTGTTTGGATTAAGCATTATCTTGCATGTTTTGCTTTTGTTACCGACAATGTTGCTTCATCGCATCGCATCCCGAGTCACAGGTGTGGATGTGAAGAGGCCCTACGTTTGATTGCTCAGTTCGTCTGCGGTGGGAGGCTCAAACCAGCTCCACCACAGATCCAGTTGATCTTCTCTCACGGCAAATGTCCCCGGCGGCAAATTCGCATTCCGTCTTGACAGCCTTTCCCATAATTCATCACGTGGTACATCAAGATATCTCAACTCAACGCGAGCTCCCCGCGCTTCTGCTTGTGACCGATAACTGACGCGTTCTTCTCGTGACCAAAACCCATTTTCCAATATCACATCCACTCCAAGAGACAAGACTCTCTTAGCCATTTCCCATTGCACCGACTCGATGGGAGTGCGAAGGCGGTCAAGCTCAGCGGTATCTGTCACGTCGGCTGGCAGAGGTGCGATCCATTCGTCAGGACATAGCCGTAACGCTGGGCATGAATGCTCAAGTTGCTTGGCGAGCGTAGTTTTGCCTGAACCGGGTAATCCGCAAATCAGAAATAGAGTTGCCATTGTGATGTGACCGTAGTTCTCAAAATAATGTTCCAAAACTACATATCTTGCGTCTTATTATCAAGCGCTTGAAACACCGTAATTTGGAGGCCATCAGGATCCTGGAGGCGAACATTCTGATCTCCCCACGGAGTAATGAGCGGTGGATGAATTAGTGTCGTGCCATGGGCAATTAACCGCTCCGTGGCTGCCTTCAAGTCTGGCACCTGTAGCGCAAAGCGGATCTGCCCACTGATGCGTTTTCCCGCTTCGAGTTGGTCAATGGTCTCTGCCTGTGCTTCGTCAAAAATCTCCAGGGTGGCTTTGCCCATATCGAGGATTAACGCTTGACCTTGTCCATTATTCCAAATTGCGGCAGGTTCTATACCAAGTCCGCCGCAATAAAATTTTACCAATCGATCATAATCATTGGTTGTGAGCGCAACG
>JBBSCM010000313.1:0-4682 GCA_038250295.1 Anaerolineales bacterium | reverse complement strand
GAAGATGGATTTAAGTGGGATCAAACCAGTAAAGTTGCGTTCCTATTTGAAGAGCAATATAAAGTTATCTTAAAGCTTCGCAGGCAGCCCATGAAAACAAAAACATTAATGATGGCAAGCAGCTTGTTCCTTGGGGCTGCAGGGTTGTCTTCCTTGTTCGCTCCGGAGGAATTATTGAAGATATTGGGTTTGCCGCAGATAGATCCACTACCTGTTGTTATCCAGCTTATCGGGGCATTGTATTTATCCTTTGCGCTTATGAACTGGATCTCCAAAGACAATATCATCGGTGGGATTTATTTAAGACCAGTTTCGATTGCGAATTTTGCGCACTTCACTATTGGAGCGCTTACTATTGTAAAATATCAACTATCTGATGCGGCGAATGCATTTTTGTGGGGCATAATGATCGTATATATTGCGTTTGCGATTATTTTTGCATGGCTTGTTTTTATTCATTCGGGTATAAAAAACAAACTCAAAACACAGGAATAACAAATAAACACTGAAAGGTTCTTATCATGTCAAATAACAGATCAGCATTTAATGAAATCACGCCTTACATATACGGTACAACGAGGCTCGGTGATAATTCGATCCCACACGGAGATAGGATAAAAGTCGCACATGCCGCGATGAATGCGGGTGTATGGTTTCACACATCCAGAGCGTATGGGGATGCACTCGAAGTACTGGCCGAGGCTTTTGCAGAAGAGCCTGCGAAGATACCCAGGCTCATCATTAAGATCGGCTGGGACAATATCAATCAGCTGCGGGGCGTCATCGAAGAGAACATCCTGCCGCTTGGATTGAGCGGAGTGCAGCTCGGTCAACTCTGCCTGGGCGGAGAACTCGCACAGGATTTTGCCGAAGGCGGATATTGCTACCGGGTATTTCAGGATCTAAAAGACGAAGGACTCGTGCAAGGCTATGTGGTCGAAGCATTTCCGTGGACTTCGGAGCCGTCATTAAAAGCTCTGCGCGCCGGCTATACAGAAGGCATTATTGACGGCTTTATCTTTTACTTAAATCCACTGCAGCGATTTGCCTCCAACCTGCTTTGGAATGAAATCCTTGAAAGGAACCAAGCGGTCATTGCCATGCGGACTGTCTCTGGCGGCCCTGTTCACAGCCTGCGCGATGTGCCGGGTTTTGCCTGGAAAGATTACCTGCAGAAACGCGCCGTTGAGGTTGCGCCGATATTTGAAAAATCTGCCATCAAAAGTTGGACGGAATTCTGTGTCCGCTTTGCGCACAGCTTTCCACTGGTTAAAGCCACGGTCGGTGCAACCAGTCATGTTGAAAACTTGAACGAGTTCCTTGCTGCAAAAGAAAGCATCGAACCGCTTTCTCAAAGCATCATCAAGGAGATGGAAGCATTGCATTACAAATGGTCGGATGAAGTTGATGTGCTTGCCGAACCGTGGACGATGTAAGGGCATAGGTTGAAATTATGAAATTAAAAAATGCGATCACCGATGTGCGCGGCATCGAAGTTGGACACGCGCAAAACGAAGAAGCCCTAACAGGCTGCACGGTTATCCTCTGCCGTAAAGGCGCAGTCGCCGGTGTGGATGTGCGCGGCGGCGCGCCCGGTACACGCGAGACCGATCTGTTGAATCCCATTAATCTCGTTGAGAAAGTTCATGCCATCGTTTTGGCTGGCGGTTCCGCATTTGGTTTGGATGCGGCCAGCGGCGTGATGCGTTATCTCGAAGAAAATAAAATTGGATTCAATACCGGCGCAGCGAGAGTGCCGATCGTCCCTTCTGCTATTCTATATGACTTGAACCTCGGTCGGGCAGACGTTCGGCCTGATTCTGCCATGGGATATCTGGCCGCCTCCTCAGCACGCGATCTTACCGCGTCCTCCCCGCCCGCCGAGGGAAATGTCGGCGCTGGCACAGGCGCATCTGTTGGCAAGATGTTCGGCATAAATCTGGCGATGAAATCTGGTTTAGGAACCGCAAGCATGGACATCGGCGGAGGTGTGATCGTTGGCGCTATTGTGGCTGTCAATGCGTTTGGCGATGTGATCGATCCAAAGACTGGTGAGATCATCGCAGGCCTTCGGTCTGGGAAAGTCGGTCCGCTCAGGATCGGCAAAAAGGATTCATTCGCAGATACGCTCACGATAATGAAAACTCCAATGGGCCGCGGGATTCTCGGTTTTGCGAGTCGCAGCAACACAGTCATTGGGGTCGTCGCGACAAACGCAAAATTGACAAAAGCCCAGGCCACGAAAGTTGCGCAGATGGCACAGGATGGCCTCGCGCGGACAATCAGACCCGCTCACACCATGCTGGATGGTGATGTGATCTTTGCGCTATCCAGCGGCACGAGAAAATCAAATGTTTCAACCATTGGGGCGTTCGCAGCGGAAGTAATGTCACAGGCAATCCTGCGAGCCGTGCAAATGGCAAAAGCCGCTGGCGGGTTGCCGGGGTTGGGTTAAGGGGTATCATTTCCTTGTGACAATGCTCAATCATCGTCGCATCCACACCTGTATTAAATAATGCACAACAAAAAACTTTCCTGAGATGTATTGATACGCTCATCTTATAGAGCGGCTTTATCGCTTGTCTTATAATTAAGTAAACTTTTTGTTGAAAATCACGAAGGAAAATCGAAGTTTTGGTTTACCAAATTATGCGATACTCTGTAACAGTAATTGACTTCCTAAATGCATTGGTCATATAATGGAGGTGTCACACGGGATCCTTGCGGAGTAAGCGAACCGCTGTGGCAGCGCCTGCAGAATTATTTCAAAAGGATATTTTACGTATGCAGGCTTACAGGACAGGCATAAAACCATGTCAAAGTTAATTGGTCAAAATCTGGGGCGCTACAAAATCCTTGAGCAGATCGGGGAGGGCGGAATGGCGACCGTCTACAAGGCAGATGACACGCGCCTTGAACGCAAAGTTGCGATAAAAATCATTCGGCACGAAGCATTTCCTCCAAACCAGTTAACCATGATGCTCAAACGCTTCGAGCGTGAAGCCAAAGCGTTGGCCGGGCTGTCGCATCCCAATATCGTTGGCGTGATCGATTATGGCGAATATGAAGGCATGCCGTATTTGGTGATGGTGTATTTATCCGGCGGCACATTCAGGGAACGTATTGCAAAACCCATGCCCTGGCGGAATGCAGTCCGACTGCTCATTCCCGTTGCGCGCGCTTTGGAATATACCCATGAGCACAATATCATCCATCGGGATATAAAACCATCCAACATATTAATGACTGAAAATGGACAACCCATGCTGACCGATTTTGGGTTGGTGAAAATATTTGAGGATAAAGGCACAACAAGTTTGACTGCTTCCGGCACGGGGCTGGGCACACCCGATTACATGGCCCCTGAACAGTGGACAGGTGAGGCTACAGCGCAATCCGATCTGTATTCACTGGGGGTGGTTCTGTATGAAATGATCACGGGACGCCGGCCATATACATCAGATACCCCGGCGGGCATCTTACTTAAACAGGTAAACGAGCCTTTGCCGCTTCCCAAACGATATATTCCAGATTTGCCGCAGGCTGTAGAATCGGTTCTGCTCAAAGCATTGGCTGCAAACCCGGGTGATCGTCATCCCGATATGCGTTCCTTCACAGATGCCTTGCAGGACCTGTTGGATGGCGTGGAAATCAGCACGACAGGCACAAAAACCAAAGTACTGCCTGAACAAATGAGTGAAAGGGTGGAAGCACAGACACAAGCTGACCAAAACGAGGTTGAACAAAGCCGAAGGGTCACGTATCCATCTACTCCCGGCACAACAAAACGTGGAAATAGATTTGGGATCGCGGCTGGCAGCATTGGCGCTGGTTTGTGCGCCTGCTTTGCATTGGCGGCAGTTGGTTTTTGGGCTATGAATGGTTTTAATAATATTCCAGGGAGTCTCCCCGCCGCCAGTGCCACCCCTCCTCAAGCCGATAACACCCTCATACCCACTCCAGCCGTATTGGAACTCTCGGCCCTGACCCTTTCAGGTTGTACTTATTCCGAAGATTGCCCGGACGCAGTTGGGATCGCGGATCTATTTGGGGAAAACGCAACCCTGGAATACAATACCGAATATAAGGTTTCCATTTCGCGGGATAAACAGGTACGGTTTTTCTCCGGGTGGTGCGCCATTAACCGCATCACGTTGAACAAGAATCTGGACAATATGAAATTCGTATTCACCATTGATGGCAAATCCTATCTCGAGAATATAAAACAGGAATACTTTTACCAGCAAAACGAGACTGATTCTACAAAACAAAACGCCTGCTACGGAGCAGGTGGAGCGGTAAGCGGGTGGCAAGCGGCTCATACCTACCGGGTGGTTTTTGGTCAACGCTTTGAAAAAGCAATATTTGATGGCTGGGACAATTATCCACAGGCGGAACAACTAAATATTTATTTGATCACTGTGGAATAATGTGCCGGCCCGCCAAAAACTCAGCCAACACACCTGTTCTGCCATGAACTACCCATCACACTTTCCCACACACCAACCCCTTCAAATACGCGCCCTCTGGAATATGCAAACTGACCGGGTGATCGCTGCCCTGTGACAAATGTTCGATGATCGTCGCCATCGCGCCCGCCCAGCCGCCTGCTTTGCAACGCGAACCGTTGGGCATCTTCCAAGAAGAGGAAGAATATGAGACCTATTTTTTATCCGATTTAT
>JBBSCM010000312.1:0-4699 GCA_038250295.1 Anaerolineales bacterium | reverse complement strand
CCAAAACCAAAGTACGCTTCAACAATTGGATCGCGAAGGCAGGGTCAACGCCTTTGGGGCAGGCTTGCGAACACGCACCCGCCAAATGACATTGATACGGCCCGTGGAAAATATCGATGGCTTCGAGGCGTTCGTGTAAGCCGCAGTCGCGGTTGTCGGCGGTGTAACGATAGGCCTGGGTTAATGCTTGAGGTCCGAGGAAGAACGGATCCGTTGCTACGGTCGGGCAGGCCGCGAGACATAATCCGCATTTGATGCAATGCGTGAACTGACTGGTCGACTCGCGTTCATCTGGTGTTTGTATGAATTCACCGGTTGGGGAATTGATCTCAATTTCATCGAGATAAATAATATAAGGTTTAACGGCTGCGTGTTTTTCGATCAACGGCTCAAGGTCCGGGACGAGGTCTTTGACATTGTCATAATTGGGAAGCGGCGCGACGCTGACCAAATCCGCTTCAAGATGCAATACCTGAGTCTGGCAGGCCAGCATCGGCAAATCGTTGATGAACATTCCGCACGAACCGCAGACTCCCATGCGGCAGGAAGATCGCCACGCGAGAGTCGGTTCCTGCTCCGCCTTGAGCTGGTGCAGCGCTTCGAGCACGGTCATCCCATCGTGGACATGCATTCGGTATTCGCTCCAATGAGGAGCAGAATCAGCTTCAGGGTCAAAGCGGCGGACGCGGAAGGTAATTTCGCGCGGGGTTGTTTTCTTATCGCTCATAAAATCATCCTCCGATCTTGTAGCTGAACGTCCACCAGGTGACGTAGGTGCCAAGCGCAAAAATGAAAAGCCCAAGTAAAAGCACTCCCACGTCCACAACTTTTACCAGCGTGGGAGTCAGCGGCAGCTCGCGGAGTATTCCGCGCAAACCATATAAGCCATGATACAGCCCAGCCGCCAACAGCAAAATATAAAGCACGAGTTGAGCAACACTTTTTCCGCGCTCGATCATGGTGTCAAACTCACGCGCTTTTTCAACGCTTATTCCATAAAAGACGGGCGCATAGTGCATGACTGCGAAATGCATTCCAAGCAATACGGCGATAATCGGTAAAACCAAAATATGTAAAGACCATAAACGTGTTTCGCGCATAATAATTCTCCTTTCGCGTTGAGCGGAGCGAGCCGATAGGCGAGAGCAGCCGAAACGTGACGACTACTATGCCTGCCCATCGACTGCGGAACTTCGACTTACACTCAGTTCCTCCGCTCTGGGCGAAGATTTTACGGGAAGAACAAACTCGAGCCGCCGAGGATGATGATCAATAAAGCCAGCCCCATGACGATGAAGGTCAACGGGCGGTGGCGTTTGATGGATGTTGAATACGGATAGACAGGCTCCTTGGGTTTACCAAGAAAGAATCCAAGCTCAGTAACCAGCAGGCGTACGCCATTCATCATATGGAACACTGCCATTGCAAACAGCAGATACTCAATGATCTTGAACGGCCATGATGCGAAGAGCCCCATCAACTCCTGCCAGGCTCCCACTCCGCGCATACGGTTTGCAGTTTCAATGATGTGCAGGATCATATACGCAAGCAATCCCAGACCTGAGAGACGATGCATCAAATACAAATAACGTTCAAACGTGTAACGGCCCCCATACACCCAGCCCTTCACACCGAGTCTGTTTGGATATGGTTTTGGAGAATTTGAATTCATGGTTTACTCCTTATCTCGTCATTGCGAGGGCTGGGTCTCGATACGAGCGAGAAGAACATTCGCTCTACTCGACCACCAGCCCTCGCAACGACATGTAACTTTAGTATTTCCTCTCCACGGGTTTCCACATGGAGATATCAACAGGGCTGTAATCCAACTTCGGGCCATCATTTGTAAAATGAGCCATGGTGTGTTTCAACCAATTCTCGTCGTCGCGGACTGCATAATCACGGCGTGAATGTCCGCCACGGGATTCGGTGCGGGTCAAAGCGCCGAGCGTGGCTACTTCGGCCACATCGATCATGAAGCCTGTTTCGACTGCGCGCACCAGGTCTGTGTTGTAGCGCAGGCTCTTATCTTTCAATGAAATAAATTTATATCTTTCCTTCAACTCGCGGATCTTGTCCAAGCCTGCCTGCATTTGTTCACCTGTACGGAAGACCCCCATGCTGGCATCCAAATTCCTTCTTAATTCTTTTCGAATTTGATAATGATCTTCGGTTCCCTTGGATGCAAACAACGCATCGATCTTCGCCCATTCCTGTTCGGCGGTCTTTGGCATTTCCGCCGCTGATGCATTCGCGCAATACCGCGCCGCTTCCTCGCCAACGACTCGTCCCCACACCAAACATTCCGCTGTTGAATTCGCGCCGAGTCGATTCGCACCATGCAGAGACACACAGGCAACTTCACCCGCCGCCCAAACATTTTCAACCGCTGTATGTCCTTTGATATCGGTATGCACGCCGCCCATGGTGTAGTGCGCTACTGGACGAATGGGAATTGGTTTTTCAATGGGATCAAGCCCAATGTGTTTGATGGTCACTTCACGGATAAGCGGAAGTCGTTCGAGGATTTTTTCCCTGCCGAGGTGACGTAGATCCAAATGAATGTAGTCCAAGCCTTCCGGTCCCGGAAAGCCGCGGCCTGCTTCGATCTCGGTCATCTCGGAGCGGGAGACCATGTCACGCGGTGCAAGTTCCATGGCTTTGGCCGCATATTTTTCCATAAACCGTTCACCGGTATTGCTGACCAGATGTCCGCCTTCCCCGCGGCAGGCTTCCGTCATCAAAATTCCGCTGGGAATTAAACCCGTCGGATGAAATTGAATGAATTCCATATCCTTGAGCGAAAGTCCGGCGCGATAAGCCATCGCCAGCCCGTCACCTGTGACGGTTTCGGAGTAAGTGGTGAAGCCAAATATTTGACCCGCTCCTCCCGTGGCAAGGATAAGCGCTTTACCTCGAATTAAAACCTGACGGCCATTGATCATGTCGATCATGCATAAGCCGGCAAAGCGATTGTTTTCAATAAGTATGGAAGTAACAAAGCCTTCGTCATATCGATTGATTCGTTTTGTATGCTTCATCAACGTATCATACAAAGTTTGCATTTCGAGGAAGCCTGTTTTGTCAGCGGCGAAAACTGCGCGGGGAAACGTGTGCCCGCCAAACGGTCGCTGTGCGATGCGCCCGTCTTCCCGTCGAGACCAGGGAATGCCCCAGTGATCCAAATGCAAAATTTCTTTGGGCATCTCATGCACAAAGAAATCCACCACATTTTGATCGGCAAGAAAATCCGAACCCTTGACCGTGTCCCAGGCGTGGAGCTCGTAACTGTCGCCTTCATCCTGTCGCATCACAGCGGCGGTACCGCCCTCGGCAGCAACCGAGTGTGCGCGCATTAATTGAAGTTTGGAAACGAGCGCAATATCCAGTTCCCCCTTGCTTTGTTGGGCGGCCTCCAGCGCAGCGCGCAGGCCGGCAAGTCCGGTACCCAAAATGACCAGATCGTGATTGTAAACTTCCATGAGGCTTTATTCTCCTTACAGAATAAGTCAGGTAGTCAAGCTGATATTTATTGTAGCCTTTATCGCATTTTTACCTTAGTGATGATTGTCATGGAATGCGGGGAGTGTAGTCATAGGGCAAGGAATCAAAAGGGTCAGGTGCAGAAGCCCTGACCCTTACTCAAATATTTTTTTAATCTACAGTACCAGTAAAAGCACCAACCCGATCAGCGCCGGCAAAGCCTGAATATAAAATATTCTCTTGCTGACCGTAAACGCGCCAAAGATACCGGCAATAATCACACAACTCAGAAAAAATATCTTCACCGCATCACCTGCGAAGAGTCCCCAGATCAACCCTGCCGCGAGAAAGCCATTATACAAACCCTGATTTGCCGCCAGTGTTTTGGACTGGGCTGCAAATTCCGCTGTGGTGCGGAAGGCAGTTCGCCCGGCAGGCTTTTCCCATAGGAACATTTCAAGGATAAGAAAGTAAGTATGCAAAAGCGCCACGATACCTATAATAGTATTTACAATGATGTTCATCTTTTCTCCTTTTCGTTTCCGTCATTGCGAGGGCTGGTGGTTGAGTAGCCGCGTTCTTTTCTTTGCGGCATATCGAAACCCAGCCCGAAGCAATCTCTTGCATCAAGTTGGAGATTGCTTCGTCGGGAAAAGCACCCTCCTCGCAATGACGAAAATAAATAACTTTTCACGATGATACACCACAAAAAATAAAAGTCGGGGCCAATTTGGTCCCGACTTTTGATTCGAATAAAATAGTTTACTTTTTCTTGCCCGTTTTCTTTGCAGGCTTCCTGGCAACAACTTTCTTTTTCGGAGCAGCTTTCTTTGCTACTTTCTTCACTGCTTTCCTGTCCACAACCTTTTTGGATAGTGCCTTCGCTGCAACAGCCTATGCCGCAGGGATTTCCTTATCCATCCAGTTGATGATCGCATCGCCGAACTCGGAACACTTGATCTCCTTTGCGCCATCCATCAGACGGGCGAAATCATAAGTCACGGTCTTGGCAGCCACAGCGCCTTCCATGCCTTTGATGATCAAATCAGCAGCTTCGCCCCAACCCATGTAACGCAGCATCATCTCTCCCGAAAGAATGACCGAGCCGGGGTTGACCTTATCCAGGTCGGCATATTTAGGCGCAGTGCCGTGAGTCGCTTCAAAGATGGCGTGTCCCGTCTCGTAATTGATGTTCGCTCCGGGAGCAATACCAATG
>JBBSCM010000311.1:0-4720 GCA_038250295.1 Anaerolineales bacterium | reverse complement strand
TTACACATGAGCCATACGTTCAAGCCATGCGTCACGCGGATTGGTATCCAGGCTCAACTTGCTCGAAGCGATGCGTTTGATCTCGCCGAGGATCTCATCAGGGAACGGAACCACGCCGCCCATACGCCCATAGAATTCAACAGGCACACGATTTTTCACTGCCAGGCGGACGTCATCCAGCATCTGACCCGAGTTCATCTCTGTGACCAGGAACGCATCCACTCGCCCTGCAAGCTGGTCAATCACCTCATTCGGAAACGGGCTGACAGTGATCGGTCTCAACAAACCCACCTTGAAGCCTTGTTCACGCGCAGTCCGTACTGCCGACAATGCCACACGTCCCGCCGTGCCGAAACCGACGATAACAATTTCGGCGTCGTCAAGGAAATATTCCTTATAACGAACTTCATTTGCCTGTATCGCCCTTGCGCGATTAAGCAGCCGCAGATTCGTCTTCTCTTCTTCAATGGGATCAAGATAAATCGAAGTCAGGATGCGGCGCTCGCGTTTGCCCATCTTCCCGTCGGTTGCCCAATCCCAATTTCCACGCTGGATCGGTTTCATCTCAGGCATTTGCGCAGGCTCCATCATTTGGCCCACACAACCGTCCAGGATGATCATGCAGATTGCGCGGTACTTCTCCGCGAGGTCAAAGGAAAGAACCGTTAGGTCGATGGCCTCTTGAACAGAAGCAGGCGCAAGCACGATCGGTTGATAATCGCCATGTCCGCCGCCGTGAACGGCCTGGTTATAGTCACCTTGTGCGGGAGCGATATTGCCGAGGCCTGGCCCGCCGCGCATCACGTTGACCAAAACCGCAGGCACCTCAGTCCCAGCTATATATGAAATTCCTTCCATCATCAAGCTCATACCTGGGCTGGAGGATGACGACATTACGCGTACGCCAGTGCATGCGGCGCCATAGACCATATTGATCGCGCCAAGCTCGGATTCAGCTTGCACAAAAGTGCGCCCCAGTTCGGGCATACGCCGCGATAGATATTCGAGAACTTCTGTTTGCGGGGTGATGGGATAACCGAAGTATGCCTCGAGGCCTGCGCGAACAGCGGCTTCTGCAATGGCTTCGTTCCCTTTCCATAATTCTTTTGGCATGTGATTTATTTCTCCTGTAGGGGCACAGCAGGTTGTTGAAAGATTAAAATCCTTGAATCGTCCCGCTGTGCTCTTACGATTTGGGTGTGTTTCAAATGAGTTGACAAAAAGAACGTCCCGAAGGTTTTGTCGAGAAAATTTGGTCGTTTGTACCAACCTTCGGGACGGTTTCAACTGAAATGAAACACACCCTTACGATTTTATGCAGTTACAGGTACAGCTTTCGTCACCTCACGAAAGACGGTGATCGCTGCATCCGGGCAGACGAGCGCACAAATAGCACACCCCGTGCAGCCGTCTTTGAACGTGTGCGCGGGGTGGTAACCCTTCGGGGTAAGGTGTGACATATCCAGTTCCATCACGCCTTGCGGGCAGGCAGTGAGACATAGCTCGCAACCTTTACAATAAGTATCACTGACTTCGATCCAACCTTTAGCAGGCATCGCAACTCCTTAATTTATATGAGAAGTTAGACAATATTTAGCGGATATGGCATCCACCCTGATTATGTCCCTTTGTGAAGGTCCGTGCTAGTGTAAAGCGTCATACTCAGGAACGCCGAAGGTCATTGCTTAAGAGCCTGAAAATTTCACTTTGGCACGCCATATCGTTGGGATAAATCATCTTTTATGGTGGTGGTAAAATCAAAATGAATTTTGTCATTGGAGAAACCATAAATGAAAACCCCTGTCATCATTGACGCGATCCGCACGCCGATCGGCGCATTGGGAGGCATCCTCGCCTCCGTTCGCCCTGACGATATGGCTGCTCTTGTTATAAAGAGCATTTTGCAACGTAACCAGTTTGACCCTGCACTTGTCGAAGAAGTGTTTCTTGGATGCGCGAATCAGGCAGGCGAAGATAACCGCAATGTAGCCCGTATGGCGGCATTGTTATCTGGTTTGCCCCTTGAGGTGAGCGGCGTGACCGTGAACCGATTGTGTGCCTCCGGGCTGAATGCAATCAATCAAGCTGCTCGCGCAATTAAATCAGGGGAGGGGGATGTATACATCGCGGGCGGAGTTGAGTCCATGAGCCGTGCGCCGTATTCACTGCCGAAGGCAGAAGCTGGGTATTCCTTTGGAAACCTGACTGCTTACGATACAGCCCTCGGCTGGCGCTATCCGAATCCAAAAATGAAGGAAATGTATGGCACGGATTCAATGGGGGAAACCGCTGAAAACATCGCAAAAGAACGCCCGCATATAACGCGCGAAAAACAGGATGCATTTTCGGTACGCTCACATCAACGCGCGATCGCTGCGATTGACTCAGGTAGATTCAAACAGGAGATCATCCCAGTTTCCGTGCCCCAGAAGAAGGGCGACGCAAAGATCGTTGACACGGATGAACGTCCGCGCCGCGACACGACGATGGAATCGCTGGCAAAACTCAAACCCGCATTTGCCAAAAATGATGGAACTGTAACCGCAGGGAACTCGTCTGGATTAAACGACGGCGCTTCGGCGTTGCTGATCATGAGCGAAGAAAAAGCCAAAGCTTTGAATCTCAAACCGCTTGCACGTATTGTGACCTCCGCTTCCGCGGGCGTGCCTCCGCGTGTAATGGGATACGGTCCTATCCCTGCGACCAGGAAAGCACTTGAGCGGGCTGGCCTGCAAATCAAGGATATTGGCCTCATGGAATTAAACGAAGCCTTCGCAGTACAATCTCTTGCAGTCATCGAGGACCTGGGTATTGACCCCGAACTCGTCAACGTGAATGGCGGTGCAATCGCCATCGGACATCCGCTTGGTTGTTCCGGTGCTCGCCTCGTTACAACCTTGGTTCACGAAATGAAGAATCGCGCCAATGTGAAATATGGTGTTGCAGCATTATGTGTTGGCGTTGGTCAGGGCGAAGCGACGGTAATTGAATATCTTGGGTGATGTTGGTCAAACATCAAGCAGACCTTTAACTTTTGACTTTGTTGACATGGAGATCAAATGAAAAAAGTAATTTCTTTCCTGTTTCTTCTTTCTTTTCTAACTGCCTGTGCTGCGCCAACATCCACGCCTGAGCAAACCTCTGTGGTTGAAAATACAGCTTTGCCAACCTTCACTCCGATCCCTGCTCTTACAGCGGAGATTCAAGCGGCAATTCAATCAACTGCTGATCTTCCCACGCTTACACCATCTGTTGCGCTGGCTGGCGAATTGAATATTATTCAATTTAAAGCGAACGGTACATACACCGACATCACAGATTCCCTGGCGTTCGGCTCAAGCAAAACGTATTCCATTAATGCCATGAAGGGACAGATCATGTCCGTCTCCATTCTTCCGCAAATTCCTGATGGCGGTTGGGGATATATTCCCATTCAGGTCAGGGGAGCAGATGGGAGCGTTCTTTGTCCCCAGTCGACAGATTCTGAGTGTATGTTTTGGCGCGGAGTTTTGCCGTCATCGCAGGATTATTATGTGACCCTGACTCCCAATGGCGATGTGCCTCAATTCGTTATGCGTGTCGCGATCAACCCGCCCGGGCAGGAGCTTCAATATTTTCAGTACAACAACCCTGCGACTGATATATCATTAACGTATCCTGATACTTTTGCGCCTGCACTTCCTGTTGTGGGCAATTACAAAACAGACCCCGAGTTGACGCTTAACTTGATTGATACAGCATCTTATGAAAAGACAAATCTGAGTGAAGCTTATTTGTTTATCAGCTCCACATCCGACTCTCAAGTTGTAGGGACTTGTACCGAGCCAAATGAAAGCGGAGGCGGCCCTGAGCAAGTCATCGGCGAGGAGGTGATCAATGGATATACTTTTGTCCATAGCACCTCAGACGGTGCGGGCGCGGGCAATTACTATCAACAGGAAATTTTCCGTATGGTCAATAATGGCGTGTGCTATGAGGTGATCTACTTTATGCACTCTACAAATGTTGGCAATTATCCTGCAGGCACAGTTGCCGAGTTTAACAGGGACGCGCTTATGCAAAAGTTTAATAATATTTTTTCCACATTTGCAATTCAATAGCCCATCTTGCGCGGCACGTCCCGAAGGCCTCTGTAAATCAGGCTTGTCTTTTGCTCAAACCTTCGGGACGGTGCGTAATATCAATTAAATAAAAAGGAGACGAAATTTTGATTTACAGATATTTCACCAAATTCTTTCTGATATTGACTCTGTCAACACTGGCCTGCGGATTGCCAACCGCATCTGCTGTGCCGACGGGGGTCCTGCCCATACAGCAGCTTTCAGCGGATCAGCTTAAGAGCGCGCAATATCAACTGGGTGCGCGCGAAGATAATGCCAGCGTGCAGTTGACCGATGGTCAATATCAACAGGGTACTGACGCCACCACATTGGATTTTGCCTATGCTGGATTAACAGAATTTGTTTCGCTGGGCGACCTGACAGGTGACGGCGTTAATGAAGCCGCCGCGATCATCATTGAGAATTATGGCGGCACTGGTAATTTTGCCTTTCTTGCCATCTACACAAACGTGAATGGTTTGCCTGTATTCCTTTCCTCCTTAATAATCGATGACCGCCCCATTATCAACAGCATTTCAATCGAAAACGGCGAAGTCTTTCTTGATACGGTTATACACAGCTTTGAAGACGGAGGATGCTGCCCCACGCTCCCAACCACT
>JBBSCM010000310.1:0-4761 GCA_038250295.1 Anaerolineales bacterium | reverse complement strand
CAGCGGACGCAATTCAGGATAGGCAGGCGCAAAAGTCAATTCATAAAAAGCGCGATCCCAGTTTTTGATTTTCAATAATTTCAAATATTCCTGCTTGATCTGCTCTGTCAGCTTTGTCTGATCAAACCATTCGCGCTCAATCGTATTGGGAAGAGTTTCCTGGTATTCGCGCATCATTAATGGACCAAGATGTCTCATTTGCGGAGTCCACATAAGGGGCAATGCCCACGCTGGAAATTGCGGACCTCGCCCTCCGCCCACGCCTGGGTCTACCAAAATCAAGGCATCAACTCTTTCAGGATATTCCAACGCAAATGCAACAGACACTCCTCCGCCTGCCGAGTTGCCAACCAGAATCGCTTTTTCGATTCCCATCGTATCCATTAATTCACGCAGGAGTTCGATATTGGCTTTCATGCCATAAGGATTTTCGGCCCAATCTTCAGGCATGGGGCGTTCAGTCAATCCAAATGCAGGGCGGTCATAGGCAATAACCTGTCCGTGTTGAGCAAAGTCAGCCATCACCTCACGCCAGGAAAATGTACTGCCGCCAAATCCATGTAAGAGAATGAAAGTTTTATCGCCCATACCTTCTTCTTTGTAATGAATCGTTACATTATTGATCTCAATAAATTTACTGCCAGGTTCTGCAAATTCAGTTTCATCGACCAATCCATCCAAATCTGGAACAGGAACAAGAAATGAGCCAACGGTAATAACAAAACATGCAAAAATACTTATTCCAAAAAATACCCTTTTCCAAAGTTTCATAGAGGTGACTAAAAAAATTATTTTCCCAACTCTTTCAAAAATTCCACAGCGGCATTCACAACCTGAGACTGTTGCTCATCGCGTGAAATCGTCGCGGCATTATCCCCGGGCTGCGGGCCGTAATCACCAAATTGCGCGTGATTACCGCCGTCAATGACGACATATTTTGCATCTGCTGTCAACAGGGTTTTTGTCTCTTCAAATTTCGCCATGCCTGCCATATCGTTCGTCCCATAAATGGAAAGCATTTTCAAGCCGCTGTTTCTAAGCGAATCGTCTGCGGGATAGGAAGCCCAAAATATTAAGCCTGCAATTTCAGGATGATCTTTCGCAAACAACGCAGATGCCACACCGCCAAGGGAATGTCCACCAACTGCCCAATTTTGAATATCAGGATATTTTTCAAAAACAGGGGCAGCCGCATTGATATCAAAGAAAGCAAGATTTAATTTAACGGGAAGCAACACCACCAAATATCCCTGCGCGGCAATTTCACGCAATGGCGCGGCGTAAGAACGATGGTCCACGCGGCCACCGGGGTAGAAGATAAAGCCTGTTTCAGGTTGCAGGGCTTGCCCTGAGCCTGTCGAAGGGTTTGCAGGTTGAAAAGTTATGAAGTCATCCACTGTCACAGTTACTTGTGAATCTGATTCAAGAGCAGACAATGCTTCGGGCGCAGGGCCGAGGGGAGTCTCAGCCCAAACGACAAATCCCAAAACCGATAGAGCGGCAACAACTAACAGTCCAAGAAGGATGCGTTTAAATATTTTCATCAATCAGTTTTCTCGCCATTTTCCAAATTTGATCGAACATATCCACAGTTAATTTTCCTGTCAACGTATTTTGCTGGCTGGGATGATACGAACACAACAGCCACTTGCCATTTGTCAGTTGATAAGACGCAGCGTGAGCGAATTTATATACCGAACCGCGCAGGCCATATATTTTGAGAATCCTCTCGAATGCAACGCGCCCCAAACATACGATCACATTGGGATCAATAATTTCAATGTCACGCTCAAGATATGGCTGACACTTATTTAACTCATCAGGAGTCGGCTTATTATCAGGCGGAGCGCAGCGTGCCGCTGCGGTGATATACATATCTTTGAGGATGAGACCATCGCTTCTGGACTCTACCTCAGCCTGATTCGCAAACCCAGCACGGTGCAACGCTGGGAATAGGAATCCGCCCGAAGCATCACCTGTGAAATTACGTCCCGTACGGTTGGAGCCATGCGCACCGGGAGCGAGTCCCACCACGAGCACGCGTGCCTTGGGGTCACCAAACCCGGGGACAGGCTTCCCCCAATACTCTTCATCTTTATATGCCTTGCGTTTAACCCGAGCAACTTCCTCGCGCCATTCCACGAGACGCGGGCATTTGCGGCAGGCGATGATTTCTTTGTTGAGCTGTTCTAGTGGTTTCAAAAATTAACTCCATAACATGTCTTTGCGAGACGGTGCTCTCCCGTCGAAGCAATCTCCAACGATGAGGAGATTGCTTCGGGCAAAGAACAAGAGCGCCCTCGCAATGACATTAGGTTATCAGCATCGCATCTCCAAAGGAATAGAAGCGATAGCCTTCTTGGATGGCAGTTTCGTAGGTCTGTAAAATCTTTTCTCTTCCAGCAAATGCGCTAACGAGCATGATCAACGTGGACTTGGGCAAATGAAAATTCGTGATCATGGCATCTACAACTTTGAATTGATAGCCGGGGAGAATGAAAATGGAGGTGGGGCCGCTAAAGGCTGTGATTGATGATGCTTGTTGCGTGTTGCGTGTTGCGCTTTCCAATGTTCTCACGGATGTCGTCCCAACAGCGATTACTCGCCCACCATTTTGTTTGGTCTGATTAACTAAGTCCGCGGTTTCTTGCGGAAGCTCACACCATTCGGTATGGATTTTATGTTCTTCAGGATTCTCTTCTGTGACTGGGGCGAACGTATCCAAGCCAACATGCAAGGTGACGTAGGCGATCTTCACGCCCTTTTCTTTTAACTTATCCAGTAATTGCGATGTGAAATGTAATCCCGCTGTGGGCGCAGCAGCGGAACCGACATCACGCGAATAGACTGTTTGATAGCGTTCAGGGTCATTTAGTTTTTCATGAATATACGGCGGGAGAGGAACGTTTCCGACTCTGGAAAAATACGGCTCAATTGGTTCAGAAAATTTTATGAGTCTTTCAGAGCTTTCAAGTATTTCTATTATCTCAGCTTGAGGACCATCTTCAATTTGCACCTTCTTGCCTATACGCAAGCCCTTTCCCCCCACCAGAGCTTCCCAAGTCAATTCGTCATGACGGCGAAGAAGTAAAAGCTCAACGCGGCCACCGGTTTCTTTTTTGGCAAAGATACGAGCAGGAATAACACGAGTGCGATTCAAAACTAATAGATCCTCTGGTTTCAAATAATCAATGATGTCACGAAATATTTTATGTTCTATTACGCCTGTATCACGATGAAGCACAAGTAGACGTGAAGAATCACGCGGCTCGACAGGAGTCTGTGCAATCGAAGACTCGGGCAGATGATAGTCGAAATTTGAAGTTTTCAATTGCATCTGGGTTTTATTTGTTCATAAACCGAGAAATAATATTAATTAGAATGGTAAGAATAATCGAAACCAAAATAGAACTTGTAACTGGGAAATAAAAACTGCCATTCTCCCCTTCAATGCGGATGTCCCCGGGCAATCGCCCGAGCGGGATGCCAAATTTCGCGGCGAGATAGACTCCCCCGCCGATGAGGAATAAGGCAATTCCGCCGAGCATTAAGTAACGGGCGATAGTTTCCATTGATAGCCTACCCATGCAATATAGATTCTTCAATCTCGCGCAACACCTGTTCCAATGAAGGAACTTCGGAGGAGGTTACATTCCCCCCCTTTAAGTGTTTGTGAATCGGAAATGTGGAAATTGATCTATGATGAGCAGTATTATCATAACGAAAAATCAATGTGCCATCCGCTTTTTGATAGTGGTAAGCATACATCACTTTTTGAAGCGGCAGACGCAAATCAATTAATTCACGAAAGAAAAGCAAGGAAGAGCCGTCCTTAAATTCAACTTCGCCGCGAATAAACCCAGCTAAATCCCCGCGCTTTTCAAGATTGACATTAGAAGATTCAACAAACGGCAGGGATGCAAGTAAATCCAGCAACGACTGGAAATACTGCTCAATCAATTTTCGCCTCGTTAAGCGATTGATACTGTCCCTCCAGCAAACGTAGGGCGGCGAGTTCCATGTTCCAATCTATGGTTTCAATCGTCTCGTCAATTTCTTCAGCTTGCAATTTTTTTTCAAACTCAGTGGAAGACATTCCCGAACGTTTTTCAAATTCAGCCACGCGTTCTTTGGTGCGTTGAATCCCATGTTGCAAGGCTTTTAATTGATTCTGAATCGCCACTTCCAATAAAGGTTTGAGCGACTCACTGGCATTTGTTGTGATCACAACTTCCTGTAACATAATTTATCCTTTCTTTGTGGTGTGGTCTCGATACGGCGGCGCTGGTTGAGTAGGACGAAGTCCGTATCGAAACCCGCCGCCTACTCGACCACCGTTACAATAGTCTCTGCTGACCCTGCTCCGTGTAGGTAAATCCCAAATGGTCATATGCAGATTTAGTGGCGACGCGGCCTTGTGGAGTTCGATCTAGGAAACCTAATTGTAAAAGATACGGTTCAACCACATCCATGATCGTATCCTGTTCTTCGCTGATGGATGCGGCGATGGTGTTCAAGCCAACAGGCCCACCATTGTATTTTTCGATGATGGTTTTCAACACACGGCGGTCGACATCATCGAGGCCGAGCGGGTCAACTTGTAATAAGTCCAATGCTTCTTTGGCGACATTTTTCGTGATGACACCATCCGCGCGGACTTGGGCAAAATCGCGGACGCGGCGCAATAGACGCAAAGCTACACGCGGAGTCCCACGGGCGCGGCGCGCCATTTCCACAATCCCTTCTTTTTCAGCTTCCACT
>JBBSCM010000309.1:0-4779 GCA_038250295.1 Anaerolineales bacterium | reverse complement strand
GATGCGTCTTTTTCCTTCCTCCCCGATCTGATTATCATTGACGGCGGCAAAGGTCAGCTGGGCCGCGTGGTTAAAGTCCTCGAACAGTTTGATTTGTATGATAAAGTACCTGTGGTTGGACTCGCAAAACGGGAGGAGGAAATTTTCTTCCCACACAACAGCCAGCCGCTGATTCTCCCCCGTCATTCGCAGGGATTGTATCTTGTGCAGAGAATCCGCGATGAAGCTCACCGCTACGGCATCACAGCGCATCGCGCGAGGCGCTCCAAACAGGGACTGGCCTCCCAGTTGGATTCGATCCCAAATATCGGGCCAACGCGCAGAAAAGCCCTCTTGAAACATTTCGGTTCTATGGATAAGATTAGAGAAGCAGGCATTGACGATTTGGCCGCGGTCAAAGGCATGAGCATCAGCGCGGCAGAGTCGATCAAGGCGCATTTGGAATAAGAGGAATATAAAATGGTTACAAAATCTGTTTCGATATCAAATCCTGTTTATGAAGTGTTAAGTCAACTGACAGGTGAGTCAAATACAGACACAGCTTTATCAATTGCATTAAAGGATTTAATGCAATTGAAGAAGCAAACAATTCAAAATAAAATTACTGGTTTTGAGAAAAAATATGGCATGGATTTTGCAGAATTCGAATTGGCATGCGATGATGGCAGAATTCAAGACCCATTTTCCTATGAGGCAGAAAGAGATACATGGGATTGGGAATCCGCGCTTTCTGAAAAAAAGACCCTTGAGATTTTCCTGCAATGGCTCGAATGAACGCACGAGAGTTTGAACTGCAAACAAGAGAGTGGTGTGCAGATTCTTCAATTGTTATGCGCGTTATCGTTCTTACTGAAAGTATTGATCACACTCAACTCAGGATTTTTCTCACTGACCGCTCTTTTGTTGATGCGTACTTCCATTCTACAAGCGGTAAAACTGCTTATGCTCAAATTCACGATAACGAACGCATATTTGGCGCGGATAACACGCGTGGTTATTGGCATTGGCATCCGCGCGAAGACCCTGCACTGCATGTAAAGACTGACAAGGAAATTACTTTTGAAGAATTTATGAAAGAATTGGAATCATCCCTCAAATGAAACTAGTCTGGATCGTTGACGACGATGAGGAAATGGGTCTCGCAGTCAGTTTGATGCTGAGGCTGCTTGATTCTGAGACAAAGCATTTCCATAGTCCGCGCCTGGCCGCCCAGGCATTGCTGGCTGGCGGACGACCCGACCTGATGGTGCTGGATATCAACATGCCTGAGGTAAGCGGACTGGATATGCTGGAATTCCTGCGCCGCCGCAAAGAGTGGAAAGACCTGCCCGTTATCATGCTTTCATCCGAAGCTGCGGATGTGATGGTGGACAAAGCCCTTGAAATGGGTGCGGACGGGTATGTGATGAAGCCTGTTACAATTGAAGAACTTGAAAAGGTAATGGCACAAGCCTTTTATAACCATATTAAGAAATGAGTTGGAACCATGGCAGGAAGAATTTCGAAAAATAAAAAACAATCAAAAACCCCCGAAAATGGGAACAGAAGACTGGCACAAATACTATTTGCGATTTTTGCGATCATTTTGATTCTTTCAATGGTGCTTTCGGCAGTTACAAATTACTAGCTGCTCTTTCTATTGGTATTCCTGTATGCGCGGCAATTATTAGATGCCGCGTTTTATTTCACAATCGTATAACGCGACATTTATGTCGCCTTTATATTAATCCAGCGACATAAATGTCGCACTACAAGTAAACGGAAATTTTATGCTCGACAAACTACAAGCAATTGAAGAACGTTATGAACAACTGGGAAGCGAAATGCTTGAGGTGGGCAGTGACTATCAACGCGCCGGAGAGATCAACAAAGAACGCGTAGACCTGGAACCCATTTATGCAAAGGTTCGTGAATACCGTCAGGCGTTGAAAAGCCTTGAGGAAGCCAGAGCCATGATCGTGTCTGAAAATGATGCGGAACTGCTTGCGCTGGCAAAAGCTGATGTGGATGATCTGACTCCAAAGATCGAAGTCCTCGAAAAAGAGATCAGAGGCATGCTCGTCCCGAAAGACCCGCGCGATGATAGAAACGTCATCTTTGAAATTCGAGCGGGCGCGGGTGGTGACGAAGCCGCCATCTTCGCCGCAGACTTGTTCCGCATGTACACACGTTATGTGGAAGGCAAACGCTGGAAGGTTGAGCTTATGTCTGAGAGCGCCATTGGCGTTGGCGGCTACAAAGAAGTAATCTTTGAAGTCAAGGGCAATGGCGCCTACTCAAAACTAAAATACGAATCAGGTGTCCATCGTGTGCAGCGAGTGCCAGCCACCGAATCCCAGGGGCGTATTCATACATCCACGGCAACAGTGACGGTGCTCGCTGAAGTGGATGATGTTGAAGTGGATATTCCTGAAAGCGACATTATTATTGAGGTCTACCGTTCCTCCGGCGCGGGCGGACAAAACGTGCAGAAAAATTCCACCGCTGTGCGTTTGTATCACAAACCAACCGGCATGATCGTGACCTGTCAGGATGAGCGCTCACAGTTACAAAATAAATTACGCGCCCTCAGCATCCTGCGCGCGCGCTTGTATGAAATTGAACAACAAAAACGGCGCGCAGAGCTTGAAGCAGACCGCCGTTCACAGGTTGGCTCCGGTGATCGTTCGGAGAAAATCCGCACCTACAATTATCCACAAAGCCGTGTTACAGATCACCGCATTGGATATTCAAGTTACAACCTTTCCGTGGTGATGGATGGCTCGATAGATCAATTCATCGACCAACTCTCCACTCAGGATGAGTCAGAACGACTGGCTGCAACAGGAGCGGATGACGACGAATAAAGATGTGGCGGCTGGAGAGTCGCCACATCTTTATAAGATAATATGAACCTCGTCTTCGAATACACGTTATTTGGGAATATAAAATGAACGCGGGAGAACTCCTCAAGCAACTCAACTCACAACTTGCAGGCGATTCCACTGAACTCGACGCGCAGATCATCCTCGCCCATGCGCTGGGATATCCACGCACATGGCTGCTCGCTCATCTGGACACGCCTCTCAACCCGCCGCAAATTGCCGCAACCACCCACACATTTGATCAATTCCAGGCTGGCACACCTCTCCCCTACATCCTCGGTCACTGGGAATTCTTCGGCCTGGATTTTGATGTCACAAAAGACGTGCTCATCCCGCGCCCCGAAACAGAATTGCTGGTGGAAAAAGCGATTGTCTGGCTTCAAGCCTCTCCCGAACGAAGAACCGTTGCAGATATCGGCACAGGGTCAGGCGCAATCGCGGTTTCCATCGCCATGCACATGCCAGATGCGAATATTCTTGCAACAGATATTTCATTCGATGCGCTTAAGGTTGCACAGCACAACGCACGTAAATTTCACGTTCATCATCGTATGAATTTTCTACAATGTGACCTGCTTCCGCAACATATCGATCCGCTTCCCACGGACAGCCACTTTGATCTCATCTGCGCGAACCTGCCTTACATCCCCACTGAAACATTACAGCGCCTGCCCATCTTTGGTCGCGAACCCACCATCGCCCTCGATGGTGGCACGGACGGCCTCGATCTATATCGCCGACTCTTCAAACTTGCACCCGGCTGGCTTGCGCCACACGGTATGCTGCTGTTTGAGATCGAATCCATGCTCGGGGTACAAGCCCTTGGCCTTGCCTTCGACACATTCTCAGATGCGACCATTCACTTGCATCAAGACCTTGCAGGCAATGACCGCTTGCTTGAAATCATGTTTATATGAAAACCGAGATCATTCCTGCCAATGAAATTCAAATAGCGCTTGAAATCTTAAAAGACGGCGGCATCATCGCTTTTCCCACCGATACCGTCTATGGTCTCGGCGCACTTGCATTTGATAATGCCGCCATCGAAAGCATCTACAACGCAAAAGAACGTCCCATTGAAAAAGCCATTCCCATTCTGATCGCGGATGTTGATGATTTGCAAACAGTCGCAGCCGATATTCCAAACATGGCGCGAATTTTCGCCTCCCGCTTCTGGCCCGGACCTCTGACCTGCATCGTCCCCAAAAAGCGGACTCTCCCCCTAGCAGTATCAGCCACATCCACCGCCGCAGTCCGCATCCCAGACCATCCAGATGCCCGCGCGTTGCTTCGAGCAGCTGGCCCCATGGCGGTCACCTCCGCAAATATTTCAGGGCAGCCAAGCCCATCCACGGCACAGGAAGTGTATGACCAGCTCAAGGGACGAATTCCATTAATACTGGATGGCGGAAAAACGCCGGGCGGAGTCCCATCTACCTTGGTGGATTGCACAGGTGAAAAACCCATCATCTTAAGAGAAGGGCCGATTACATTAGATGAGTTACTGGCAGTTTTATAAGACTTCTGAAATTCAGTAAGTCTCAAGTTTAACTCTGGAGTCAGACAGCTTGCTGTCTGAACAATCGAATAAAACCACAATACCCAACAGAAAAAGCAACAAGGGACCACTTTCACAGAGTTTCCGTCGTATTCCGCGAGCTTTCCATCAGCAAGCTGATGGACTCCAGAATCGTGATTTACTGAAATTTATTTGAACCATACTCTCACCTGCCATTTAACTATTATTCAGCCTGCGTTCATCTCACCGAATATAATTGTAATTACATTCTCCCTTTTACAAATCCCGTTCGGGCTTGGGCAAGCTTGGCGGGATTTGTGGTTTTCACTCTCTTATCGAATTCTTAATCAGGTTTCAGGTTTTACTTAGGTCAGAGCTATAAAATACAAATACATT